>NZ_JANJUE010000085.1 GCF_024710765.1 Pseudoxanthomonas sp.
GACCACGGTTTGACGCCACGAATCGCAGATTTGAAAGTGAACAGGAAAGTCAATGAAATCAACGATCTACCAACACCACCTCCGCGCCAGTGCTAGCTTTTCGTACCGTCACTTATTGCACTGAAAACGAGGAGACCCCAACAAGTCCGTAAGCGTCCGGCGATCGCCGTCTAGGCAGTCACTCTCGTCACTCGCGACGGCGGCACACTCGACCGAGCCGAAAGCGCCGAGCGAGATCTCGCCACCATTCGAGATCAGCCAATCCACGTTCTTGAGCGCTGCTAGCGGGTCGGTGGTGGGATGCTTCATCAAGCGGCCTTCTGCTCTGGAGCCAGCACCTTCAGTTCGACCTTCCACGGCAACAGCTCATCGACACGATTGACCGGATGCTCGGCGATGCGGCCGATCACATGTCGCAGGTAAGCCTCGGGGTCTAGGCCGTTGAGCTTGGCTGTGCCGATCAGGCTGTAGATTGCCGCTGCGCGCTCGCCCCCGGCGTCGGAACCGGCGAAGAGGTAATTCTTGCGACCCAGGGCGACCGTGCGCAGCGCCCGTTCGGCGGCGTTATTGTCGATCTCGATGCGCCCATCCGTGCTGTAGCGCACGAGCGCGTCCCAGCGCGCGAGCGCATAGCGGATCGCCTCGGCCAGTGCCGATTTCTGCGAGAGTTGCTTCAGCGTGGCATCGAGCCAGGCGCGTAACGCAACCAAAACGGGGCCGGCGCGCGCTTGCCGCTCGGCCCTGCGCAGCTCGGGCGGTTTGCCGCGAACAGACTCTTCCACCGCGTACAGCATGCCGATCTGCTTGAGTGCCTCGGCCGCCAGGGGCGAGGCCTGCGCCTTGTGCAGGTCGTAGAACTTGCGCCGCACATGCGCCCAGCAGGCGGCCTCCTGGATGGCCCCGCCCTGATAGAGCGGCGCGAATCCGGCAAAGGCATCGGCCTGCAGCACGCCCTTGAAGGGCGCGAGGTGGCGTTGCGGGTGCTCGCCCCGGCGGTTGGGCGAGTAGGCGAACCACACGGCCGGCGGCGTCGCGTCGCCCGCAGGGCGGTCATCGCGCACGTAGGTCCACAACCGACCGGTCCGGGTCTGGCCTTCGCCTGGCGAGAGCACCGGCACCGGGGTGTCGTCAGCGTGCAGCTTGGTCGCTGAGAGCACATGCTTGCGCAGCGCCTCGACCAACGGGCGCAGCAGCGCATTGCATTGCCCCACCCAGTCGGCCAGCGTCGAGCGCTCGAGTTCGACGCCCTCGCGAGCGTAGATGGCGCTCTGGCGGTACAGGGGTAGGTGATCGCAATACTTGGCGACCAGCACATGGGCCAAGAGCCCAGCGCCGGCCAGCCCCCGTGCGATCGGTCGCGCGGGCGCGTTCGCCTGCACGATCGTGTCGCAGCGGCTGCAGGCGAACTTCGGGCGCACATGACGAATCACCCGGAAGCTCGCCGGCACGTACTCGAGCATCTCGCTGACGGTCTCGCCCAGCTTCTTGAGCGAGGCGCCACAGGCTGGGCAGTCGCACGCCGACGGCAGGTGCTCCTGTGTCTCGCGTGGCAGATGGTCGGGGAGCGGTTTGCGGGGCGGGGGCGCCTCACGCGTATCGGCTGGCGCGGCCGGTTCGGCAGGGGTCTCGGCACGCAGGGTCTCGAGCTCTTCGAGCGAGAGTTCGAGTTGGCCGAGCATCTCGTTCATCTGCTCCGAACTGCGGCCGAACTGCATGCGGCGCAGCTTGGTGATCACCAGTTTCAGATGTTCGATCTCGGCTGCCTGTTCGCTCACCTTCGCCCGCAGGGCGATGACTTCGTCGGGGGCGGAAACAGGGGCGTTCGGCATGGCGACATAATACCGAAGCATGCCGCCAAATGCCGCTAAAAGACATCCATCTACCTCTAGGCGGCCCGATTCGGCGCCGTTCTGAGCGGGCGCCGCCAGTCGATGCCTTCGAGCAGCATCGACAACTGCGCCGGTGTCAGTGCCACGCTCCCGTGCGTGACCTGAGGCCAGACGAACTTGCCGTGCTCGAGCCGCTTGGCGAACAGGCACAGCCCGTCGCCGTCCCACCACAGCACCTTGATCCGGTCTCCGCGCCGCCCCCGGAACACGAAGATCTGACCGCTGAAGGGATCGGCCTGGAGTTGGGTCTGAACGAGCGCGGCGAGTCCATCAAAGCCACGCCGCATGTCGGTGATGCCGGCCGCGATCCAGATCCGTGTGCCCGCGGGCGGGACGATCATCGCAACAGCACCGCGAGCACCTGCGCAAGCACCTGGGCGTCGGGACGTCCCTCGACAGTCAGCCGTGCGCCCTTGCGCTCGATCGTCAGCCGACCGGACGCGGCCACTGGGGTATCGAGCATCTCGGGCGCCTCCTCATCGTCGGTGTCGGCGAGGATGATCGGCACGAATGCAGCCACCCCTAGGCGACCTTCCTGATAGGCCTTGCGCCACGCGAAGATCTGGTTGGCGTTGACGTCGTGCTGGCGCGCGAGACGCGACACGGAGGCACCCGGTTGCAGCGACTGTTCGACGACGGTGCGCTTGAACTCGATCGAGTGGCGGCGGTACGGCCCGCGCGGGCCGCGCTGCGGGCGTTGATCCAAATTTGTGTCCATGAATGCAATCGTGGGCACAAATTTGGGTGCCCCCTCCCGAGGGGCAATCGTCAGCGACCGCTACGCTGAAGGGAAGACGGCGGTGGGCGGACGCTTACACAAGTCCGGGCAGTTGGCACACCGGCTGATGTACGTCGATCTGGTGATCCTGGATGAACTGGGCTACCTGCCGTTCACGCAGTCGGGCGGTGCGATGCTGTTCCACCTGCTCTCCAAGCTCTACGAGCGAACGAGCGTGGTGATCACCACCAACCTCACCTTCTCGGAATGGAGCAGCGTCTTCGGCGACGCCAAGATGACAACCGCCTTGCTCGACCGCCTCACGCACCACTGCCACATCGTGGAGACAGGCAATGAGAGCTGGCGATTCAAGCACTCCAGTGCCGCTGGCGCGGCACCGTCCAAGCCACGTGCAAAAGCTCAGAAAGGAGATCGAAAAGCAGCAGACCCGATAGACTTATCCACAACCGAGTAGCCAGAACATCCATCAACCCAGTGGCTCAGTATTCGACGTGATCACTGGCTCAGTTGTGCTGATGAATCAACAGGCACGTATCGTTTTTCCTAACAGCGCACCCGTCCTTGATGGACGGCTCCGAAGATACATCTCAAACAGTCCACAAACCGTCTACTAAAGCCATTTGAACCAGCGAAAGACCGCTACCAACCCAACACTCATTAGTAAGCAAAGACCTACCAACACCCAGAAGCCATTGGTGGCATCTGCGAACGGCAGTCCCAGAAGATTGGCGCCAAACAGGCCAGTGACAAAGTTCAAGGGCAAGAAGATTGTGGATACCACGGCAAAAACATAAGAGCTTTGATTCAGCTGTCGCTCCTGAATGCGGTTTGCCTGGTCACTGAGGATATCGATACGGTCACGCAAATTCTCCAGCGTTTCGAGCAACCGCAACAGCTGGTTCAGGTGCTCCTCCAGTCGGCCTCGGTGATTTATATTCAGCGGCGGGACGACGAGAGTTGTCAACGTTTGAAGAACGGCTCGCTGGGGGCCAAGATGACGAAGAAAGCCAGAGATCGCGGTCTGGGTATTGGCCATGCTCGGGCATGCCGCTTCCGTCTGGTGCTGAACCAGAAGGCCGCCGATCAGATCCACCCCATCCTCCAGCATCTCGACCTGCTCGGAAACTTCCGCGAGGTGCTCTTCGATGAGATCGCAAAGGAAGTCACCTGGCGTTGCAGGGCCGCGCCCCTGAGAGATGTCTTCTGCAAGTTCGAGGATGGGATCCACATCCTCCTCGCGGGTCGTGATAACCCGACGCTCATCAATCCAGATTCGCATGGACACCATGTCCTCTGGATGCCCCACTCCATCAGCTCTCAGATGCATCGCTTTGAGCAGAACCATCACACCCTGCCCGTGGACGCGCAACCGCGACCGGGTATCTTCAGAGACCATCGCTGCGGCGATCAGCTTGTCCAGGCCGGTCGCGCTCGAGAGAAAACCTTCCGTCTCGCGGTGGTGGATGCACATGTGCAACCACGACGCACCGCCGGTCATCTGGAGAAGATGGAGGAACCCAGGCGTACGCTCTGCTTCGATCATGGCTCTCAGCCCACGGTGGATTCAACGTCAAGGTTAACGGTATCTCCAACCCGTAGCACGCCACCTACGACGATCCGTGCCGTGGCGCCCCCGTGACCACGCAGCGCGGCGTAACCGCCTTCACCGAGCTCGTCCTCCATGCGTGAACAAGGAGGACATGGCCCCGTGATTTCAATGCGGACCGAACCGCCAATTCGCCAGACAAAGCGCTCTTCCCGGAAAGGTGAATGCATCGCGGCGATGTTGATCCCCGAGATCACGAGGTTGCGCCGCAAACGCTCCGGGGCAATTGGGGCTTGCCCCGTCCAGACCCCGAGCAAGCTGAGGTGCTCAGCCTGGATCAGACTCAGCTCGCGATGGCGTTGCGCATCCGACTGACGAAGCCGCAGGGAGCGGTGATCGCCAATCAGCCCGAGACCCGGTTCGGCCCTGGCCTCCTGCACGGACACAGCGTCCTTGAGGCGATCCGGGCGCAGAACGATGGCACCAAGTCGACCTGTGCCATGAAAGCGCCGGACCAAGTCGCGCAGCGTGCCGCCCATCGTTCAGACTCGAATGAGGTGCATCACAAGACTTCCTCTATGTGCAGTTCGCGTTGCCGGAAGCTGACAACATCACCGGCTCGGGCATCTGCGATCGCTGCGTAGATGGGCGCCTGGGTGGAAATTCCCATGTAGGTGTTGCCGTCGCACTGGAAGGCATCGCTAGCAACCGCAATCACGAACCAACGCCCGTCGATGCGAACCACGGCGCCTGTCTCCACCGAATCCCGGGGACCGAAATCGATCTGACGTAAGACTTCCAGGGCCTCCTGATGATCGTGAATGGGGCATTCGAACGCCTGCGCCAGAGCGGCATTGTTGACGGCCCGCGACGCCGCATCGCTTTCACTGGGTTCATCTCCGCGGCCCGCCGCACCGACCAGGTATTGCGCATAGGTCTGTTCAGCAAACCGCAGGCGCCCTTCGGCAAGGTCCAGCATGGTCTGGCGCAGATGGGTCTTGTTGCTCATTAGGACTCCTTTTTCAGGTCGACGTTTGTTGCGTTGGGGTGAACGGTAGCCGGTGCCAGACGGTGATGGCGTACCAGCCTCGGGGGTCGGTCAGGGTGCAGGTGTTGTCAAACCCGCTTCGGCGTGCGAGGTGTTCGATTGAAGCCAGGGAGTATTTCTGGGATTGCTCTGTATAGATGGTCTCCCCGGCATGGAATACAAACCCTCGGTCAAGGGTTCTGCTGTGGACCACCTGGTCAACTTGGCTCACCAGAAAGCTTCTGGCCACGTGTTCCAGCGGACAGTAGCTGGCGTAGTGCCGAAATTTCGTCAGATCGAAGTCCATGCCCAACTCGCGATTCAACCGCGTCAGCAGATTCAAATTGAACGCAGCGGTCACGCCCTGTGAATCGTCGTATGCTGCGCGCAACATGGCCGGGTCCTTGACCAGATCCAGACCAAGCAGCACAAGGTCACCCGGGCGCAAATGCGAATGCACCCGCTGCAGCAGCTTGACGGCACCGTGTTCGTCGAGGTTGCCCAGATTGCTGCCCAGCAACATTGCAACCTGGCGTCGCCCTTCGGCAATCTGAGGCCAATGCTCGAAATAGTCTCCCAGCACCGGTTCGATGGCCATGCGGGGGAGGTACGTGTCAAAGCGGCGGCTCAGATCCGCTAGGGCGTGTGCGGACACATCCATAGGCCTGTAGATGCAATCCACTTCACGTTGCGCCAGTGCCTGGCACAGCGACAGCGTTTTGGCCCCGTCGCCGCTGCCCAGTTCAATCAGATCGATCGGGCTGCACCGAGGATCTATCCACCGGGAAAGCTCATCCGCGCGTGAGCGCAGCAGCTCGTGCTCAAGGCGTGTGAGGTAGTACTCGGGCAGCGCCATGATCTGCTGAAACAGGCGCGAGCCCTCATCGTCGTAGAACCAAGCGGATGAGAGCGCCTTCTGTGGTCGCGTCAACCCTTGCAGAACATGCTCCGTCAGTCTGTCCCGATCAGTCATGCGGACTCCCGCGAGCGAACAGGACGGATGCCCGTGAACTGCCAACGCAACGGAGCGTGAAAGAAGTTCCGGTATGTCAAACGGGCGTGGCCCGGCGATGTGGCCCAGGACGCTCCGCGCAAGACCTGCTGGTTCACCATGAACTTCCCGTTGTATTCGCCCACTGCGCCCTCGCTGCGGGCAAAACCGGGATAGGGCTGATAGGCACTGCGCGTCCATTCCCATCGACGCCCCCAGTCGAACCGGCTTGCCGCTGCTTCCCACTCGAACTCGGTGGGCAATCGCCACCCCGCCCAATCGCAGAAAGCGTGTGCCTCGTAGTAACTGACATGCGTGACTGGTGCCTGACTGGTCAGCGGCATCACCCCCTGGAGCGTGTAATGACCCCATCCGTCAGGCTGGTTAGGGTCGGGCTGCCAGTACATCGGCGCACGGAATTTAAGCGTTTGCACCCAGTCCCAGCCTTCCGCATGCCAGAGCGAATGGCGCTGATATCCTCCGTCGCGCATGAACTGAAGGTATTCATCATTGGTGACTAGCGCCACACGGATGTCTACTCCTTGAATGAGCGCCAAATGCGATGGCGACTCGTTGTCGAAGGCGAACCCTGGCCCCTGGTGGCCCATGCGAATCGTCTGCCCTTCGACGCTAAGCCAATCGTCCAGTGGTGGGCAGGTTCCATCATGTTCGGCCGTCACATCTTGGGGACCGATGCCCAGAGGGTCATACGCCGGATGCAATGGGTTGTGGCCCAGGATGTACTTGATGTCTGTGATCAGCAACTCCTGATGCTGTTGTTCATGCTGCATGCCCAGCTCTACCAAGGCCGCGACCGCGGGCTCCAGTGGTTCCTTCAGCATACGGCGCATGGACTCGTCCACATGCGCGCGATACGCCATCACCTCAGCCACCGTCGGGCGACTCAAGCTCCCTCGCTGCGGGCGTGCCAGGTGAGCGCCCTCCGATTCGTAGTAGCTGTTGAACAGGTAGCCATACAGAGGATGGAACAGTCGATAGTCCGGCTGTTGTTTCGCGAGGACAAAAGTCTCGAAGAACCACGTGGTGTGGGCCAAGTGCCACTTCGGCGGACTGACGTCGGAAACCGGTTGGGGAACATGGTCCTCGGCACTCAGAGGGGCACACAGACGTTCGCTGCGCGAACGGACAGAGACGTATCGGGTTAGGCGGATGTCTTCAGGTGTCACGGCAGATGAGAAAAAAGAGAGTCAACTTCCGAAGCGCTCGGTGCGGATGGAGACCTCGGGCACATTTAGCCCGGTGACCATATGAACGATGGACTCGACAAAGTCATTACGCCCGCAGATGAAAACCTGCGCAGATTCGGTCGCCACATCACCCAATTGCTGCAATGCCCAAGCAACATCGGCTCCATCAATGCGGCCAACGTGGTCCTGTGCGCGCGGGGCACAGGTATCCCGCGAGAGCGCCAGTCGGCTGCGAAACCGCGGCGTAAACGCTTCCCATCGCTGCAGGGTGGGCCAGAGCAACACTTCGTCAAGATGGCGTGCGGCAACCAACAGCGTTGTATGCGCTTGGCTGTATGCACCCACGCGTTGCGCTGCCATGGACAAAAGGGGAACGACGCCAGATCCTCCCCCAATCAGCAAGGCTGGTCGTGTGTTCGACTCGTCAAGCACAAAATGACCTCCAACCGGTCCGAGGACTTCAATCGTTTCGCCGTGCTGGGCCTTGTCGTGAAACCAGGTGGATACTTCGCCATCGTCCAAACGCTCAATGCCAAGCTCATAGAGCCCGGTACGTTGAGGAGGTGAGAGGAGTGAATAGCTCCGTTGTGCCTGATAGCCGTCTTCCGCTGTCAGTCGGACATCCAAATGCTGGCCCGGCCTCGGGCGAACCCATCTGTCAGGACGCAGCACCACCCGCATGACGCGTGGAGTCAGTGCCTGCAACGCATCGATGCGTGCGGTCTGCCAGCTCAGCCGGTGTTGACCAACAGCCTCATCCATAGCGCTCTTCCTTGAAAGGGTCGCCTCGCATGTGATAGCCCCGCAGTTCCCAGAACCCGGCCTCGTCGCGCTCGTTGAACTGCAGCGCATTGACCCACTTGGCCGACTTCCAGAAGTAGAGATGCGGCACCAACAGGCGTGCCGGTCCCCCGTGCTCGGGCGCGAGCGGTCGGTCGTCGTAGTGCGTTGCGATCATTGCGCGCCCTTGTGTCAGATCGGCCAACGGCACGTTGGTGGAGTAGCCGTCCTGAGAATGCGCCAACACCCAAGGCGTGGGCGCTTCCAGTCCGGCCGCCTGCAACAAGGTGTCCAACGTCACACCGCGCCAGCGGGTGTCGAATTTCGACCAGGTGGTAACGCAATGGATATCGACCACCTGCTCGGTCTGGGGCAGGGCCTGGAATTCGCTCCAGGTCCAAACGCGAACCGGCCGCACACCGACCTTCAAGGTCAAGCGCCAATCGCCAAGCGCCAAGGCTTTTGGGGTGGGGCCCGCAGTCAGCACGGGAAAACCTTCCGTCAGGGACTGTCCTGGCGGAAGTCGACCGCCGTGGTTGTGGACATCGCGATTGCGGCCGCTGAATGAGCGGTTGATGGGCATGGTGTGGGTCCTCCGGCTCACCCAGAACTTGCGGTCAAGGGCTTGCGTCGATCAATGATGGTGGGCAGGAACTCGGTGACCGTCGGGTGAACGGGCAATGCATCCCGGACCAACTTCCAGGTGCCGCCACTGGCCATCACCAGACCGATCGCCTGAATGATCTCGTCCGACTGGATCCCGAGCATGGTCGCTCCGAGGAAATGACCACTGTCCTCATCGATGAGGAGCTTGATCTTGCCCACGGTTTCGCCTTCTTCCTTCGCGCGACTGACGTCCTTCATGGCGTGAACCGCCTGGGAAATGCGTCGCCCTTCGGTCACGAGTTTTCGCGCGTCGGCCTCATAAAGACCGACGTGGGCCAGCGGAGGATCGGTAAACATGGCATAAATGCCGACGCGCGCGGCGGCGCTGCGTTGCCCTCCGGCCAGGTTCTCCGCCACGATGTCCTGATCGTGGTAGCTGGTGTGGGTAAAGGCCCCGCGCTGATTGATGTCACCCAGCGCCCAGATGCCGGGAACCGCGGTTTCGAGCCGGTCGTTGGTGACCAGGTAGCCTCGCGCACTGACCTCCAGGCCCACCGTTTCCAGGCCCAGACAGTCGGTGTTCGGTATTCGCCCGGTGGCCACCAGCAGGTGGCTGCCATCCACGCTGCGGCCACCAGCCAACTGCACCCGCACGCCAGCGTCGTTGTCCGCCTTGCCGACCCGCTCAATGCGCACGCCGGTGTTCACTTCGATGCCTTCCGCTGTCAGCATTCCGGTCACAGCGGCTGCAATGTCCTCGTCCTCGCGGGCCGTGAGGCGGGGCCCTGTTTCCAGAATGGCAACCTCACTTCCCAGCCGCCGAAAGATCTGAGCCATCTCCAGGCTGATGTATCCACCGCCGATGATCACCAGCCTGGACGGTAATTCACGCAGCGCCAACAGCCGTTCGTTGTCCAGGAACGGCAGCTCGTCCAGCCCAGGCACCGGCGGAACAAAGGGACGTGTGCCGGTGTTCAGCACCACCTTGGGCGCCACCAGCTGATGCTCGCCGGCCAGCACCACGAACTGTTCGCCTTCACGGCCCGCCAGGCGACCGCGCGCCTTGATGATGGTGAGTCCTTCCAACTGGCCCAGCCAGGCCTGCAGGCCAGAGCGAGCCTCCTCCACCCGGCGTTGCATGCGCTCCATCGCTGCCCTGAAGTTGACCTGGACCGACCCGGTTTGCACACCGAATTCGCTGGCCCGGCGCGCCATGTGAGCCACACGAGCCGACTTGCGTAGGGTCTTGGTTGGGGTGCAGCCCCGATTGACACAGGTACCACCCAGGTCACGCTCCTCGATGAGCGCCACCTTCATACCCCGGGCAACGAGTGTCGCGCCCAGAAAGGGACCGGCCTGACCGGCTCCGATCACGATCGCGTCGAACCTCTGTTCCCCGCTCATGGCCGCACCTCGACACCGCGCCAGAACGCCACCCTGCCGGTCACCGCCTCCGCACCAGCCTTGGGCGACGGGTAGTACCACGCCGCGTCAGCGTTCACGTCTTCGCCGACCACGACGTCGTAGTAGCTGGCCCGCCCCTTCCATGGACAGGTGGTGTGCGTATCGCTTGGTTTGAAATGTTCCGGGCGCAACGCGTCGTGTGGGAAATAGGCGTTGCCTTCAACTTCCACGATGTCATCGCTCTCAGCGATGGTGGTGCCTTTCCAGATGGCTCTCATGCTCCGTCTCCTTCGTTTGTGTGTGGTTGGGATCAGTCCCGAATCAGTGTGGTGGTGATCACCGGATGGTTCTCCAGCGTTCGATGCACGGGGCAACGATCGGCGATGCGCAACAGGTCCTGTCGCTGGCTTTCACTCAACGGTCCGCTCAGCAGGAGCTGCCGCGTGACGTGGTCAACCTGTCCCGAGCGATCCCCGCACTCCTGGCAATCGGTCGCGTGCGCGCGCTCATGACGCAACCTGACCTGGACATCCTTGAGCGCATAGCCTTTTCGCTTGGCGTACTGGCGCAATGTCATGGACGTGCAGGCGCCCAGCGACATCAGCAGAAGTTCATAAGGATCGGGCCCGCGTTCGCCACCACCCACTTCCTTGGGCTCATCGGCGTCGAGGTGGTGCGGACCTGCTCGCATCGATCGCCAGAAGGCGTGATCGTGCTCCCCCACCCACACCTCGCCCGCACGAAGGTCCGACGGCGCATCGTTTCGCTCGGCTCGCATCGGCAGAAACCGCGAGGCCCAGGCGCCAATCAGGTCAGCCGCATACTGCGCATCGGCCGGGCGCGTGAGCAGATGGTCCGCATCGTCCAGGCTGATGAAACTCTTAGGATGTCTGGCCGCCTTGAACAGGTCCTGTGCCTCGCCGATGTCCACCACCGCGTCACTTGGCGCGTGCATAACCAGCAAGGCCGCGCGAAGCCCCTTGACCGGGTTCTCGTGGGCTTGGGCCTGGAGCTCTTCAATGAAGGCCGGCGCGATCCTGAACGCCCGGCCGCCCAGGTCGACCTGGATCTGCCCATCCTCTTCGGACTTGGTCGGACCGAAGTGACGAAGCACATGGTCGGCCGTCGCGGGTGCGCCCAGCGTGCAAACCGCCCGTATGCCGTCGAGGCGGGCAGCCGCCGCGATGGCCGCCGTCCCCCCCAGGCTGTGTCCGACCAACAGTGCAGGCATGCCGATCGTGCTCTGCATCCAGTGCACCGCCGCCACAATGTCCGCCACGCTGGACGAAAAGCCACCGCGCCCGAAGTCGCCTTCGCTCTCGCCCAGACCGGTGAAATCAAAGCGCAGCGTGGCGATGCCCTGCTGAGCCAGCGCCCGGCTGATGCGGGTCGCGGCGAGAGAGTTCTTTCCGCAGGTAAAGCAGTGGGCAAACACCGCCAGGGCTTGTAACGGTGCATGGTCCGGGCGTTCCAAGACACCCACCAGCAGACCCTGGCTGCTGCCAGCGAAGCCTACCTTTTCGCTGCTCATGCTTTCTCCAGTGCCAGGGCGTTGATGCAGTAGCGCAGACCGCTGGGCTTGGGTCCGTCGGGAAACACGTGACCCAGGTGGGCGTCGCAGACGTTGCACGTCGTCTCCACCCGCACCATGCCGTGGCTGTTGTCTCCGTGATAGCCCACCAGACCCGGGGCAATGGCCTGCGTGAAGCTGGGCCAGCCGCTGCGGCTGTCATATTTGGTCGACGCATCGAATAGTTCAGTGCCGCAGCACACGCACCGGTAGATCCCGGGCGAAAACAGCGTACACATCGAGGAGCTGTGCGCCCGTTCGGTGCCCTTGAGCCGCGTGATTCGGAACTGCTCGGGCGTCAGCTGTTGGGCCCACTCGGCTTCGCTGCGCTCAACTCGGCGCGGTGGCGTCGGGTTGCCCGTTTCCACCAGTTGAATCACTCCTTTCCAAGTCAACATGTCGGGCCCAGGCTCCGGTGCCGCCGGTTCGTTTTCCAGCCGCTTGAGAAAGGTGACGAGCTTGTCGGCGTCGATTCGGAAATGGTTGTAGACCACTCTGCCATCGGGATCGATCAGGATGAACCAGGGTGTGCCGCCGTTGCGGTAGCGGCGCATCAGCTCCGAACCCGCGCCGTCCTGTTCGTCACCGGCGTCGTGCCCGAAGGGAATGCCCAGCGCGTAGCGGGAGTGATTGGCCAGCATGCGCTCCCAGGTGTTCGAACCGAAGTCCTCGAACACGGTCTGGACTGCGGCGAACCCGACGAAGTCGCTCCCCCGAAACGCGTCGACCACCCGGGCAAGCGCCGGAAAGCCGGTCGCATGGCACCCCGGGCAGGCGTCCTGAAAACAGAAGATGAGCTTGAACCGGCCGGGCATGCGGTCCAGGTCGAAGTGTTCCAGCGCCTGGCCCGACGCGTCCACCCACCGGGTCACACCCAGGGGAGCGGCCGCTTCGCCAAGGACACCGGGTTCCTGTTTCGTTGTGGTCATGCGAAGTCTCCTTTCAGAAATCGTTGGGTACCCCAATCAGGTGCCGCAGAAGGTGCGGTGGGCTGCGGCCACTTCGGGCGAGGCCGGCAGCGTGAATGGCCGCGCGGACTCCACCGTCTCGTACGGCCGCCCCAGCACCGCCAGCAGGCGCTCGAACGGACCGAGGTCGGCCTCGTCCACGGCACTCGACAGCGCCGCCTCCACCTGGTGATTGCGCGGGATCACGAAGGGATTGACCGACCACGCCGTTGCGGCGCAGTCCTGCAAGGTCCTTCCCTCCCGGGCCATGCGCTGGCGCCAGCGCGCCAGCCAGTCCGAGAGCGCCGGGCGCTCCCGTCCGAACAGGTCGTGCAGTGCGGCATCCGGCCCCGTGATGGCGTCGGACAGGAGGCGGAACGCCAGCGTGAAGTCCACCTTTTCCCGCTGCAGCAGCTGCAGGAAGTCGTCCGCCAGGGCGCGGTCGTCCGGCTCTTCAGCGGCCAAGCCCAGCTTGGCGCGCAGCTGCCCGGTCCAATGCCGGTCAAAGCGCACGGCAAACCCGGCCACCACCTGTTCCACCCGTTCCACGACGTCGATATCGCGGGCGTCCAGAACCGGCAGCAACGCTTCGGCCAGACGGGCCAGGTTCCATTGCGCCATGGCCGGCTGCTGGCCGTAGGCATATCGCCCCTGACGGTCGATCGAGCTGAACACCGTGGCCGGATCGAAACCCTCCATGAACGCACACGGACCATAGTCGATGGTCTCGCCCGAAATGCTCATGTTGTCGGTGTTCATCACCCCGTGGATGAAGCCCACGCCCATCCAGCGTGCAATCAGCTGCGCCTGCCGCTCACAGACGGCCTCCAGCATCGGAATGGGCTTGTCGGAAAGCTTGGCGAGGGCGGGGTCATGCCGCGCCACGGCATAGTCGAGCAGCCGCCGAAGCATCACCTCCTCCTCCCGCGCCGCGAAGAACTCAAAAGTGCCCACCCGCAAGTGGCTGGCCGCCACGCGCACCAAGATCGCCCCGGGGGGCGAGCCCTCGCGGTTCACCCGCTCACCGGTCCGGATCACCGCCAGCGCACGCGTCGTGGGAATGCCCAACGCGTGCATGGCCTCGCCCATGAGGTACTCGCGCAGCGCCGGGCCCAGTGCCGCCTTGCCATCGCCACGGCGCGAAAACGGCGTACGGCCCGACCCCTTGAGGGCCAGGTCCCGACGCTGTCCTGCCGTGTCGATGAGTTCCCCGAGCAGCAAGGCGCGGCCATCCCCCAAGTGTGGCGAGAACTGGCCGAACTGGTGTCCCGCGTAGGCCTGCGCCAGCGGCGCCGCCTCAGCCGGCATTTCCACGCCGGACAGCCACGCCAGACCGGTCGCAGACTTCAGCGTCGCCGGCTCCAGCCCCAGCTCCAGCGCCAGGGCGTCGTTGAACTGCACCCAGGCCGGGGCCGGGGACGGCTCGGGCTTCCAAGGCACATAGAACCCCTGCATGTCCCGGAAGAAGCTGTTGTCAAACGGCAGCCGAAACGCCGGGCCCGTCCCCGGCGTCTTCGGCTCCGACACGGCCTTTGGTGTGGACGCACGCATGACTTCAGGCCGCCTTGAGACCATCGTTCGAAGCGCCGAACGCCCCGATCAGCTGCCGCTCGTCGAGCTCGAAGTCGCTGTAGAGCACCTCGTCCAGCGGATCGATCACCAAAAACCACGGCGTGCCGCGCGTCCCGTAGTCCGCCATGAGCGACGACGCGCGTCCGATCGCAGGGTCGTGTCCGAACGGAATGTTCAAGCCGTAGCGCAACTGCGTCTCGCGCAGGCGCTCGAAGGTGTTGGACTCGGCGCCCTCGAACACGGTCTGCACCGCGGCAAACGCGAAGCCGCGATCGCCCAACGCCTTGATCAGCTTCTGCAGGGTCGGAAAGCCATGGCTGTGGCAGCCCGGACACCAGTGCTGGAAGCAGAAGATCACTTTGAACCCGTCGCCCAGATCGGACAGCTTCAGCGGTGCCATGCTGCGCCCTTCGCCGTCGATCCACCACGGCACCCGCAGCTCGGGCGCCTGTTGAATGCACCGGGATTGCATCACCATCTCCTCAGGAAAAAAACAGACACACCGGGTCGGCCCGCCCACTGGCGCGCCGACCCCCACCGTTCTTGAGCGTTGGCCGTCAGCCGATCTCGCGTCGCGGCAGCTTCCAGCCCGCACGGGGGTAGTGGCAGGTGTAGCCGTTGGGGTGCTTGACCAGGTAGTCCTGATGCTCGGGCTCGGCCTCCCAGAACGGCCCCGCGGGCGCGAGCTCGGTGACCACCTTGCCCGGCCACAAACCCGAGGCATTCACATCGGCAATGGTCTGCTGCGCCGTGGCCAGCTGCTCGTCCGAGGTGTAGAAAATGGCCGACCGGTAGGAACTGCCGCGGTCATTGCCCTGGCGCCCCGGGGTGCTCGGATCGTGGATCTGGAAGAAGAACTCCAGCAGGTCGCGAAAGCTCGTCTGCGTGGGGTCGAACTCCACCTCCAACGCCTCGGCGTGGGTGCCGTGGTTGCGGTAGGTGGCGTTGGGCACATCGCCGCCGCTGTAGCCCACACGGGTGCGCAACACGCCAGGCAGCTTGCGCACCAGGTCCTGCATGCCCCAGAAACAACCGCCGGCCAGGACTGCTTTTTCGCTCGGGTTCATCGTGATCTCCTTCAAAGTTCTGCCTCAAGGCATTGAACCTGAAGTCGGGTCCGTTCGGCACAGCACAACGGCATTCGGCGTCCGCATCACGCCACCGATCGTCCAGAACCAGGGCGCGATGGACCTACGGCTGACTCAGATGCTCCATCTGCCAAGCGCTGGGCGATTGCCCCGAGGCCCGTTGAAACGCTCGCGCGAATGCGGTGGCATTACCGTAGCCCACCTGAGAGGCCACCGCCTTCACTGCCTGCCCTTGCGCGAGTAGGTTGCGGGCAACCGCCATGCGCCAGTGGGTCAAGTAGGTCAACGGCGGTATGCCCACCACCTGGACAAAGCGCAGGGCAAAGGCAGACCGGGACAGGTGCGCCAGCTCCGCCATGCTGTCAAGCGTCCAGTCGTGCTCTGGCGATTCGTGCAGCATGGACAGCACCACACCCAGACGGCTGTCGACCATGGCCTCCAGCACACCGCCGGACAGCAGTTGCCGATCAATCAGGTGACGCACAAGCACCACGAAGGTGTATTGCAGCAGGCGGTCGATCGCTGCCCGATAACCAAAAGCACGTGCCTCGGCCTCCTCGAACAGCAGCTCTACCGGTCGCTGCAGCGATGACGTGGCGGTCAAGTCAATCACCGTGACGTCCGGCAAGATCATGTCCAGCGGCGGCGCCAATTCACTGAGGGTGGCGCACATCAGGTCCACCCCCTGCGGCCCTGAGCCCTGAACCCAGTGCTCCAACGCGCGGGGAAGCAACAGCACGCTGGGCGCCCGCACGTTCAGCGGCGCAAAGCCCTTGCGCGTCAGTTGCAGCTCGCCGCGACTCAGCAGGTGCATCGTCCCCTGCTTGAGGCCGTCAGCCTCGGATCCCTGCGTCAGGGTACAGAGATTTCCCGAGAAAAACATGCGCGCCGTGGGGGTGAACCGTAACAGCTGGTTCAGCAGAGAGGCGTTCGGCAAGGGAGTGCTTTGGTTCAAGCGCGTGACACCTGTTGTGGGTTAGACCTTGATTATCTTGGAGCTTCCGCCTCTCCTTAGAATGACTGCATGCCCCCCCCGTCCCTTTCGTCCAGCATCTCTCGACACCACCAAGCTCCCGCAGAAATTGAGGGCCAGGCGCTCAGGACGTCAAACTTCCTGCGCCAGGTCATTGAAAAAGACCTCGCCACCGGCACCTACGCCCAGCGCCAATGGGGCGGCGGCCCGGGTGATGCCGCCTTCCACGACGCCGGCCAGCCCGACCCGGCCAAGATCCGCACCCGCTTCCCGCCCGAACCCAACGGCTACCTGCACGTGGGCCACGCCAAGAGCATCTGCCTGAACTTCGGCCTGGCGCGCGACTACGGCGGCGTCTGCCACATGCGCTTTGACGACACCAACCCCGAGAAGGAAGAAAAGGAGTACGTGGACTCCATCCTCGACGCGGTGCAGTGGCTGGGTTTCAACTGGGAATCCAACTTCAACGGCAAGCAGGAAAGCCACCTGTACTACGCGTCGAACTACTTCGACTTCATGTACCGCGCGGCCGAATACCTTATCACCGCCGGCCACGCCTATGTGGACGAGCAGACAGCCGAAGACATGCGCATCAACCGCGGCGACTTCGGCAAGCCCGGCGTGGACAGCCCCTTCCGCAGCCGCAGCCCGGAAGAGAACCTGGCCCGCTTCCGCGAGATGCGCGACGGCAAACTGGCCGACGGCGCCGCCGTGCTGCGCGCCAAGATCGACATGGCCTCGCCCAACATCAACCTGCGCGACCCGGCCATCTACCGCATCCGCCGCGCCACGCACCACAACACGGGCGACGCCTGGTGCATCTACCCCATGTACACCTTCGCGCACCCCATCGAGGACGCGCTGGAGCAGATCACCCACAGCATCGCCACGCTGGAATTTGAAGACCAGCGCCCGTTCTACGACTGGTTGCTGGAGCGTTTGTGCGAAGGCGGCCTGCTCAAGGCCCCACCGCCGCGGCAGTACGAATTTGCGCGCCTGAACCTGACCTACGTGATCACCAGCAAGCGCAAGCTGGCCCAACTGGTGAACGACAAGCACGTGAGCGGCTGGGACGACCCGCGCATGCCCACCATCGTCGGCCTGCGCCGCCGCGGCTACACGCCCGAGGCCATCCAGCTGTTTGCCGAACGCATCGGCGTGACCAAGAGCGACTCCTGGATCGACTACAGCACGCTCGACGGCTGCCTGCGCGAAGACCTGGAAAACAAGGCCCACCGCGGCATGGCCGTGCTTGACCCCGTCAAGCTGGTGCTCACCAACTGGGCCGAAGTGTTCGGCTCTGACGGCTACACCGAAGACTGCACCCAGCCCGCCCTGCCCCACAGCACCATTGCCGAAGGCCAGACGCCGCCGCCTGACCGCGTCTTCAAGATCGGCAAGGACGTGTGGATCGAACGCGAAGACTTTGAAGAAGTG
Organism: Pseudoxanthomonas sp.; assembly: GCF_024710765.1. GTDB lineage: Bacteria > Pseudomonadota > Gammaproteobacteria > Xanthomonadales > Xanthomonadaceae > Pseudoxanthomonas_A. The sequence continues at coordinate 17,778 of NZ_JANJUE010000085.1, forward strand.
CCGCCCAAGGGCTACAAGCGCCTGTTCCCAGGCAACGTGGTGCGCCTCAAAGGCGGCTACGTCATCGAATGCACGGGTTGCGCCAAAGACGCCGAAGGCAAAGTGACCGAAGTGCACGCCAAGGTCATCCCCGGCACCAAGAGCGGCACCCCCGGCGCCGACAGCGTCAAGGCCAAAGCCGCCATCACCTGGGTGGGCAACGCCGACGGGGTGAGCGCCGAAGTGCGCCTGTACGACCGCCTGTTCACCGACCCGCAACCCGACGCGGGCGGCAAGAACTTCCTGGACGCGCTGAACCCCGACAGCCTGAAGGTGGTGACGGCGGTTGTGGAGCCTTCACTGGCTGCAGCGAAGCCAGACCAGAAATTCCAGTTTGAGCGCCACGGCTACTTCGTGGCCGACCGTGCGGACCACGGGGTGGGCGGGAAAGTGGTGTTCAACCGGGTGACGGGGTTGAAGGATCGTTGGAATTGATCGCTATTCCCACTCTGTGCTTGCTTAATGCCTCGTACAAATCGTCTTTGTTGAAGACATCGCCTTGCACCACTTCACTCTCAGAATCTGGGGGTAGCTATCTACTCCGTTTTGGCGAGTAGGTGAACAGATCCGGAACAACGCGCGGTTGACACGGCCACATAGGAGTTGCGGAGCGTTTGCCCGGTAAACCTGTCTTGAATCGTCCCGAGGAGATTCGAACGCGCTGCCTAAAGCAACCACGCAAGCAACGTGAGCCGTTTTTCGACACCGACGAATCTGTGCATGCGCTGGTTATGGTCGAAAAGTGAGGCGCTCTACCAAATCGCAAAAACGGCAGGAAGTACATGGGTGTGTGGCATACCTCCCCCGACAACAGGGCGCACGCTTTACGACAAGTTGATGCGGTGTCTGGGCGAGATTGCCCATACGCACGATACCGACTGAAGTACCCGCCACCAACTTCGGCGACTAGGATGGCCATAATGAGCCAAATCCAACGGGGTCTACGGTTCCAGCAATTGCACACTGCCGAGGCCATCTTTCTGATGCCCAACGCTTGGGACGTTGGTAGTGCGCTGATGCTCGCGTCCTGCGGCTTTCCCGCTATCGCCACTACGAGTGCAGGCGTGGCTTTCTCGCTGGGATTCCCTGATCAAGAAGCTGCTGTGAGCAGGGAGACCATGCTGGATCGCGTGGGGTCCATTGCTGCGGCAAGTCCACTTCCTGTCTCCGCCGATCTCCAGTCGGGCTACGGTGCGAGCCCTGAAGAGGTTGGAGAAACCATCGCGGCTGCGATTCGTGCTGGTGTGGTGGGCGCGAACATCGAGGACTACAGCGGCAATCCTGCGCAAGCCCTGTTCGACAGAGAGCACGCTGTCGCGCGCGTTCGGGCAGCAAGACGCGCCGCGGACGCGTCGGGAGTTCCTTTTGTTCTGACGGCCCGATCCGATGTCTACCTGACTGGTGCGAGCAATGTTTTTGCAGAGGCCGTCGAGCGATGCAATGCGTACCGAGAGGCGGGTGCGGATTGCCTCTTTGTGCCGGGGGCTTCCGACCCCAAGACCATCGAAGCGCTCGTCCGGGAGATCAATGCCCCCCTCACCGTGGTCATGGGCCTGACAGGTTCACCTCTCACCGTGCCCCAACTCGGATCTTTGGGGTCTCCTCGTTTTCAGTGCAATAAGTGACGGTACGCAAAGCTAGCACTGGCGCGGGGGTGGTCTGGGTAGACCGTTGATTTCATTGACTTTCCTGTTCGCTTTGTAAACGGGTATGGTGGCCTCCCACTTTTGAGGTT
>NZ_JANJUE010000321.1 GCF_024710765.1 Pseudoxanthomonas sp.
GCGCTGCAGGGTGCGCGCACTGAGCTCGAAGCCGTGCTGGTGGAGCTCCTCCTGGATCTGCGCGAAGGTGGGCGCGTGCTTCACCTGCTCCAGGATGAGCAGGAAGCGCTTGAGCTTGCCTTGGAAGGACATGTGCGTTGATGTGCGGAACGTGAAGGTGGGAAAATGCGCCGGGATGACAACCGACAGGTGAAGGCCATGGCCACCGCACCATCTTTGAGAGGACCGTCAAGCCCTCTGGGGCATGGTACTTGCGCGCATGTTCCACACGCCACTCCCGATGAACCGCTGCGCATTCCTCCTCCTGCCCCTGTTGCTGTTGGTGCTGCCCGCGGACGGTGCGGCAATGGCCAGCGCCCCCACCGAAGACCAGTGGCCATTGCGCTTCACCTCCGGCACGGACGAGGTGCAGGTGTACGCGCCCCAGCCGGAGCACATCGAGGGGGATCACTTCACGGTGCGCTTCGCGGTGTCCATCAAGCGCGCCGTCGACCCCGATCCGGTCTTCGGGTCGGTGTGGGGCGATGGGCTGATGGCGGTGGACCGCACCACGCGCCTGGCGACGCTGGTGAGCTTGGAGGTGAGCGACGTGCATTTTCCCGATCCCGTGGGCCGCGAGGCCGTGCGCATCGGGGTGATGTTGTCGCGTGAGATCCCCCGGAACACGCAGCCCTTCTCCATTGACTGGCTGATCGCGGCGCTGGAGGAGGAGAACAACCCCGACGATGCCTATTGGAACGAGCCCCCCGAGGTGATCTACATGGAGCGACCGGCCGTGCTGGTCTACGTCGATGGGGATCCGCAGTACCTGCGCCTGGAGCGCCCCTCCACCTACGGCGACCCGCTGTACGACGACATTGCCACCGATGTGGACCGCGTGCTGAACACGCCCTACCTGCTGCTGCGCTACCGCAAGAGCGCCCACTTCCTCTATGGTTCGGGTCAATGGTTCAAGGCGCACGAGCTGTTGGGCCCCTATGCGAACACCAACGATGTACCCGCCTCGCTGCGTTCGCTCGCGGCTTCCGTGGCC
>NZ_JANJUE010000103.1 GCF_024710765.1 Pseudoxanthomonas sp.
CCGGCGCTTCCTGCACCGCCTGATGCCCCGGCTGGAGAAGTATTTCCACTACCGGAATCTCGACGTCAGCACCCTGAAGGAACTGGCCCGGCGCTGGGCCCCGCCGGTACTGGAAGGCGTGCGCAAGCAGGCCGCGCACACCGCGCTCAGCGACGTGCGCGACTCGATCGAGGAACTGCGCCACTACCGCAGGCATCTGGCTGAACTGGCGGGCTGAGGCGGCGACCACCCGTCTTTTTCCATGCGGGAGCGACGTCAGTCGCGACCTGACAGATTTCAGCGACCGACCGACCCTCGCCAGGTAGGCAATCGCGACTGACGTCGCTCCTACAGGATCGTGGGCAGGATCAGGGCGCGGGCGTCGCCGGCGGCGGCGCCACGTCACCATCGTCGGCGACGGCGCGGGTGATGAGCTGGGTCAGCGGGGTGCCGTCGGCGTTGTGGTGGTAGACGTGCAGGTCGCGCTGCGGATACGGGATGTTGAGGCCGTGGCCGATGATGTCGGTGCGCACGGCTTCGGTCAGCTGGCTGCGGGCGTCGCCGAAATCCTTGGTCTTCACCCATGCCTGCAGGGTCAGATCCACGCTGCTTTCGCTCAGCTTGCTGACCATGACCGCCGGCGCGGGATCGGCCAGCACCAGCGGATTGGCGTGGGCCAACGCCAGCAGGATGTCCTTGGCCTGCTTCAGGTCATCGTCGTAGCCCACACCGACCAGGATATCGATGCGGCGACGCGGCTTGGCGGTGAAATTGATGATCGGCGCGGTGGTGATCATGCTGTTGGGCAGCACGATCAGGCGGTTGTCGAAGGTGCGCAGGCGGGTCTGGAAGATGCGCACTTCCTCGATCACGCCCTCCAGGCCGGCGGCCTGCACGTGGTCGCCATCGCGGAACGGGCGCAACACGATCAGCATCACCCCCGAGGCGATGTTGGACAGCGAATCCTTGAGCGCCAAGCCTACCGCCAGGCCGGCGGCGCCGACCACCGCCAGCACCGAGGTGGTCGGCACGCCGATCTTCTGCAGCGCGGCGATCAGCACCACCACCATCATCACCGCGTAGCAGACATTGCGCAGGAAGCCGGCGAGGGTGGCTTCGACGCCACCCCGGGTCAGGGCGCGGTACACGATCCGGCTGATCCATTTGGACAGCCAGTAGCCCACCAGCACGATGGCGGCGGCGATGGCCCAGTTGGCGAGCACCGCCCCCCAGTCGATCGAACTCCAGTCGAACGCGCGGGGGGCGGCGGGCGTGGACGCCGCGGCGGGTGTCTTGGTCGGAAGGGTGATCAGGGCCATGCGGCCCGGATTATGACGCTTTTCGCTTTGCCAGACGCAGCCAGGTATCGACCACGGTGTCCGGATTCAGCGATACCGACTCGATGCCTTCCTGCATCAGCCATTCGGCCAGGTCCGGATGGTCGGACGGCCCCTGGCCGCAGATGCCGACGTACTTGCCCTTGGCGCGCGCGGTCTGGATGGCCATCGACAGCAGCTTCTTGACCGCCGGATTCCGCTCATCGAACAGGTTGGCGACGATGCTGGAATCGCGATCCAGGCCGAGGGTCAGCTGGGTCAGGTCGTTGGAGCCAATCGAGAAGCCGTCGAAGATGTCCAGGAACTCGTCGGCCAGCAGGGCATTCGAGGGGACCTCGCACATCATGATGATCTTGAGTCCGTTCTCGCCCTGCTTCAGGTCATGGCGGGCCAGCACTTCGACCACCTTGCGGCCTTCTTCCAGGGTGCGCACGAACGGAATCATCACCCACAGGTTGTCCAGGCCCATGTCGTCGCGGACCTTGCGCACCGCGCGGCATTCCAGCGCGAAGGCCGGTTCGAACGAGGGATCGACATAGCGGCTGGCGCCGCGGAAGCCGATCATCGGGTTTTCCTCATGCGGCTCGTAACGGGTGCCGCCGACCAGGTTGGCGTACTCGTTGGACTTGAAATCCGACAGGCGCACGATGACCGGGTTCGGCGCGACCGAGGCGGTGATGGTGGCGATGCCCTCGGCCAGGCGGTCGACGTAGAAGCTGACGGGGTCGGCGTAGCCGGCCATCTTGGCGTCGATCTTGCGGCGGGTGTCCAGGTCCTGGCGGTCGTATTCCAGCAGCGCCAGCGGGTGCACGCCGATATGGCTGGCGATGATCATTTCCAGGCGGGCCAGGCCGATGCCGGCGTTGGGTAACTGGCCGAAGTCGAACGCGCGCTCCGGGTTGGCCACGTTCATCATGATCTTCAGCGGCGCCGGCGGCATGTTGTCCAGGTCGGTCGTGGTGCGCTCGAAGGGCAGGGCGCCGTCATAGATGAAACCGGTGTCGCCTTCGGCGCAACTGACCGTCACTTCGACGCCGTCGGCGATGCTGTCCAGCGCGTTGCCGGTGCCGACCACCGCCGGCACGCCGAGTTCGCGGGCGATGATCGCCGCGTGGCAGGTGCGGCCACCGCGGTTGGTGACGATGGCCGAGGCACGCTTCATCACCGGTTCCCAATCCGGGTCGGTCATGTCGGCGACCAGCACGTCACCGGGCTGCACGCGGTTCATGTCGTCCAGCGAACGCACCACGCGGGCCACGCCGCTGCCGATCTTCTGGCCGATGGCGCGGCCTTCGGCGATCACGGTGCCGCGCTTCTCCAGCGCATAGCGTTCGATCTGGGTCGCCTTGGCGCGCGACTTCACGGTTTCCGGACGCGCCTGGACGATGAACAACTTGCCGCTGACGCCGTCCTTTGCCCACTCGATGTCCATCGGGCGGCCGTAATGCCGCTCGATGACCAGGGCCTGCTTGGACAGCTCCTGCACGTCGGCATCGCTGATCGAGAACCTGCCGCGCAGTTCCGCGGGCGTGTCCTCGTTGCGCACGCGCTCGCCCGGCTTGTCCGAATACACCATCCGGATCTGCTTGCTGCCCAGGGCGCGGCGCAGGATCGCCGGCTTGCCCTGCGCGAGCGTGGGCTTGTAGACGTAGAACTCGTCGGGATTCACCGCGCCCTGCACGACGTTCTCGCCCAGGCCATAGCTGGCGGTGACGAACACCACGTCGCGGAAACCGGATTCGGTGTCCAGGGTGAACAGCACGCCAGAAGAACCCACGTCCGAGCGCACCATCAGCTGCACGCCCGCCGACAGGAACACGTCCTCGTGCTTGAAGCCGTGGTGCACGCGGTAGGCGATGGCGCGGTCGTTGTACAGCGAGGCGAAGACTTCCTTCACCTTGTGGACCACGTCATCGGCACCGGTGACGTTGAGGAAGGTTTCCTGCTGGCCGGCGAAGCTGGCATCGGGCAGATCCTCGGCGGTGGCCGAGGAACGCACCGCCACCGCGACTTCTCCGCCGCCGTTTTCCGCGCACAGCTGCGCGTAGGCGGTACGGATGTCCTGGTCCAGGTCCGGCTGGAGCGGGGCGTCGATGACCCAGCCGCGGATTTCGCGACCGGCGGCGGTCAGCGCAGGCACGTCCTCGACGTCCAGGGTGGCGAGCTTGTCGAAGATCCGCTTGGACAGGTCGTTGTGGGCGATGAACGCCTTGAACGCCTCGGCGGTGGTCGCGTAACCGCCGGGGACGGAGACGCCCAGGCCGGCCAGGTGGCCGATCATTTCACCAAGCGAGGAGTTCTTGCCGCCGACGCGGGCAAGATCGGACAGGCGCAACGCATGCAGCCAGAGGATGTTCTCGTTCAAGCGTTAAGCTCCAAAGCTGACCGTGCGCCGCGCCGAGACCACCGGCCGGGCCGTGTCCGTGGGGAAAGAGGCGATATGATGCTATGCAATACCAATTGCAGACAAGCTTGATCTGAAGGGGGTTTCGTGGTGAATCCGGACCAGGGCGGCCTGGTGACCAGGCCGGTTTTCTATGTTTCCGACGGTACCGGCATCACCGCCGAAACCATCGGCCACAGCCTGCTGACCCAGTTCAGCGGGTTCCGCTTCCAGACCGACCGCATTTCCTTCGTGGATGACGAGGAAAAGGCGCGGGACGCGGCCGACCGCATCCGCCGCGCCGGGGTGGCCCTGGGCAGCCGGCCGATCGTGGTCAATTCCTGCGTGGACCCGGCGCTGAGCGTGCTGCTGGCCGAGAGCGGGGCGCTGATGCTGGACGTGTTCGCGCCGTTCATCGAGCCGCTGGAACGCGAACTGGGCACCCCCAGGCAGTCGCGGGTCGGCCAGGCGCACGGCCTGGTGGATTTCGAGACCTATCACCGCCGCATCAACGCGATGAACTTCGCGCTCACCCACGACGACGGCATCGCGCTGGAATACGAGGAGGCGGACGTCATCCTGGTCGCGGTCTCGCGCGCGGGCAAGACGCCGACCTGCGTCTACCTGGCGCTGCATTACGGCGTGCGCGCGGCCAACTATCCGCTGACCGACCAGGACCTGGAAACGGATCGGTTGCCGCCACGGCTGCGTCAGTACCGCCGCAAACTGTTCGGCCTGACCATCGATCCGGATCGCCTGCACCAGATCCGGCAGGAACGACGCCCCAATTCCCGCTACGCGCAGATGGAAACCTGCAAGCGCGAAGTCGCCGCGGCGGAGGCGATGTTCCAGGTCGAGCGCATTCCCACCCTCAGCACGACCAACAAGTCGATCGAGGAAATCTCCAGCAAGGTGCTGTCCACGCTGGGACTGCAGCGCGAGATGTTCTGAGGCAGGGAGGGGGCCGGAAGCGGCCGGGAAATCCCGTGACGGGAAACCTTAACTTAGGCTTCCCGGACGGTGCCGTCAATGCTGCCGCCGGCGCCGGCCAGCGTGTAGCATCGGACCCATGCAACCTCCCGCCACCGACCGCCAGGCCCGCATTCCCAAGCTCAGCCGCTTCGGCTGGCTGATGGCGCTCTATGCGGAAAACCATGCGCGGCTGATGCGCCTGTTCGCACCGGATCACCTGGGTACCGGCACCTACATTTCCTCGGTCGGCGACGGCCTGGACGTACGCCTGGAAGTGATCGAGACCCACCGCTACACGGTCGAACTGCGGCTCACCTACGACCTGCGCGATCCGCTGACCGGCGAACCGGATCCATCCGCCTTCGTGCGCCTGTATCGCGACGCGCACCAGGCCGAGGCCACGCACTGCTACGTGGGCCGTCGCTGGCAGGACGTGATTGGCCTGTATCCGCCGCCGGCGGAAGTGATCAGCCATCGCATGCGGATGAATACCTTCCTTGGCAAATGGCTGGAATACCTGGCCGAGCAGGGACACGGCGTGGCGACACTGAAGGCCGTGGAGACGGCGGCGCTCGACGCAGCGTGACGATGAGGCCGATCATCCCGGCGTTCACCGGGATGATCGGGCAGGTTGCTCAGGGCAATGGCTGCGGGACGCACTGGGGCGACCAGATGTCGCGCGTGTAGCTGCGGACGCTTTGGGTATAAGTCTGTCCGTTATCCGTCTGATAGGTGTAGGTGGTAACGACGACGCGCGAACAAGGCATCGGCCCCGGGCCGAGGATCGTCGTGGTGGTGTTGATCAACATGTCTGCCTGCGCCAGAGGACTGGCAGCCAGCAGCAGGACGGCGAGCAATGGTTTCCACATGAGCGTTGGACTCCTGAGCGTTTCGGTGAAACTCCGGACAACGGGTGAGTCAGGCTGGGGATAGTCGAACCTTGCTCCAGGCAGCCTGATCCGGAGCCGCCTCAGCACAGCATGCGGCTGCGATTCTTTTCAGTAGGAAAATACCGTGAAGAGCCGTGGGAAAATCCCTACGGCTGCTGGAGGCAAAAAACAAACAGGGCCCGGTTTCCCGAGCCCTGTTTGCTTCAATCAAATTGGCGTCCCCACGGGGATTCGAACCCCGGTCGCCACCGTGAAAGGGTGATGTCCTAGGCCTCTAGACGATGGGGACGCGTTTGAAACTTTGCCGCCTGATTTTTTCTTTCCAGACGGCCTAATGCCTGGAAAGTTGGTGGAGCCAGCCGGGATCGAACCGGCGACCTCTTGCATGCCATGCAAGCGCTCTCCCAGCTGAGCTATGGCCCCACGCGGCGGGAGAAGCGAAATTGTAGGGAGAGCGTCGGCGACTTGCAAGCATCCGTGAGAAAAAAATTTCACGGTGGCGGATTCGGGGCGCATCCGGTGGAATAGGGTGCTCGCAGAATACGGGCGGTACGCAGCATCGTGAATATTCAGTTCACCATCGCCGAGTGGGCCGCCTGGGCGCCCGGTCTGGAAACGGCCGAGGCCTGGCAGGCGTGGGCGCGCGAGCCCTTCGTTCCCATGGGCGATGGTACGCCGGCATTGAGTGAAGTCCCCGCCATGCAGCGGCGGCGCATCGACCGTTTGGGCCGGATGGCCATCCAGGCCGCTTATTGGTGCCAGCGCGCCGAGGCCGAAGGCATCCCGTTCGTGTTCGCCTCGCGACATGGCGACGTGGCGTGTTCGGTGCAACTGCTGGAAGCGCTGAGCCGGCGCGAAGCGCTGTCGCCCACCAGTTTCGGCCTGTCCGTGCACAACGCGATCGCCGCGCTGTATTCGATCGTGCGGGGGGAGCGCGGCAACTACCTGGCGCTGGCGGCGGGACAGGCCACCCCGGAAGCGGCACTGGTGGAGGCGGCCGGACTGCTCGGGGATGGGGCACCGGAAGTGCTGGTGGTGGTCTATGACGCGGCGCTGCCCGAGGTCTATGCGGATTTCGGGGACGAGCCCGACCCTTTCCATGCGTGGTGCTGGCGGGTGGCGCCGGTGGACCGGGAGGGCTTCCGGGTCTCCTTGGCCTGCGGCGCGGCCTCGGAATCCGCACCCGGGGCCGTGACGGGCCTGCCGCACGGGCTGGAGGTCCTGCGTTTCCTGCTGGCCGCTGGCGGACCCCTGCGCCACCACGAGGATGCCCGGCAGTGGGAGTGGCGCCACGGTGGCTGAACGCCTGAACCACCTCTGGCGGATATTCGGGACCGGCTTGAGTTTCCTGGCCTTCGGCCTGGGCGGGCTGGCCCTGAGGCTGCTGGTGTTCCCCCCCCTGCAATGGTGCGTGCGCGACCCGCGCCACCGGCGCCGGTTGGTCCGGCGAACCGTGCAGCGCAGTTTCGCTGCACATGTGGAGCTGATGCGCCGGTTGGGCCTGCTGACCTATGAAATCCGCCACCGGGAGCGCCTGCAGCGTGACGGGCTGCTGATCCTGGCCAACCACCCCACCTTGATCGACGTGGTCTTCCTCATCTCGCGGCTGCCCAATGCGGACTGCGTGGTGAAGTCGGCGCTGGCCCGCAATCCCTTCACGCGTGGCCCCGTGCGCGCCGCCGGTTACGTGTTCAACGACGATGGCGCGGGCCTGGTCGACGACTGCATCGCGGCCGTGCGCCGCGGCGGCAACCTGGTGATCTTCCCCGAAGGCACGCGCACCCGCCGCGACGGCCCGCTGCACCTGCAGCGCGGCGCGGCCAATATCGCCGTGCGCGGCCGGCTGGACATCACCCCCGTGCGCCTGAGCTGTACGCCCATGACGCTGGGCAAAGGCGAGAAGTGGTATCGTGTTCCGGCGCGCCGGTTCCATGTCGTGGTGGACGTTCAGCCAGACCTCGAAATCGCAGCTTTCCTGGACGGGGCACAGGGGGAGGCTCTGGCTGCGCGCCAGCTTACCGACTATCTGACCCAGTATTTCGCGGCGGGGGGCCTGCGTGCAGTCACTTGAACTTGAAATCAAGCAATTGATCATTTCGTCGCTGTCGCTGGAGGACGTCTCCCCCGCCGACATCGATGTGGCCGCGCCGTTGTTCGGTGAGGGCCTGGGCCTGGATTCGATCGACGCGCTTGAACTGGGCCTGGCGCTGCAGAAGCGCTACGGCGTGACCCTGTCCGCCGATTCTCAGGAAACCCGACAGCATTTCGCCAGTGTCCACGCGCTGGCCCGGTTCGTCTCCGCGCAGCAGGCGTGAGCGCAGGGGAGCAGGCACCATGACCAAGAACGAACTCTTCGACCGCATCAGCACCATCCTGCAGGACACCTTCGAGATCGATCCGGCGCGGATCACCCCCGAAGC
>NZ_JANJUE010000114.1 GCF_024710765.1 Pseudoxanthomonas sp.
TCACCGACACCTTGTGGGACGATCTGGACTACCTGCTGATCGACCTGCCGCCGGGCACCGGCGACATCCAGCTGACCCTGGCCCAGAAGATCCCGGTGGCGGGGGCGGTGGTGGTGACCACGCCGCAGGACATCGCCACCCTGGATGCGCGCAAGGCGCTGAAGATGTTCGAGAAGGTCGAAGTGGCCGTGCTGGGCATCGTCGAGAACATGGCGGTACACACCTGTTCGAACTGCGGCCACGTCGAGCACTTGTTCGGCGAGGGCGGTGGCCAACGGATGGCGGCGCAGTACGGCGTGCCGCTGCTGGGCTCGCTGCCGCTGGACATCGCCATCCGGGAGCAGGGCGACGCCGGCCAGCCGGTGGTGGTCGCCGCTCCGGACTCCGCCGCGGCCCGGGCCTATCGCCAGGCGGCGCGGGCGCTGGTCGAACAGCTGGGCAAGCGGCCGCGGGCCAAGTCCTCGATCCTGTCCTCGCTGCTCTGAGTCGGCGGCACATCCTGTCGGGGGGAGCCGGGCGCGCGCCGGGCTGCCCTACAATGGCGGCCCCATCCATCCACGTCCCCCCACCAGGAACCCGCATGAGCATCAAGAGTGACCGTTGGATCCGCCGCATGTCCGAGCAGCACGGCATGATCGAGCCGTACGAGCCGGGACAGGTGAAGCAGGTCAACGGTGAGCGCATCGTCAGCTACGGCACCTCCAGCTACGGCTACGACGTGCGCTGCTCGCGCGAGTTCAAGGTGTTCACCAACATCAATTCGACGATTGTCGATCCGAAGCACTTCGATCCCGGCAGCTTCGTCGACATCGAATCGGACGTCTGCATCATCCCGCCCAATTCCTTCGCCCTGGCCCGCACGGTCGAGTACTTCCGCATCCCGCGCGACACCCTGGTGGTGTGCCTGGGCAAGAGCACCTACGCGCGCTGCGGCATCATCGTCAACGTGACCCCGCTGGAACCGGAATGGGAAGGGCACGTGACCCTGGAATTCAGCAATACCACGCCGCTGCCCGCGCGCATCTACGCCAACGAGGGCGTGGCGCAGATGCTGTTCTTCCAGTCCGACGAGGTCTGCGAGACCTCGTACAAGGATCGCGGCGGCAAGTACCAGGGCCAGACCGGCGTCACCCTGCCGCGCACCTGAGGCGCGCCGCTCCGGCGGTCAGCCCAGGCGCTCCCGCCAGCGGCTGGCCTCCGCCACGATCGCAGCTTCGTCGTAGCGTTCGGCCTGGCCATGTCCCCATACGGGCCCCGGCCAGGCTGCATCGCCTTCATGGCGCCCGACCAGATGGATGTGCAACTGGCGCACGATGTTGCCGAGCGCGCCGATGTTGAGTTTCTGTACCGCGGGAACCGCACGGATCAACGCACCCGCCTGGTTGATCTCCGCCAGCAGCAGGCGCTGCTGGCCGCCATCCAGATCCAGCCATTCGCTGACGTTGTTCACCCTCGGTACCAGCACCAGCCAGGGATAGCGCCGGTCATTCATCAACCGCACCTGCGAGAGCGGTCCGTCGGCGACGAACACGCTGTCCGCGGCCAGCCGGGGATCCAGTTCAAAGCCGCTCATCCGATCTGCTCCGCCAGGAACGCCAGGCTGCGTGACCGCGCCAGTTCGGCGCTCTGGGCGTGGTAGATGTCCGGGCTGGCGTCGCGATTGAACGCGTGACCGGCCGGATAGGTGAAGACCGGTAGCCCGGGCAGGCGATCCCGGTGCAACTGGATGGCCGCGGGGGGAATCGAGGCGTCCAGCTCGCCGAAGTGGAACATCACCGGCGCCGCGAGCGTCGAGCCGGACGGCATGTCCTGCAGGAACAGGCGATTGCGCGATCCGTAGTAGCTCACCCCCGGCAGGCCCAGCCGCAACGCCGACAGGAAGGCAACCGTGCCGCCCCAGCAATAGCCGACCGTGCCGACCTTGCCTGCCCAGGCCAGCGCGCCGGCGGCCGCGGACACGACATCAAGCGCGGCATCGAATCCCAGCTTGCCGATGAGTTCGCGGCCACGGTCGTGGGCGGAGGGGTCATAGGGCAGTTCGACGCCGGGTTCGACCAGATCGAAGAAGGCGGGGGCAAGGGTGGCGTAGCCCGCCTCGGCATAGTGCTCGGCCACGTTGCGGATATGCGCGTTGGCGCCGAAGATTTCCTGGATGATCACCAGGCCGCCGCGGGGTTCAGCCCGCGGACGAACCTGCCAGGCGGCGACCGGGCCGCGTGCGGTCTCGAGGGTGGTCCATTCGCCCATGGCGGAACTCCTGATGTCGTGCTGCCGAAAGCGCGCATTGTCGCCCATCGGGCGCTGGTGCCGGGTGACGGGTGCGCCATTCAGCCCGCGCGCCGGGGGGGCCGGGAAGGAAGGGTATAATCCGCGGCCCTCGGCGCCGATGCCGTTTCTCCCGTTCCCGCTTCCATGTCCCTGCAGAACCCCAAGGTGGGTTTCGTCAGCCTCGGCTGTCCGAAAGCCCTGGTCGATTCCGAACGCATCCTCACCCAGTTGCGCGTGGAGGGCTACGACATCGTGCCCACCTACGACGACGCCGACGTGGTGGTGGTCAATACCTGCGGGTTCATCGACGCGGCGGTCACCGAATCGCTGGATGCCATCGGCGAGGCGCTGGCCGAGAACGGCAAGGTCATCGTTACCGGTTGCCTGGGCAAGCGCCCGGAGCAGATCCGCCAAGCGCATCCTGACGTATTGGCGATCAGCGGTCCGCAGGATTACCAGAGCGTGATGGAGGCGGTGCATGCGGCGCTGCCGCCCAGGCACGATCCGTTCCTGGACCTGGTTCCGGACTATGGCCTGAAGCTGACCCCGCGCCACTATGCCTATCTCAAGATTTCCGAAGGCTGCAATCACCGCTGCAGCTTCTGCATCATCCCGTCGATGCGTGGCGATCTGGTCTCGCGACCGGTCGACGAAGTGCGGCGCGAGGCCGAGCGCCTGGTCCGCGGCGGGGTGAAGGAACTGCTGGT
>NZ_JANJUE010000167.1 GCF_024710765.1 Pseudoxanthomonas sp.
AGGTTGCCGATGGGCGTGGCGACGATGAACAGGGTTCCGGCGGGCATTCAGTGGGGATCCTTCGGCAGGGGTAGAATCGTAGCCGGTTCCTCCGCCCCGCCGTCGCCGATGCCTATGGAAATGCGCTTCGCAAGGATTCTCGCCCCGCTGCTGCTGGCCGTGCTGTTCGCCGGTTGCGCCACCACCCAGGTCAGCGGTCCGGCCACGCCGAAAGGCCAGGCGTCCGCCGCGATCGCCCGTGCGGCGGAACTGGCGCGGCAGGATGCCGTCCTCACCGGACAGGCCCGCGCCGACAATGCCCGCGAGATCGACCGCCTGTTGTCCGGGCTGGACGACGCCACCCTGTCGAAGGACGCCGCCGCCCTGCCGGCCGGCGATCCGCTGTACAAGTTCGCCGGCCGCGCGCTGCTGCGACGCGGGCTGGCGCTGCCGCGGCCGTTCGATCGCGATCAATGGCAGTTCGGCAACCGGCCGCCGGCCGAGCGCGACGGCTACCGGCCGCCGGTGAAGCTGGCCGTGCTGCTGCCGCTGTCCGGTGATCTGGCCACCGCCGCGCAACCGGTCCGCGACGGCCTGATGGCCGGCTACTACGGCGAAAGCCGGCGCCGGCCGGAAGTGCAGTTCTTCGACACCAGCGGCACCGCCGGCGGCGCGATCGCCGCCTATGGCCGCGCGGTCGCCGCCGGCGCCGATTTCGTGATCGGCCCGCTGGGCCGCGACGAGGTCAGCGCGCTGTTCCACGAGCCGGCGCTGAAGGTGCCCACCCTGGTGCTCAACCGCGGCAACGTGCCGCCGCCGAACGGCATGGCTGGCTTCTCGCTGACCCCGGAAGACGACGGCATCATGGCCGCCGAATACCTGCTCGAACGCGAGCGCCGCAACGTGCTGGTGATCGGTGGCGCCGACGACAACGGCCGGCGCGCGGCGCAGGCATTCGCCGAGCGCTTCAGCGAGCGCGGCGGCAAGGTCGCGGCCAACCTCAGCGTCGGCGATACGCCCGGTGATCTGTCGGCCGCGCTGGCATCCGCCGCGCAGGCGAACGTCGATGCGGTGTTCCTGGCGGTGAAGGGCGCGACCGCGCGCGTGCTCGCCCCGCAGCTGGCACTGGCCGGGCTGGGCGGCAAGAGCCGGGTGGCGACCTCGCAACTGCTGTCCGGCACCGGCAAGACGCTGGACGACGTGGCGCTGGACGGCATCGTGTTCCCGACCGAGGCCTGGACCACCCGCGGCGTGCCCGGACTGCCGCCGGCCGGCATGACCGGCGAGCGCCTGGCGACCGCGCGCGGGCCCGCCGCGCGCCTGTTCGCGTTCGGTTACGACGCCTGGCTGCTGACCGCCTATCTGGAGAAGCTGGCGACCGACACCAACGAAGGCCTGCGCGGCGCCACCGGCGTGCTGCGCCTGGATGGTTTCGGCAACATCCTGCGTTCGCCGGCCTGGTCGACCTTCCGCAGCGGCGCGGTGGTGCCCATCGCCGATGGCGGTTGATCGCCGCGCCCAGGGGGCGTTGGTGGAACAGGCCGCGCGTGATTTCCTGATCCGCGCCGGCCTTCGTCCGGTCGCCGCGAACGTGAACTACCGCGGCGGCGAACTGGATCTGGTGATGCGGGACGAGCGCACCGGTGAAACCACGCTGGTGTTCGTCGAGGTCCGGCATCGCCGCTCGGATGCCTTCGGCGGCGGTGCGGCCTCGGTGGACGCCGGCAAGCGGCGCCGCCTGATCGGGGCGGCGCTGCGCTTCCTGGCCGCCCATCCCCGCTACGCCGACCTGCCTTGTCGTTTCGACGTCGTCGACGCGCAGGGCGACCCGAAAGCGCCGCGGCTGAACTGGATTGCGGACGCGTTCCGCGCCGACGACGCGTAGGGTCCGGGCGCCGCGCCTCCCTTAGAATGGCGCGGTGACCACGCCCTTGCCCACCGCCCTCGATGCCGCGCTGAGCGATCTGCTCGGCGACGGCTGGCTCACCGACGCCGATGCCCGCCGACGCTATGGCGAGGACAATTCACGCCGCTACGCCCTCGCCGATGCGGTGGCGTTGCCCCGCACCCGCGAACAGGTCCAGGCCATCGTCCGCCTGTGCCGGGAGCATCGGGTGCCGATCGTCGCCCGCGGCAGCGGCACCAGCAGCACCGGCGCGGCGATTCCCTACGCGGGCGGTGTGGCGGTCTCGTTCGAGCGGATGAACCGGATCCTGCGCATCGAAGCCGGCGATCGCTACGCGGTGGTCGAGCCCGGCGTGCTCAACAGCGAGCTGCAGGCGGCGATCGCCGCGCACGGCCTGTTCTGGGCGCCGGATCCGGCCAGCGCCGACGTCGCCACCATTGGCGGCAACCTGGCCTGCAATGCCGGTGGACCACACGCGGTGAAGTACGGCGCCACCCGCGACAACGTGCTGGGCCTGCAGGCGGTCACCGGCACCGGCGATCTGATCGCCTGCGGCAGTGTCACCACCAAGGACGCGACCGGCTACGACCTCACCCATCTGCTGATCGGCAGCGAGGGCACGCTTGGCCTGATCGTGGAAGCGACCCTGCGCCTGCTGCCGAAGCCGCCGCGCCGCGCCAGCCTGCGCGCGCTGTACGGCGACGTCACCCAGGCCGCCGCCGCGGTGTCGCGGGTGATGGCGCAACCGGTGGCGCCGGCGATGCTGGAATTCATGGACCGCGCCTGCATCCGGCTGGCGCGCGAGGTGGGCGGCGCGGACATTCCCGACGCCGGCGCGCTGCTGATGATCGAGGTCGACGGCGAACACGAAACCCTGCCGCATGCGCTGGAAGCGGTGGCGGCGGCCGCCGCCGGCGAGGGCCTGATAGCGCTGGACGAGGCGCCGGACGAAGCCGCGCGCGAACGCCTGTGGTCCGCACGCAAATCGCTGTCGCCGGCCCTGCGCACGATCGCCGCCGGCAAGATCAACGAGGACGTGGTGGTGCCGGTCAGCCGCATCCCGGATCTGGTCGGCGGGGTCGAGAAGATGGCCGCCGGGTTCGATCTACCGATCGTCGCGTTCGGCCACGCCGGCAACGGCAACCTGCACGTCAACATCCTGTATGACCCACAGGATGCCGATCAGACAGCGCGCGCGCGGACCGCATTGCCGCGCCTGTTCGAACTGACGCTGTCGCTCGGCGGAACGCTTTCCGGCGAGCATGGCATCGGCGTGGCCAAGCGCGATTTCATGCCGCAGGCGTTCACGCCGGCGACGCTCGCGGCGATGCGCGCGATCAAGCAGGCGCTCGATCCCGATGGCATCCTCAACCCGGGCAAGGTCCTGCCGCCGTGAAGCGGCTGGGATGGCTGCTCCTGTTGCTGGGCGCATGCATCGCCCACGCCGCCGCGCAATCTCCCGGAAACGCGCCGACGGGACGCCCCACCCTGCGGGTCCTGCTGATCGGCAACAGCCTGGTCTATACCAACAATCTGCCCGGTCTGCTGCGCAGCCTGGCGCGCGCGCAGGACGCGGGCCCGCTGATCGAAACCGAAACCTACGTGATGCCGGGCGCGGAACTGGCCCAGCATTGGAAGAGCGGTACGGCGGCGAAGGCGCTTGGGCGCGGGCAGTGGGACTTCGTGATCCTGCAGGAACGCGGCGGCCTGCTTGCCTGCGCCGCCAGTCCCGCGCAGAAGGAGCAGGACACCTGCCGCAACAGCCTGCGTGCGCATCGCCGCTTCGCCGGGCTTGCGGAGCAGCGCGGCGCGCGCGTGCTGTTGCTGGGGACCTGGGGACCAGACACCAACTGGCAGGACAACCTGGATCGCGGCCTGCGCCAGGTCGCGCGCGAGACCGGCGCGACGCCGGTGATGGCCGGCACCCGTCTGCGTGCCTACGAGGCAACATCCGGCGGCAAGCCCAAGTCGCTGTTCACCGATGACAGCCTGCATCCTTCCCTGCCCGCGTCGCTGATCGTGGCGGCGGTGCTGTATCGGGAAATCACCGGCGCGTCGGCGAAGGCGGCAAATTTACGCCTGGATTTTCCGCTGTTGCCGCCGGGCACCCGCATGGGCGACAACCTGCCGCTGGAGCGCAACGAGGCGCTCAACGCGCTGGTCAGGCCGGTCACCTTGGGCGCGGGCGAACTGCCGCCGCTGCTGGAAGCCGCCCAGCCGGCGCACTGATCACGCTGCGGGAAGGGTCATCGTTTCGCCTGCATCCAATCCTCAAATGCAGGAGCGGCGGTGCTAGAAATGGGTGTATCCGGTCCGCCCGGGACGCCAGGGGTGCCCCGCTTCATCCAGCGCGCGCACGCCTTCGCCGTCGCCATCGACGATGCGGCCGATGCGGGTCAGCGGCAGATCGAGTTCGGTGGCGAGCATCGCCAGCCCATCCCGATGATCCGGCGACGCGGTAAAGCACAGTTCGTAATCATCGCCGCCACTGGCTTGCCAGGCGATGCGCGCCGACAGCGGATGAACGCCCAGCGCATCCGAGACCGGCAGTCGCGCCAGTTCGATCTCCGCGCCGACGCCGCTGGCCCGGCAGAGATGGCCGAGATCGGCCAGCAGGCCATCGGAAACATCCAGCGCGGCGTGCGCGATGCCCGCGAGGCGTTGGCCGAGTTGCACCCGCGGCGTGGGCCGGTCCAGGCGCGCGCGCAATGCCGAGGGCGGGTCCGGCCACGCGTGCAGCGCCGCCGCCGCGTCACCCAGCGTACCGCTGACCCAGACGTCATCGCCCACCCGGGCACCCTCACGGCGCAGCGCGCGCCCGGTCGCGACGAGGCCGATCGCGGTGACCGCGATTGCCAGTGGACCACGGGTGGTGTCGCCACCGACCAGCGCGACGCCGTGCGCCCGCGCCAACCCGAGGAAGCCGTCGAGGAAGCCATCCAGCCAGCCCGGATCGCTGGCGGGCAGCGACAGGGACAGCGTGCACCAGGCGGGTTCGGCACCCATCGCCGCCAGGTCGGACAGGTTGACGGCCAGCGACTTCCAGCCGATGTCGCTGGCCGTCGTGGATTCCGGAAAATGCACGCCGGCGTTGAGCGTGTCGGTGGTGACGACCAATTGGCGACCCGCGGGCGGCTGCAGCAGCGCGGCGTCGTCGCCGATGCCCAGTATCACGTCGTCGCGCAGGCCGACCCGCGCGCGGATATGGGCAATCAGATCGAATTCGCCAGTGTTCATGTCGTCCCGCGCGTCAGGCCATCAAACCGGCAGGCCGCCTCGTGGAAGCGGCGATACGCGCACCGTCCGCTCTCAGCGCGCCTTGGCGGAGGTTTCGGCCGGACGCCACGCCACCGCGGCGTGGTCCAGCACGCCATTGACGTAGGTGTGACCGTGTTCGGCGCCGAAACGCTTGGCGGTTTCGATGGCTTCGTTGAGCACCACCCGGTAGGGCACGTCGAGGCGATGCAGCAGTTCGTAGGCGGCGATGCGCAGTACCGCGCGCTCGATGGGATCGACTTCTTCCACCGTGCGGTCCAGGTACGGCGCCAGCGCCTCGTCCAGCTGCGCGCGGTGCTTCACCACGCCGCGCACCAGATCCTCGAAGTATTCGAGATCGGCGATCTCGTGCGCCTGCTCATGGGCGAACTGGGCGATCACCTGCCCGACCTCGCCACCCGACCGCTGCCACGCGTACAGCGCCTGCAGGGCGCGACGCCGCGCACGCGCGCGGGTCACGGGATCGACGCCATCTTTTCGGTACTGTCGGCTCACGGGTTCTCCAGCCTGAATTGGGTTACGGCAGCTGTTCCAGCAACTGCGCCATCTCGACGGCCGCCAGCGCGACCTCCTCGCCCTTGTTGCCATGGCTGCCGCCAGCACGCGCCTCGGCATCCTCGATGCGCTCGACCGCCAGCACGCCGTTGAGCACCGGCACGCCGAAATCCAGCTGCACCCGCATCAGGCCTTCCGCGCAGCGGTCGGCGACGTGTTCGTAATGGCGGGTGTCGCCGCGGATGACGCAGCCCAGCGCGATGATGCCGGCATGCGCGCTGCCCGCGGCCACGCGCGCGGCGGCGACCGGAATCTCCCATGCGCCGGGCACGCGGATGACGTCGATGGCGTCCTCGCCCACCCCGTTGCCGGCCAGGCTCTGGCGGGCGCCGGCCACCAGCACATCGGTGATGCGGGCGTTCCAGCGACTGGCGATGATCGCGAAGCGGGCGCCTTCGGGGGCGCGCAGGTCGCCTTCGTAGTGGGCCATGGGCAGGGTTCCTTGGGGGGTGGCAAGTTTAACAGGGCCGGCCCCGGACACCTGGGCCGGCCGGGTGCCGGGCGTCAGGGATCGACGTACTCGACCACGTCCAGGCCGAAGCCGGCCAGGCCGATCTGGCGACGCGGCGTGCCCAGCACGCGCAGGCGGCCCAGGCCCAGATCCGCGAGTATCTGGCTGCCGGCACCGTTGCGGCGCCATTCGGCCAGAACGCCGGCCCGGCTGGCCGGCGGCTCGGGGCACTCGCGGATGCGGTCGAGCAGGGCGTCCGGACTGGCGCTGTCACCCAGCAGTATCAGCGCGCCGCGTTCCTCGGCGGCGATGCGGCGGAGCACGTCGCCGATGGCCGGCCCGAAATCGGCGCGGCGCCAATGCAGCGCGTCGGCCAGCGGGTTCTGCATGTGCACCCGCACCAAGGTGGGTGTTTCGGCGTCGGCGGTCCCGCGCAGGAGGGCGAAATGCAGGCCGTGGCTGAGCCGGTCGCGGTAGGTGAACAGGCGGAACGGGCCATGCTCGGTCTGGATGTCGCGCTCGTCGACCCGCTCGACCGTGTGCTCGGTGCTCAGGCGATAGCGGATCAGATCCTCGATCGAACCCATCTTCAGGCCGTGCTCGCGGGCGAAGGCTTCCAGTTGCGGACGCCGCGCCATGCTGCCGTCCGCATTGAGCACTTCCACCAACACGCCGGCCGGTTCCAGCCCGGCCATCAGCGCCAGATCGCTGGCCGCCTCGGTGTGGCCGGCGCGATTGAGCACGCCGCCGGGCTGCGATGCGAGCGGGAAGATGTGACCCGGCTGGGCCAGATCCCGCGGCTTGGCGTCCGGGCGGACCGCGGTGCGCACGGTGTGCGCGCGATCGTAGGCGGAGATGCCGGTGGTCACGCCCTCGGCCGCCTCGATG
Source organism: Pseudoxanthomonas sp. (assembly GCF_024710765.1). Lineage (GTDB taxonomy): Bacteria > Pseudomonadota > Gammaproteobacteria > Xanthomonadales > Xanthomonadaceae > Pseudoxanthomonas_A. The sequence continues at coordinate 7,056 of NZ_JANJUE010000167.1, forward strand.
CTGACGGTGAAGTTGGTGTGGTGCGGCGAGGTGTTGTCCTGGACCATCGGCGGCAGGCCGAGCTGGCGGCAGCGTTCGCGGGTCAGCGACAGGCAGACCAGGCCGCGCGCGTGGGTGACCATGAAATTGATGTCCGACGGCTTGACCAGTTCGGCGGCCATGATCAGATCGCCCTCGTTCTCGCGATCCTCGTCATCGACGATCACGACCATGCGGCCGTTGCGGATTTCTTCCAGCAGTTCTGGAATGGTGGCGAAGCTCATGCCGACACCTCCGCGTCGCGCGCACCCAGCAGGCGCTCGACATAGCGCGCGACCAGGTCGATTTCCAGGTTCACCGCATCGCCCACGCGGGTCTGCGCAAACGCGGTGTGCGAGACCGTGTGTGGAATCAGCGCGACCTCGAAGCCAACATCATCCACTTCGTTGACGGTCAGGCTGACGCCGTCGACGCAGATCGAGCCCTTCTTGGCGATGTAGCGCAGCAGGGCGGCGGGCGCGGAGAAGCGCCAGCGCTGCGCGCGCGCGTCCTCGCGGATGTCCAGCACCCGGCCCAGGCCATCGACATGGCCGCTGACCAGATGGCCGCCCAGGCGATCGGTGGGTCGCATCGCCCGCTCCAGGTTGACCGGCGCGCCCGGCGCCAGTCCGCCCAGGGTGGTCAGGGCGAGGGTTTCATTCGAAGCATCGGCCTGGAACGAGCCGGCGTCGAAATCGATCACGGTCAGGCAGACGCCATTGACCGCGATGCTTTCGCCCAATTGCACCTGTTCGAACGGCAGCGTGCCGACCCGCACGCTCAGGCGGACGTCGCCGCCCCGGCTTTCGGTTGTGGCCAGTGTGCCCAGGCCTTCGATGATGCCGGTGAACATCAGGGCACCTCCGGCAGACGCAGGCCCGGGACAGGCGCGGAAAGGAAATCGCGGCGCGCGGACGGACGCACGGCGCATGAGGAAGCAGCGGAATATCGGGACATGAAACGTTTCTCGCGGAAATGGAAAAGCGAAAAACGCCCCAAGGCATGAGGCAGGCGCAGGCCATCGCTCGCGCGACGCCCCGCGTTTGCCGTCTTCTTTCATCCGGACTGTAACCGTCGGCCCCGGCATTGGACCGGGTCTGCTGACCCTCCGGCGTGGCCGGAGGCGCTCGCGGGCTCGTGCTTGCGCACCTACCGCCGGTGGGGAGTTTCGCCCCGCCCTGAAGACGTCGTTGGTTTGCCGGCGAACCGGCGCGCGCATTGTAGCACCCCGCTCCGCGGGCTCCGGCTGAACACAGCGTCGCGCGCGGCGGCGCGGATCAACCGCGGAAGCTGCGGTCTTTCCGGATGTTCCTGGTCAGGATGCTCCCGGTCAGGCCGGCTTGCGCCGCAGATGCAGTACCAGCGGCCAGCGCATCCGCCGCACGCGCATGGGATCGCCCCAGGCGGCGGCCAGTTCGGGGCCGTGGATTTCAATGGCGTCGCGGCCGGTGGCGGCCAGGAAACACGCCGTCGCGGACAGGCTGGCGAAGTAGCCCAGCAGTTGCGGCAGGGTCCAGTCGGCGGTCAGCCACAGATCATCCGGCGCCGGCATGGCGTCGAACGGCCAGTCGTAGCCGGTGTAGCCGACGTCCACGTCGTTGCGCTCCGGCGGCCAGTACGGGTCGATGTCATCGCGCACGGCTTCGGCGACATCGGACAGATCGTCGGAGAAGACGATGTCCTGGTAGGTCCACGCGGCCAGCACGCCGCCGGGGGCGAGCACGCGCTCGCAACTGGCGAAGAAGGCGCGCCGATCGAACCAGTGCAGCGCCTGCGCCACCGCGATCAGTTCGACGCTGACATCGGCCAGTGAGGGGGTCTCGGCCAGCTCCACCGCCACCGTCACGTTGCCGACGGGTTCCCGCTGCGCCCAATGGCGCGCGATCTGCGCGGCGCTCGGATCGGTGGCATGGACGTGGGCGAAGCGACCGGCCAGGCCGCGGGTCGCCTGGCCGCTGCCACAGCCCGGTTCCCAGACCCGCGCGGCGGCCGGCACCACCGCCGCGATGGCGTCGTACAACGCGTCCGGATAGGTTGGGCGCGAACGGGCGTAGGTGTCGGCGAGCGCGGAGAAATGATCCTTGAAGGCAGCCATGATCGGAGCCGGCTCAGGCGGCGGGCGCGGGTTGCAGGAGGATGCGCTGATCCTGGCCAATCGCGCGCGCATCGACAATCTTCAGGTGGGCGCGCTCGGCCATGCTGTGGATGCCCAGCCCGGCAAACAGCGGTCGCGCCTGATCGCCCAGCAGCACCGGGGCGACGTAGAGCAGGACTTCATCGGCCAGGCCGGCGGCGATGAAGGCGCCGGCGAGGGTGGCGCCCGCCTCCACCTGGACTTCGTTGATGCCGCGCGCACCCAGCAGTTCCAGCACCGCACGCAGGTCGAAGTTGCTGCCGTCGGCCGGCGCCACCGCGCGCTGCGCGGCGATTTCGCGCGGCGGCTTGGCATCGGCGGTATGGATGTACAGGGTGGGCGCATCGCCTTCGCGGACCCGGCCGCGCGCGATCGTCGCCAGTCCCGGATCCAGCACCACCCGCAGCGGCGGCACGAACGGCGTGTCGTCCTCCAGCCGCACGGTGAGCGAGGGATCGTCGGCCAGCACGGTGCCGGCGCCGGTCAGGATCGCGCCGGCGCGGGCGCGCCAGCGCTGCACGTCCAGGCGCGAGGCATCGCCGCTGATCCACTTGGAATCGCCGTTGGCCATCGCCGTGCGCCCGTCCAGGCTGGTCGCCAGCTTGACCCGCACGAACGGCCGGCCCCGCTCGATGCGCGAAAGAAAACCACGATTGAGCTGGCGCGCCTGCGCTTCCAGCAGACCGGACTGCACCGTGACGCCGGCGGCGCGCAGCCTGTCGAAACCTGCGCCGTCGACCTGCGGGAACGGGTCCCGCATCGCCGCGACCACCCGGCTCACGCCCGCAGCGATCAGCGCATCGGCGCAAGGCCCGGTGCGACCGCTCTGCGCGCAGGGTTCCAGGGTGACGTAGGCGGTAGCCCCCTTGGCGCGCTTACCGGCGGCCTGCAGGGCGAACACCTCGGCATGCGGCTCCCCGGCACGCTGGTGCCAGCCTTCCCCGACCACCTCATCGCCGTGGGCGATGACGCAACCCACCATCGGGTTGGGGCGCGTGGTGTAGGCGCCGCGTTCGGCCAGGCGCAGGGCCTGCGCCATCAGCGCGTGATCGGTGGCGGTGAAGGTGGCGGTATCGGTCATGCCGGGTTTTCCGTCGTTCGAAGGAGAGTCGCGGGGGGTGTCGGCAACGCTCCCGCGGCGCAATGGGCGGGCGCGATGCCCATGATGCTGATCGGCACGCCGTGCAGATCCGCGCGCTCCTCCAGTTCCCAGCCCAGAGTCGCATAGAAATCCTCGTGCCAGAGGGTGAACAGACGCAGCCGTTCCACCCCTTGCGCGGCCGCATGCGCCACCGCCGCCTCCACCAGGTGCTTGCCGCCGCCGCGTCCGCGCGCGTCCGGCGACACGAACAGGCTGGCCAGCCATGGGCCGCCGCGATCCTGCAATTCCGGCGCGTCTTCCAGCAGCAGGCTGACCGAACCCAGCAGGGTGTCGCCGTCCATCAGCACCAGCGTGGTGGGCAGGGAGTCGCGGCGCGTGTGGTCCTCCAGTTCGGCGGTGGCCGCCGGCAGGGTCCAGTCGTCATACAACTCACCCCATTCGGCATGGTGCCAGCGCGCCAGCGCGACCACGTGCTGCGGGTGGCGCCCGATCCAGTCGATGCGCATGGCTCAGCGCTTCTTGTGCTTGTCGAGGTTCTTGTCGAAGGGCACGACTTCGCCGCCCAGCAGCGACAGCTGGCCGGCGCCGGCGGGCAGATCGCGCTCCAGCTTCTCGATTTCCTCGCGGAAGTCCGCCACGTCCTCGAAGCTGCGGTAGACCGAGGCGAAGCGGACATAGCCGACGTGATCCAGCTTGCGCAGCTCGTTCATCACGAACTCGCCGATCCGGCGCGACGGGATTTCGCGCTCGCCGCTCATGCGGATGCTGTGCACCACCGCGCGCACCGCCGCCTCGATCTGTTCTTCCGAGACCGGGCGCTTCTGCAGGGCGCGATCGAAACCGGCGCGCAGCTTGCGCGCGTCGAAGGCATCCCGGCGCCCATCGCTCTTGATGACCGCGGGCAGCTTGATTTCGATGTTCTCCAGCGTGCTGAAGCGCTCGCCGCAGGCCTCGCACTCACGCCGCCGACGGATCGTCGCGCCGTCTTCGGAGACGCGTGAATCGATGACGCGGGTATCGGTGTGCTGGCAGAAGGGGCAGTGCATCGGCTCTGGGGCTTTCCGCCGCAGGACGCGGCGGGCATGGACGGGAATCCCCGTCCGAGCGCCTGAGTGTACTGCCGGCGCCGCCTGCGGTCACGATCCGCCTGTGATCAGGGTGGCGGACGTGGCGGAACGACGGGAAACCGCCGGGACCGCGGAAAAACGGCGCCGCCGGGAGGACCGCCGCCATCGTCGCGACGGCGGCGGTTCCGGACCGGTCAGGCGGTCAGCCGTAGACCGGGAACTGGCGACACTGCAGGGTGACGTTCTCGCGCACGCCGGCGATGACCTTGTCGTCGTTGGGCGCGTCCAGCACGTCGCAGATCCAGTTGGCCAGGGCCACGCAGTCGGCTTCCTTGTAGCCGCGGGTGGTCACCGCGGGGGTGCCGATGCGCAGGCCGGAGGTGACGAAGGGCTTCTGCGGGTCGTTCGGCACGGCGTTCTTGTTGACCGTGATGTGGGCCTTGCCCAGCGCCTCCTCGGCCGCCTTGCCGGTGATCCCCTTGCCGATCATGTCGACCAGCATCAGGTGGTTCTGGGTGCCGCCGGACACGATCTTGTAGCCGCGCTGGATGATGGTCGCGGCCATCGCCTGCGCGTTCTTCACCACCTGTTGCTGGTAGGTGGTGAACTCCGGCTCCAGCGCTTCCTTGAAGGCCACCGCCTTGGCGGCGATGACGTGCATCAGGGGACCACCCTGGATGCCCGGGAACACGATGCTCTGCAGCTTCTTCTCGATGTCCTCGCCGGCGCCCTTGGCCAGGATGATGCCACCGCGCGGGCCGCGCAGGGTCTTGTGGGTGGTCGAGGTGACCACGTGGGCGTGCGGCAGCGGATTCGGGTACACGCCGGCGGCAACCAGGCCGGCCACGTGCGCCATGTCCACGAACAGGTAGGCGCCGATCTTGTCGGCGATGGCGCGGAAGCGCGCCCAGTCGATGACCTGCGAATAGGCCGAGAAACCGGCCACGACCATCTTCGGCTTGTGCTCCAGCGCCAGCTTCTCGACTTCGTCGTAGTCGATCAGGCCCTGGTCGTTGACGCCGTACTGCACGGCATTGAACAGCTTGCCCGAGGCGTTGACCTTGGCGCCGTGGGTCAGGTGGCCGCCATGCGCCAGCGACATGCCCAGGATGGTGTCGCCCGGCTGCAGCAGGGCGAAATACACCGCCTGGTTGGCCTGCGAGCCCGAATGCGGCTGCACGTTGGCGTAGTCGGCGCCGAACAGCTGCTTGACCCGATCGATGGCCAACTGCTCGGCGATGTCGACGTACTCGCAGCCGCCGTAGTAGCGCTTGCCCGGATAACCTTCGGCGTACTTGTTGGTGAGCACGCTGCCCTGGGCTTCCATCACCCGCGGGCTGGCGTAGTTCTCGCTGGCGATCAGCTCGACGTGGTCCTCCTGGCGGCGGGCCTCGGCGGCGATGGCCTGGGCGAGTTCGTCATCGAATCCGGCAATACGGGTGGTGCTGGGGAACATTCGCGGCCTCGGATGGGAAGCTGAAGAAAAGATGAGACCCGGCGGCGCCGGCGGACCGGCATTCAGGCGGTCGGGACAAGACTTGAAATATTAGCCCACGGGCGTATGGCGGCCAACCTCGAAAGGTGCCTCCGGGCCCGTTCTGCCCGACAATGGGCCAGTTTGACCCGCTTGCCCGACCCCGCCAGCCCCCGGGCCAGCCGGTCTCCCCACCTGGATGCCCCTACCGTGAAATGGGTTTTTGTCTTCCTGTTCGTCGCCAGTGCCGTCTACGTGCACTTCCGCGGACGCGTGCGCCACCGGATTGGCCGGCAGCTGCTGGACCACTCGACCTTCATGGCGCCGATCAACGTGCTGATGTACGCCTGCTCGCGGGTGCCGACCACCCCGTTCCTGGACCCGGAACGGCATTTTCCCGAACTGGCGCCGCTGCGGGCCCGCTGGCAGGACATCCGCGCCGAGGCCCGGCACCTGCGCGAAATGCAGCAGATCAAGGCCGCCGACGGCTATACCGATGTCGGTTTCAATTCGTTCTTCCGCCGTGGCTGGAAGCGCTTCTACCTGAAGTGGTACGACGACGCCCACCCCTCCGCGGCCGAACTCTGCCCCACGACCACGGCGCTGCTGCGCGAGCTGCCGGGGGTGAAGGCGGCCATGTTCACCGAACTGCCGCCGGGCAGCGAGCTGCGGCCGCACCGCGACCCCTATGCCGGCTCGCTGCGCCTGCACCTGGGCCTGGAAACCCCCAACGACGACGCCTGCTTCATCACCGTGGACGGCCAGCGCTACAGCTGGCGCGACGGGCAGTGGACGATGTTCGACGAGACCTACATCCACAGCGCCCGCAACGACAGCCAGCAGAACCGGATCATCCTGTTCTGCGACATCGAACGGCCGATGAAGTACCGCTGGGCGGCCGCGCTCAACCGCTTCGTCGCCCGCAACCTGATCGCCGCCGGCGCCTCGCCGAACCAGGAAGGCGACAAGACCGGCGGTTTCAACCGGGCGTTCAAGTACTTCTACGCCCTGCGCCTGAAGAGCAAGGCCCTGCGCGAACGCAGCAAGGGGCTGTACTACACGCTCAAATACCTGGGCGTGGCGCTGGTGGTGGCGCTGATCATCTGGATCTGAGCCCCGGCCCCGCGCCGGAGCGGGCCCGGCCGGGCGCCGGCCGCGGATCCGGCCGGGTTCGGCCTGAACGGTGGATGCGAATGGGCCGTTCCGGCCCTTTCACGCTGGCAACGCGCCCCCACCCTGCGGGATAATCCCCATCTTCCCGCCCTGTCCCAGGCCATCCGGCCGGGCTCGGCGCGTCCCGGTTCCGGAGAGCCCCATGTCGCAATACATCTACACCATGAACGGTGTAAGCAAGATCGTCCCGCCCAAGCGCCAGATCATCAAGGACATCTCGCTGTCGTTCTTCCCCGGCGCCAAGATCGGCCTGCTGGGCCTCAACGGCGCCGGCAAGTCCACCGTGCTCAAGATCATGGCCGGCGTGGACACCGACTTCCAGGGCGAAGCGCGCCCGCAGCCGGGCATCAAGGTCGGCTACCTGGCGCAGGAGCCGGAGCTGGATCCGAACAAGACCGTGCGCGAAGCGGTCGAGGAAGGCGTCGGCGAAGTGCTGCAGGCCCAGGCCGCGCTGGACGCGGTGTATGCCGCCTACGCCGAGGAAGGCGCGGACTTCGACAAGCTGGCCGCCGAGCAGCAGCGCCTGGAGGCCATCCTGGCCGCCGGTGACGCGCACATGCTGGAACAGCAGCTGGAAGTGGCCGCCGACGCGCTGCGCCTGCCGCCGTGGGACGCCGTCGTCGGCAAGCTCTCCGGCGGCGAGAAGCGCCGCGTCGCGCTGTGCCGCCTGCTGCTGCAGAAGCCGGACATGCTGCTGCTCGACGAACCGACCAACCACCTCGACGCCGAATCGGTGGAGTGGCTGGAACAGTTCCTGGCCCGCTATACCGGCACCGTGGTGGCGGTCACCCACGATCGCTACTTCCTCGACAACGCCGCCGAATGGATTCTCGAACTCGACCGCGGCCGCGGCATTCCGTGGAAGGGCAACTACACCGACTGGCTGGTGCAGAAGGAAGAGCGCCTGAAGCAGGAAGAGAACCAGGAAAAGGCGCGCCAGAAGGCGATCGCCAAGGAACTGGAATGGTCGCGCCAGAACGCCAAGGGCGGCCGCTCCAAGGGCAAGGCGCGCCTGGCCCGCCTGGAGGAACTGCAGTCGGTCGATTACCAGAAGCGCAACGAGACCAACGAAATCTTCATCCCGCCGGGCGAGCGCCTGGGCAACAGCGTCATCGAGTTCAAGAACGTCTCCAAGAAGTTCGGCGACCGCCTGCTGATCGACGACCTGAGCTTCCTGGTGCCGGCCGGCGCCATCGTCGGCATCATCGGGCCCAACGGCGCCGGCAAGTCGACCCTGTTCAAGATGATCACCGGCCAGGAAAAGCCCGATTCCGGCACCATCAACATCGGTCCCACCGTCAAGCTGGCCTACGTCGACCAGAGCCGCGACAAGCTGGAAGGCAACCACAACGTGTTCCAGGAAGTCTCCGGCGGCCTGGACATCCTCAACATCAACGGCGTGGAAATCCAGTCGCGCGCCTACATCGGCCGCTTCAACTTCAAGGGCCAGGACCAGCAGAAGCATGTCGGCTCGCTGTCCGGTGGTGAACGCGGCCGCCTGCACATGGCCAAGACCCTGCTGCAGGGCGGCAACGTGCTGCTGCTCGACGAACCGTCCAACGACCTGGACATCGAAACCCTGCGCGCGCTGGAAGACGCGTTGCTGGAGTTCCCCGGCAACACCTTCGTCATCTCGCACGATCGCTGGTTCCTGGATCGCATCGCCACCCACATCCTCGCCTTCGAAGGCGATTCGCACGTGGAGTTCTTCCAGGGCAACTACCGCGAGTACGAGGAAGACAAGAAGCGTCGCCTGGGCGCCGAGGGCGCGCAGCCGCACCGCCTGCGCTTCAAGGCGCTGAAGTGACGATTCGGGCCGTGGCCGGCAACGACTACGGCCCCGTCGAATCGTCATCCCCGCGAAAGCGGGGATCCATTGCCTGCCGGCAGTAAATTCCGAAGGGCCGGATTCCCCCGAATCCGGCTCTTTTTTCATCCGCCAGGCAGGCCGCGTCCACCGCGCGAACACGTGCCTGCGGTACCCTGCCCCCGGATGAAGAGGTCGCCTCCATGCCCATCGATCGCCTGTTCCGCCTGAGCGAGCACGGCACCACCGTCCGCACCGAGCTGCTGGCCGGCGCCACCACCTTCCTGACGATGTCCTACATCGTCTTCGTCAATCCGGAAATCCTTTCGACCACCGGCATGGACGCGGGCGCGGTGTTCGTCGCCACCTGCCTGGCGGCCGCCCTGGGCTCGCTGATCATGGCGTTCGCGGCGAACTTTCCGGTCGGGATGGCGCCGGGCATGGGCCTGAACGCGTTCTTCGCCTTCACCGTGGTGGGCGCGGCCGGCCTGCCCTGGCAGCAGGCGCTGGCGGCGGTGTTCATCTCCGGCCTGGTGTTCCTGCTGCTCAGCCTGACCGGCGTGCGCGCCTGGCTGGTCGCCGGCATCCCGGCCTCGCTGCGCGCGGCGATCGTCGCCGGCATCGGCCTGTTCCTGGCCATCATCGCGCTGCAGAAATCGCAGGTCATCGTCGGCAACCCGGACACGCTGGTCGCGCTGGGCACGCTGCATTCGCACGAACCGCTGCTGGCGCTCGGCGGCTTCCTGCTGATCGCGGTGCTGGAAGCGCGCGGTGTGCGCGGCGCGATCCTGATCGGCATCCTGGTGGTGACCGCGTTCGCCGGCCTGCTCGGCTACGTGGACTACCAGGGCATCGTCGCCGCGCCGCCCAGCCTGGCCCCGACCTGGCTGCAGTTGGATCTGCCCGGACTGCTGCACCGGGATGACGGCACGCCGGTGGCGGTGCTGCTGCAGGTGGTGCTGGTGTTCGTGCTGGTGGAAGTCTTCGACGCCACCGGCACGCTCTACGGGGTGGCCGGACGCGCCGGCCTGTTGAAACTGGCGGACGGGCAGAAGCGCTTCGGCCGCGCCCTGCTCGCCGACAGCGGCGCCATCATCGCCGGTTCGCTGCTGGGCACCAGCAGCACCACCGCCTACGCCGAGAGCGCCTCGGGCGTGCAGGTCGGCGGACGCACCGGACTGACCGCGCTGGTGGTGGCCCTGCTGTTCCTGGTCGCCCTGCTGTTCTCGCCGCTGGCGGCGATGGTGCCGGGCTACGCCACCGCGCCGGCGCTGCTCTACGTCGCCGGCCTGATGCTGCGCGAACTGGTCGACGTGGACTGGAGCGACCTGACCGAATCGGTACCGGCCGCGCTGTGCGCGCTGGCGATGCCGTTCACCTACTCCATCGCCAACGGCCTGGCGTTCGGCTTCATCGCCTACGCCGCGCTCAAGCTCGGCACCGGCCGCTGGCGCGAAGCGCATCCGGCGGTATGGCTGGTGGCCGGACTGTTCATCCTGCGGTACGCACTGGGCTGAGCGCTGGTCCAACGACCGGTGCGGTGCACTGGTCCGTCAATCGTCGCCCTGCGCGCCGGGAAACAGGATCTCGGTAAAGCCGAACTGGCTGAAATCGCGGATGCGTGACGGATACAGCCGGCCGATCAGGTGATCGCATTCGTGCTGCACCACCCGCGCGTGGAAGCCTTCGGCTTCGCGATCAACCGGATTGCCCCGGGGATCGAAGCCGCGATAGCGGATCGCGCGATGGCGCGGCACCACGCCGCGCAATCCCGGCACCGACAGGCATCCTTCCCAGCCGTCCTCCATCTCGTCGGACAACGGTGCGATGACCGGGTTGATCAGAATCGTGCGCGGCACCGGCGGTGCCTCCGGATAGCGATCACTGCTGTCGAAACCGAAGATGACCAGTTGCAGATCCACCCCGATCTGGGGCGCGGCCAGACCCACGCCGCCGGCGGCGGCCATGGTCTGGAACATGTCGGCAATCAGCGCATGCAGTTCCGGCGTGTCGAAATGCTCCACCGGTCTTGCGACCTTCAGCAGTCGCGGATCGCCCATTTTCAGGATGGGATGGATCATGGGGTTTCCTCCGTTTCTTCCGGCAGTTCGAACACCTGCCGCAGATAGCGCACGTAACCTTCGTCCTCGCACATGCTCTTGCCGGGTGAGTCGCTCAGTTTGGCCACCGGCTGCCCGTTGCAGCGAATCATCTTGATGACGATTTGCAGGGGCGTCGGCCCCAGATCGTTGGTCAGGTTGGTGCCGATGCCGAAAGCCAGCCGGCAGCGGCCCCGGAAACGCGCGTGCAGGCGCAGCACCTTGTCCACGTCCAGGCCATCGCTGAACACCAGCGTCTTGGCGAGCGGATCGATGCGCATGCGCTCCAGGTGCGCGAGGATCGCCTCGCCCCAGGCGAACGGGTCGCCGGAATCGTGGCGCATGCCATCGAACAGCTTGCAGAAGTACAGATCGAAATCGCGCAGAAATGCCTTCAGGCCGACCACATCGGACAAGGCGATGCCGAGGTCGCCGCGATACTCCTTGGCCCAGACATCGAAGGCGACCGCCTGCGAATCGCGCAGGCGCGGCCCCAGCGCCTGAAAGGCCTGCAGCCACTCGTGCGCCATCGTGCCCAGCGGGGTCATGCCGTATTCGCGCGCGAAGAACACGTTGCTGGTGCCGACGAACTGCGCACCCAGCCCGGTCCTGAGGATGGGCAGCACGCGCGCGTGCCAGTCCCGCGAATAGCGCCGGCGCGTGCCGTAGTCGGCAATGACGCAATCGTCGCCGCCTTCGCGCAGGCGAACGATCTTGGCTTCCAGCCTGCGCTCGCCCTCCCCTTCATCCGGACGCCCGGCATGGCGGAACCAGACCTCGTTGATGATCGCCAGCAGCGGCACTTCGAACAGGATGGTGTGCAGCCAGGGACCTTCGATATCGAGTTCGATTTCCCCGGGTACCGCCCGCGAGGCCCGCAGCCGGATGTACTTCCGATCCAGGTGGAACAGGCCGAGGAAATCGACGAAGTCCGATTTGATGAAGCGCAGCCCGCGCAGGTAATCCAGTTCATCGGGCCGGAAGCGCAGCGTGCAGAGCGCGTCGACCCCGGCGGAGATTTCCTCGATATGGTCCGCCAGCGCGATGCCTGGCGTGCGGCACTTGAAACGGTACTGCACCTGCGCGGCCGGATAGTGATGCAGGACAGCCTGCATCATCGTGAACTTGTAGAGATCGGTGTCGAGCAGCGAGGTGATGATCATCGGGCCGGGCCGTGCGGAAGCCATGCCAGCATACTCCACGCGATCGTGGTGCCCTGGTCGCCCGGATGGCGTGGGTGGCGTCGTCGATGCCTCTCAGCGGCGGCGGAACAACAGCTTCAGCGCGACCATCGCGAAATGCGCCCAGATGGCGGCGAACACGCCAACACGAACCCCCAAGCCGCGCTGGCTGGCTTCGAACTTGCCGAAGTAGCGCCACAGGCCGCGATGCTTGTGCCACTCCACGAAGAATGGCCGCGCGCGGCTGGACACGCCGCGGATATGCACCACGCGCACGCCATTGGCAACCGCCACCCATGCGCCGGCCATGCGCGCGCGCCGGCACAGATCCAGATCCTCGGCATGCAGGCGATAGCCTTCGTCGAATCCCCCAATCCGGCGGAACAACGAACGCGGCATCACCATCAGCGCGCCGGACAAGGCCTCCAGCGGTTGCAGCGCCTGCGTGTCGTCCACGTCCACGCCCAGGCGCGACGCCGCCCCGGGCGCGGTCAGCATGGCCGCGAAATCCGGGTCGCGACGACGCGCGGCGGTATCCCGCACCCCGGCTTCGTCCACCAGATCCGCGCCCAGCAGGGCTTCCCGGCCAGTGCCGATGGACAGATCGCGCAGGCGGGCTAGGCTGTCCGGCTGCACCTGCAGATCCGGGTTCACGAACGCCAGCCACGGCGCCGAGGAATCGTCCGCGCCCTGGTTGCAGCCGACCGAGAAGCCGGGATTGTCCGGGTTGGCGACGAAGCGGACCCGCGGGTCCGCCAGCGCATGCCGCTGGACCACCTGGAGCGTGTCATCGCTGGAGGCATTGTCCACCACCCGGATTTCCGCGACGTCCCGCGCATCGCGCAGACGCTGGAGGCAGTCGTCGATGGTGCTCGCGCTTTCGTAGGTAACGACGATCGCGGCGATGGCGCGCGAATCAGTCGAAGAGTTCACGTTGCGGCTCCGGCGCGCCGGCCTCCAGGTAAAGCGATGTCAGCTGTTCGCGCGGACCACGCACGGGATCCTCCATCAGGAAGTTCGCCAACCGCGAATGCCAGGCGGGCCAGCGCGCGTTGATTGCATCCATGTCGCCATCGCCGGGCAGTCCTTCGCCGCCGCGGGCGACGAACGCGGTTTCGCACAGCGCGTTGCGCCAGCCCAGGCCGGACAGCCGCAACGAGAGATCGATCAGCGCCGCATACCACGACGCATAGCTGCTGGCATCCAGTCCGCCCGCGCGCTTGCGTGCACTGCCCCGGATGGCCACGGCATGGGCGATGCCCGCGGGGAGTTCCGGATGCATCGGCGGCATTGCCGCGCAGGCCTGCGCGGTGCGTTCGAAGTCCACCGGTGGCGGCGAAATCTCGCCCAGCCTGGGCCACGCGGCGGCTTCGCCCGCATTGCACCAGGGCGTGGCGGTGGCGATGGAGGCATCGCGCGCCAGGCAAGCAGCCAGTTGCTGCAGCCAGCCCGGCAGCGGCTGCGCGTCCGGCGCCAGCACCACCACGTCCGCATCGCCGCAGGCGCGCAGCATTTCCTCCAGGTGCGCGACTTCTCCGACCGGGCGCGGGCGTCGGGTGTAGTCGGCCTGCAGGCGCGTGCGCTGCAGCCAGTGCTCGATGATGGCCAGGCCACGCGGCCCGGCCTGTGCATCGTCGGCCAGCCAGATCCGCGTGCCGGCGGGCGTACCCGCATCCAGGGCCCCCAGGCAGGCATCCAGCGCGTCGTCATCCGCGCCGATGGGCAGCAGGGTGATCGGCAGCGACGACACGCTGGCGCTGGTCATTTCTTCTCGGGTGCGTACAGCGGTTTCATGGAACGGAAGCGCTGGCCGTACTCGTCGGTGAGATTGCGCGCATCCTGGGGATCGCGAACGATGGTCGGGGTCAGCAGGATGATCACTTCCTGGCGGTCGGTGTCCTGCCGTTTGCTTCCGAAGAGCGCGCCGACGATGGGAAGCCTGGCCAGGCCAGGAATGCCTGACGAACCGTTGTCCACCGAATCACTGATCAGACCTGCCAACATGATGGTGTCACCGCTGCGGACGGCCGCTTCGGTCTTGAGACGGCGCGTGTTGATCGGCACGTTGCAGCCAGCACCGGTATCGTTGTTGCAATTGGATGGACGTGGGCCGGGCGAACTGACTTCCTGCACCAGATCCAGGAAGACGGTGCCGTCCTTGGTGATTCGCGGACGTACTTTGAGGATCACGCCGGTGTCCAGGTATTGCACCTGGCTGTAGGTGTTCGCCGTCTGGTCGGGAGTGATCGAAACCGAATTTATCGGGATCTTCGTGCCGACGTTGAGCGTGGCCTCCGCGTTGTTCCGTACCAGCACAGATGGCGTCTGCAACAACTGTACGTCGGTAATTTCCTCCAGAGCTTCGACGATGGCGGCGGCGTTCCGCCCCAGGAAGGTCCAGCCAAGTCCCTGCCCGTCGCCACGGATGCTGCCGCTGATATCACCCCAGATCCGACGTCCCAATGCACTGACGAGTCCCGCTTCATCGGTGACCGCGTTCTCGAAGAACCAATTGACGCCATACTTCAGGCGACCGGTCAGGTTGACCTCCGCGACTTGCGCCTCGATGTGAACCTGGCTCGGCATGACGTCGAGGCGCTCGATCACGTCCTTGATGGATTTCCACGCGCTGGCGTTGGATCGGACAAGCAGGGTGTTGGTTTCATCCACCGCTGCGACTCCAACCCGATCACCGTCGACCTGGAGGGTCACGGCACCGTTTCCGTCGCGACGAGGATTCAGGCTGAAGCTGCCACCACCACTGGCGCCGCCGGCCCCATTTCCCACATTGCCCAGACCCGAGTCAGTTGCCGTGCCTTGGCCCATCATGCCGCTATCACTGATGGATATCGGATCCGCGCCCGGCATCAGGGATGCGTTGCCATCTCCCCCCGTGTTCTCGCCACGATTTCCACCGCCAGAACCAAACACCTCGGACAGGCGCTGCGCGAGTTCCTTCGCCTTGATGTACTTCAATTCGTACGAATACAGCCGCGCGCCCTCGCCGGCGCTGTCGATCCGTTCCAGCCATTGCTGGATCTGATCCAGATAGGCCGGCTGCGGGGTGATCACCAGCACGGCGTTGGCGCCTTCCAGCGGCATGAAACGGAACATGCCGGCGCTGGGCGTCTTGCTGGCCTCGCCGAACACTTTCTCCAGATCCGCGACGACCTTGGTGGCCTGCCCGGTTTCCAGCGGGAACACGCCCACCGACATGCCCGACAACCAATCGACGTCGAACACTTCGACCGTGCGCAGGTAGTTCTCCAGTTCCGAGCGGGTGCCGGCCAGGGTGATCAGGTTGCGGGTCGTGTCGATGTTGACGATGGCATTGGGGCGCGCATACGGCTCGAGCACCTTCTTCATCTCGGTCGCGCCGATGAAGCGCAGCGGCACCACCCGGACTTCATAGCCACGCGCGCTGGCGGCGCCACCGGTGCGCGGGGCGACCGTGCCGACCATGGCCTGGTCGGACGGCATGATGTTGTAGCGGCCATCGCTGTAGACCATGCGCGCGTTGTTCTGCGCCAGCACCTGTTCCAGCAGGGTCATCGCCTGCGCGGGCGATACCGGCCTGGGCGTGCCCAGGGTGACCGTGCCCTGCACGCCGGGTGCGATCACGTAGTTCTGGCCGAGCATATCGCCGAGGATGGCCTTCACCACCGCGTGCACGGATTCGCCTTCGAAGTTGAAGCTGGCCGAACCCGAGCTGGCGCCGCCCAGCGATGGCATCGGCGCGGCCGCCGCGCCACGGTTGATCATCTGGCCGCTGCCGCGGCGGATCACCGGGCGTGGCCCGCTTTCGGGCTCCTCGGTCTCCGCCAGCGGCGAAATCTGGGCGGTCCCCGGAGTGGCCGGGGTATCTCCCGTGCGCCGGATGTCCGGCGTGGGCGCGGTGGCGCAACCCGCCAGCAGGCCCAGGCAAACGGAGAACAGGAATAGGCGTGACTTCATGCCGGCACTCTACTGATTCGGATTGGGTGGTGGGGCGGGCGGGGGAACCGCCTGACCCTGCTGCTGGCGCATCTGCGCGCGGCGCGCCTCGATGCGTTTGCGGATCGCTTCCATCTGCTGTTCGGTGGTCATGGCCGGCTGTTCGGCCGGCTCCGCGGCGGGATTGGCCGGCGGCACCGGCATCACCGCCGTGCCGGTATTCGGTGCCGGCTGCGGCGGCGCGTTGCCACCGGTGGACTGCGGCACGGGGACCGGCGCGGCGATCGGCGGTGGCCTTCCCGACAGGCTGGGCGGTTGCCCGCCGGCGCCATCGAACACCCGCAGTTCCAGGGTTCGCCGGCCTTCCGGGCCCTCGAACACCGCCGCGCGCGGCTGCAGGTCCACCAGCGTCCACTGCGGCGCCGCGCTGGCCGCTTCGCCCTGCTTGATCCTCACGCCCTCGCCGCCCTGGCTCGGTTGCAGGATCGCCATGCGGAAGGCCGGCGTGATCAACACGCTGGTCAGCACGTAGTCGAAACTCGGCGCCTGCGCTTCGGCTTCATTGGTCAGGTAGAACGGTTGCGGCCGGCGGCCTTCATAGAACGGTGGGCGCGCGGTCAGTTCGGAATACTGCGCCAGTGGCCCCAGCCGTTCCGGCGCGGGCCTTGGCAGTGCCGGCAGGCGCGGCGCGCTGCCCGGATCGTCCGCGAGCGGCGTGATGCGGCCGCCCAGGCCGGCCAAGGCGAGAATCGCCACCAGCACCGCCCAGCCGGCGACCGTGCCCAGCAGCAGCGTGCGCGGTCCGAGCGAATCAACGCGCATCGCCGCCCTCCGGCATCGTCATCGCCGCGGGTGCGGCCGGGGCCGCGGGCGCGACCGTCCCGGGCTTCAGGTAGCCATACAGATCGAAGGTGACGTCCAGTCCGCCCGTGCCACCTTCCGGTGCCATGTACGCGTAGTTGCTGGAGAGGACGTTGAGGTTGTCCACGAACAGGCGCGGGCTGCCGGATTCCAATGCATGCAGCACCGCGGCCAGTTCCGGCGTGCCGCAACGCAGGCGCACCTGCACCGCCACCCGGGCGAAGCGTTCGCCGGCGGCCTGCGGCAACGGTGACTGGTTGGCGATGCCGCAGCTGCGGTTGCCGGGACTGGCTTCCTTGACCACCGCTTCCAGCCGCTGGACCAGTCCGGCGGTGGCCAGTTCGGTGCTGGCTTCGCCGAGGAAACCGGGACGCTGCGCCTGCAGGGCCAGCGCCGCGGCGAGTTGTTTTTCCACCGCCGGCGCCTGCTGCAATTGCGTGCGCACGCGCAGTTCGCGCTCGCGCAGACCCTCGATGCGTTCATTCACCTCCAGCATCGGCTGGGTCCACCAGGGATGCACCAGGGCCAGATAGCCCAGCGACAGGAACGCCGCCAGCAGCCCCAGCGCCAAC
Organism: Pseudoxanthomonas sp.; assembly: GCF_024710765.1. GTDB lineage: Bacteria > Pseudomonadota > Gammaproteobacteria > Xanthomonadales > Xanthomonadaceae > Pseudoxanthomonas_A. The sequence continues at coordinate 24,477 of NZ_JANJUE010000167.1, forward strand.
CAGCGATCACGATCAGTCAGCGCGCTTGCCATTCTGATCTCCGGTGCCGGGGGTGGGGGGAGCCGCGCCACCGACCAGTTGCGCGGTGAGGGTGAAGCGATCGCGGCGACGGGCCTGGTCCGGCTGCAATGCGCCGCTCAACGCGGGTGAGCGCCACAGCGGCGAACCCTGCAGCTTGGCGACCAGCGAGGAGGCTTCCTGGCTGAGGCCGATCACGACCAGCCGATCGCCTTCGATCGACATCTTTTCCAGGTAGGTGCCGTCCGGCAGGCGGCGACTCAGTTCGTCGAGCACCTCGACCGCGGTCGGGCGCTGCGCGCGCGCGCGTTCCAGCGCGTTCATGCCTTCGACCAGATCCACCAGTTGCTGGCGCTGCGCGGCGACCCGGCGCGCCTGTTCGGTCCGGGTCCGCAGCGAAGCCTCGAATGCATCGGCCGCGGCGCGTCGGTTGTCCAGTGTGGTCCACGCGGCGAACACCACCGCCAGCAGGGCCAGCGAGCCCAAGGCAAGATGCCAGCCGCGCATCGGCGCCTGCCGCACCCGGCGTTCGGCGGGCGCCAGCAGGTTCACGCCCAGCGGCCGTTCCTGCGGACCGGCCACGTCCACGCCGCCCAGTTCGCCGGCCAGGCTTCCCAGTGGCGCCAGCGCGGCGTCGAAGCGTTGCCGTGGAATCACCACCAGGTCGACTTCCAGTTGGCCGTCCTCGCGGCGCTGGCGCAGGTTGGCGTCATGGCAGACATCGGCGGCGGCGAAGGGTGTCTGCCGGTCGATCTCGAACCGCACCACGTCGCGCAAGCGATCCGCCGCCGCCGCGGGCAGCACCAGCGACCTGCGCAGGACCGCGTCGGCCGGCAACAACAGCCAGCGCGGCAATCCGGCCATGCGCTTGCCGAGCAGGCCATCCAGATCGCCGGCTTCCAGCGGCAGGGGCAGGCGCGCGAGTTCGCGCACGCCTTCGGTGCTCTGCCAGGCCAGCGACAGGTGTTCGTCCTGCAGGCTCAGCAGCAGGCGATCCTGGGTGAGTCCCAGCAGCGAGCGCCAGCGGTGCGGCAGCCAGCTGGCCAGCGCCCTGCCCCACCATTCGAACAGCCCCCCCGCTCCCGGCAACAGGCGCGCGCGCAGGCTGTCCATGCTGTCGCGGATCGTGCTCATGGCGGTGCAGTTCCCTCTTCCCAGCGCAAAACGGTGTACGCCATCCCCGGTACGGGGCCGCCGCCGGCCCGTATCACCGCGCGCAACGTCGCCTCCCGCCCATCGCGAAGCTTCGCGTGGCTCTCGATACTATACGTGCCGCTCCCGCCGCCGACGAGTTGCCCCCCCGCCTGGTCCGGCGGCAGTTCGCGCTGCGCGAGGATGCGCTCGGCATCCAGGCCCATCGCCACCAGCACCGGCCCGGGCGCGTAATTGGCGTCCGGCAGGGTACGCCCGGAGTACAGGGTCAGGTACGGCGCCACGCGGTCATAGAATTCCGGCGTCATGCCCAATACCTGTTGCAGTTCCGCGACACTCTCGAACGGGGCGTCCTTGGCGCCATATTCGAGTCCGGCGGCGGCGTAGTCCGGATCCTCGGCCCCGCCCCGGGGCTGGGAGAGTGAATCGGCATCCCGCCAGTCGAGGATGGCCGCGGCCAGGCCGGGCGCGGTTTCCTCCGGTACGCCGCGTACCCGCAGCAATTGTTCCAGCAGGCGGGCATCGGCCTGATTGAGATCGACCTTGCCGCTTTCGTCGACCGCGCGGATCCGCAGCGGGCTGCCGGCGAACATCCAGTCATAGGCACGTCCGTCGGGGAGCCAGCGGGTCCTCTGCTGCGGGTCGGCGATGCGTACCAACGCGTAGTCGATGCCGGCGCGGGCGCGCTCGCGCGCCACCGCGCCGTCGCGCACGATCTGGCCCTGCAGCGATTCCATCCGCGCGGTCACCGCGAACGCGCCGATCAGCGCCGCCAGCAGCGCGGTCAGCCACAACACCAGCAACAGGGCCGCGCCACGCGCACGCATCACAGGCCTCCCGGCGGCTGCGCGCCACCGCCTGCGCCGCCCTCGCTGTGCAGCAGGGTGACGATCAGCTCCGGCCAGCGCGCGCCGGTTTCGGTTTCGACGTCCACCGCCACCTGCAGCGGCAGGATCTCCGCGGTGCGCCAGGCGTCCTGCCACGGACCGGGTTGTCCCTTCTCGTCCAGCCCGCGATAGCGGAAACGCACCTCGCGCAGGCGGTCGGCCAGTTGCTCCGGAGCAATGCCATCGGGTCCCTCGACCGCCTGGCCGGCCTGCACCACGGAGAAACGCGCCATCAGTCGTCCCCGGTCATCGAAGGCCAGGTCGTACAGATGCGGACCGCCGCGGCCCAGGTAATTGGGCAGATCGGCGACGAAACGGATCCGCTTCGCTTCACCGAGGAAACGCGACTGGCGGAAGGTGGAAGGATCGGTGGCGAACACCACCGGCAATGCGGTGCTGATGCGCTGGCGCAGGAAACCTTCCACCGCGCGCGCGCGCTCGTTGCGCTGGGCGCGGATCTCGCCGCGTTCCACCATCGTGGTGGCCGCGCGCACGGTGGCGAACGCCAGCGCGAGGCCGGCCGACAGCAGCACCAGCGCCAGCAGCATCTCCAGCAAGGTGAAGCCGCGCGCGCGCCGGTTCACTGCACGCTCCGTCCGCGGTTGGGATCCGGCGGCACCAGGCGCAGCGTGTCCCACACGATCCGCTCGCGGGCACCGTCACCCCAGCGGGTGGTCAGCCGCAACTGCATCAGTTCCGGCGTGGAAAGATCCTGGACCGGCGTCTCCCGCTTCGCGGGATCCTCGTAGGGAACGATCTCCAGGTCCCAATGGTAGCGGCCACGTTCGAATTCGCCCTGGCGCCGGCCGGGCTGCAGGAATTCACCCACGCCGATCTGCGCCAGCAGCGACTGCGCATGCAGCGACGCGCGGGTGGCGTCGTCGGCGGCCCGGATCTGGCGGGTGGCGCCGGACAGGGATCCCAGCAGCAGGGTCAGCGCCAGCGCCAGCAACGCGAACGCGACGATCACCTCCAGCAGGGTGAAGCCATGCGGCCGCTTCATGTTCCGCCGCCTCCGCGGACCACCTGGACCTCGCCGGTCAGCCAGGCCACGTCGACATGCCAGACCGCGCGACCGCCGCTGAGGCGGATTTGCCCGCCGCTGGAACCACCGTCATGGAAGAACATGATCGCGCCCACGCCCGGCGCCGGCTGCGCCTGGCGCGCGCCGATGAAGGCGATGCGCAGTGAATCCGGCACGCTGCCGCGGTGCTGGTTGGGCGCCTGCCAGCGATGCGTGGCCGGATCGATGACGAAGCGCTGCGGCTTGCCGGTCGCCATCGCCTGGGCGCGGGTGTAGCGCAGCTGCGCGGCGATCTCGCGCGCCTCCGAACGCAGGCGCATGCCTTCCAGTCCGCCGGTCAGCACCATCGCCGCGAGGGTGCCGGCGATGGCGACCAGCATTACCACCAACAGCATTTCCAGCAGCGAAACGCCGCGGGCGTGGCGCGGCGTGCGGAAGGAAGGGCGAAGACCGCCGCGCATCGCGCCGTATCCGGCTTACTGGTAGGCGATGTCGGCGTCGTAGCTCTCGCCGCCGGGCTTGCCGTCCTTGCCATAGCTGACCAGATCGAAGGGCTGGGATTCGCCCGGCGCCCGGTACTCGATGGGATGGCCCCACGGATCCTTCAGTTCGGCCGGTTTGGCGTACGGGCCCAGCCAGCCACCGGCGTTGGCCGGCGCGGTGACCAGGTCATCCAGCCGCGACGGCAGGCTGCCGGTGTCGAGCTGGTAGTTCTCCACCTTGCCGGCCAGGGTCTGGATCTGGCTCTTGGCCAGATTGGCCTTGCCGCGATCGGCGCCGCCCAGCAGGCGGCTGCCGACCAGCGCCATGATGCCGCCGATCAGGATCAGCACGATGATGATTTCCAGCAGGCTGAAGCCGGACTGCGAGGCCGGCGAGCGGAGGCGGGAGCCGGAACGGATTCGGGAAGGCTGGCGCATCGGTGTGGTCCTGGTCATGCGTTGGAGGGTGAAAGAGAAGCCGCTTGAAGCGCGAAGGAGTCTGGTGGATGGTGCCTGAACCGGTTGTTGGGCGGAGCGGGCTCAGCCGATGGCGTTGGTCAGACCATACAACGGCAACAGCACCGCCAATATCACCAGGCCCACGACCAGCGCCAGGACCAGGGTGATGACTGGGACCAGCAGCGCCAGCAGACGTTCCATCGCCTGTCCGGTCTCCTGCTCGAAGGTGTCGGCGGTCTTCAGCAGCATGCTGTCCAGCGCGCCCGATTCCTCGCCCACCTGGATCATCTGCAGGGCCAGGCGCGGAAACCGCTTGCCCTTCCCCAGCGAGGTGGCCAGGCCATGGCCGTTCTTGACCTGTTCGGCGGCTGCATCCACGTCCGCCCACAAGGCCCGGTTGAACAGCACGTTGCGGGAGATGCCCAGCGCGGCGAGCAGCGGCACGCCGTTGCGCAGCAGGGTGCCGAGGGTACGGGCCAGGCGCGCGGTCTCCAGCCGCGCCACCAGCGGTCCCACCAGCCTGCGCTCCAGGATCCAGCGATCGAAGCGATCGCGGAACGCCGGATCCCGGCGCTTGCGGTCGAACCACAGCAGCAGCACCGCGGGCACGGCGATCAGCACGAACCAGCCCTGCTGCACGAACGCGCCCGTCGCCATCACCCCGCGGGTGAACCAGGACAGTTCGACATCGAGGCTCTCGTACATCTGCGAGAACTGCGGCACCACGTAGCCCAGCAGGAACAGCAGCGCGAAGCCGACCACGACCACCAGGATCGCCGGATAGATCAACGCGTTGATGACGCGGCCACGCAGGTTGCGGCTGCGCTCCAGGTAGTCCGCCAGGCGGGCCAGCGTGTCCTGCAGGCTGCCGCCGGCCTCGCCGGCGCGGACCATGTTGATGTAGAGGCGGCTGAACACGCCATGCTGGCGCTCCAGCGCGGTCGACAGGGGCGCGCCACCGCGCACGGCGTCACGCACATCGGCGATGATGTCGCGCGCGCGGCCTTCCTCCGGCATGTCCAGCAGGATCGACAGCGCCCTGTCCAGTGGTTGGCCCGCGCCCAGCAGGGTCGCCAGTTGCTGGGTGAACTGCACCAGCTGATCGCCGGCCAGCGGCTGCGCGCGCAGCAGCCCACGCCAGGAAACTCCACCGCGCACCTCCGACGCCAGCCGCGCCTCCACTGGCAGATGCCCCTGTTCCTGCAGGCGCGTCACCACCTCGGCGTCGCTGACGGCCTCCATCTGGCCTTCCAGCAATTCGCCGCGCGGGTTCAGGGCCTTGTAGCGGTACAGGGGCATCGGCGGGGGCTTCCATGGTCTCCGAGCCCCTAAGCATACGCGTGCCGGGTTGCCTGGCTACGGGATCGCCACGGTTCCGCTCAGCGGCGAGACGCCGTTCTCATCGAAGGCTTCGACCGCAACGTGATACGGCACGCCCGTGCTCAGCGCCCGCACCTCCAGCCGCGTGGGCTGGTCGGCGAACACCTGGTAGGTCGAATGCAGGCGATCCGGCGCGATGCCCCAGCGCACGTTGTAGCCCACCGCACCCCGGACCGGTCGCCATTGCACGGTCATCTGGCGCGGGTCGGCGTCGCGCTCCGCGCGCAGGCCTTGCGGAATCGGCGGCGGATTCCCGTCTGCATGGCCGAATACGCGCAGATCGCTGATCGCCAGGTGCGCGGCGCCGACATGGCCATGCAGATAGCGCACATGGCGGGCACGCACCGGCTCCGGCAATTCCAGATAGGCGTTGGGCCGATCCCGGCGCCGTTCTCCCGTGGCCACGAGTGGCTCCCAGTGACGGCCATCGAGCGAGGCATCGATGCGGAACTCGGTATAGATTTCGTCCGAATCACCATAGAGCCCGGACTGGTAATCGGCGAAGTTCACCTGGATCGCGCGCACGCTGCGGACGCCGCCCAGGTCCAGGCTCAGGGTCTGGCCGGCGTCCTTGTCCGCGGCGACCCAGAAGGTGCGGGGATTCTCGTCGGTGACATGGGCGGCGGCGAAGTTTTCGTGCACCGACGAGGCGGTCGCGCGCTTGCGGTATGACAGCAGCATCCAGCCGGTGAACAGCGCTTCCGGGTCCGCGTTCGCCGCATCGGGCACGTAGTGCGGGAAATCACCGAAGCGGGTGGACACCGACATCTGCCCATCGGCGCCGAAGGCCGCGGGGAACATCGCGATGCGCCGTTCGAAGTTCCAGTTGTAGCCAATCCAGGGCGTACCGGTGTTCCACCAGTTGCCGTGCGCATCCTGGAACGTGGAGCCGTGCCCCGCGCCGTGGACGAAGCCGCCGGGCTTGTAGCCCACCGGGTTGTACGGCGCGTACTCGAACGGCCCCAGCGGAGCGTCGCCGACATAGACGCCGGTGGCGTAGGCGTTGTACTCGGTGCCGGGCGCGCCGTACTGCAGGTAGTAGCGGCCGCCGACCTTGTTCATCCATGCGCCCTCGATGTAGGTCGGGCGGCCTTCCTCGCGGTGGTCCTGGCCGAAGCGCTCCCAACCGTGCCGCTTCGGGTCCAGGACGATCAACGCGCGCGGCTTGCCCAGGTAGCGCAGGCCCTTGTCCATGTCGAGTTCGATGCCATACAGCGGGAACGTGTCCGAGGAACCCCAGTACAGGTACCAGCGCCCGTCGTCGTCCTTGAAGAAGCTCGGGTCCCACGGTCCCGGGGGAACCTCGTCGGGTTGCGGATCGCCCGGGCGCCAGGGCTGCATGAACTGGTCCATGCCGGGGCGCACCGCGTTGGGCAGCTCCGGGGTCCGGCGGGTGAAGAAATCGAAAACGCCGTGTTCCGGATCACGACTGACCAGCACCGCGCCGGGAGCGAACATCGAGCGCATCAGCAACAGGCGGTCGCCATCGGAAATCGCCGCCGGTGCGACCATGCTGTCGAACGGCCAGCGGCTCGGTTCGATGAAGCGCCAGTCCACCAGATTGGTGGAACGCCAGTAGCCGTCGGCCAGTGTCTGGAACAGGTAATACGCATCGCCATGCCGGACCACCACCGGATCGGCGCCGGTGCGATAGGAAATGCCCTCGTTCAACTGCTCGAAGTTGTACCGGTAGTCGATGTCGATCGGGTTGGCGTAGGTGCGCCGCTGGGCCGCGCCGGGAGAGGAGGCATCGGCCGCCAGCAGCGGGTTGGCCAGGATCAGCAACAGCGCGCCGGCCAGCCGGCAGGAGATGATGCGCACCTCGACCTCCAGGGGTTTTTCCGCTTCTGAAAACGTTTTCAGCGTTGGAGTATTCCCTACCCCTGCTGTGCGGGAAAGCCGCAGTGCAGCGAAAGGGAATGACCGGGGCCGGGGCGGGACCGACGGCGGATCAGGAATCCGGGAACGCCATCGCTCCCATTGCTGTTCCCATGCCTGCGGCGGCTTAGCCGGTCGGGGACAGGTCCGGGGTCATGGCGACGCCAGGGCCGCGCCGAAAGCGCAGGGAACGCGGCGCTCAGGATTCCTCGGTGACGCGCAGGACTTCCTCGATGGTGGTCTGGCCGGCCAGCGCCTTGGCGATGCCATCCTCGTACATCGTCCGCATGCCGGAGGCGCGCGCGATTTCCTCGATCTCGCCCATGCCGGCATGGCGCATCACCGCGCGGCGGAGTTCGTCGTTCATCACCAGGAACTCGACGATGGTGGTCCGGCCCAGGTAGCCGGTCGGCGCGATCGCCGACGGCCGCGGACGGTACAGGACGATGTCGCCCTCCGGCTGGAAGCGGCGCAGGCCGAACTTCTCGATTTCCTCGGGCGAGGCGCGGTACGGCTCGGCATGGGTGGGCTCCAGCCGGCGCACCAGCCGCTGCGCCAGGATGCCGTTGATGGTGGAGGTCAGCAGATAGTCCTCCACCCCCATGTCGAGCATGCGGGTGATGCCGCCGGCGGCGTTGTTGGTGTGCAGCGTGGAGAGCACCAGGTGGCCGGTCAGCGCGGACTGGATCGCGATGCGCGCGGTTTCCAGGTCGCGCATTTCGCCGATCATGATGATGTCCGGATCCTGGCGGACGATGCTGCGCAGCGCATGCGAGAAATCCAGCCCGATCTGCGGCTTGGCCTGGATCTGGTTGATGCCCTCGATCTGGTACTCGACCGGATCCTCGACCGTGATGATCTTGACGTCGCTGGTGTTGAGCTTGCTCAGCGCGGTGTACAGCGTGGTGGTCTTGCCCGAACCGGTGGGACCGGTGACCAGCAGGATGCCGTGCGGCTGTTCCAGCACCTTCTGGAACTGCGGCAGGAACACATCGGTGAAACCAAGCCGCTTGAAATCGAACACCACCGTCTCGCGATCCAGCAGGCGCATCACCACGCTTTCGCCGTGCGCGGTCGGCACGGTGCTCACGCGCAGATCCAGTTCCTTGCCCTGCACCCGCAGCATGATGCGGCCGTCCTGCGGCAGGCGGCGTTCGGCGATGTTGAGCTTGGCCATGATCTTGATGCGGCTGATCACGGCGGCGGTGAGGTTGGCGGGCGGGCTTTCGGCTTCCTCCAGCACGCCGTCCACGCGGTAGCGTACCTTCAGGCGGTTCTCGAACGGCTCGATGTGCACGTCCGAAGCGCGCAGTTCCACCGCGCGCTGGATGATCAGGTTGACCAGGCGGATCACCGGCGCTTCGGAGGCCAGATCACGCAGGTGCTCCACGTCGTCCAGATCGCCCGCGGCTTCGCCGTCGGCGTTCTCCACGATGGCGCCCATCGCGCTGCGGCCCTGGCCGAAGTAGCGCTCGATCAGGTCATCGATCTCCGAGCGCAGCGCCACCTGCCGGCGCACCGCCTTGCCGGTCGCCAGCTGCACGGCGTCGACCGGATAACCGTCCTGCGGATCGGCCACCAGCAGATCCACCCCGGACTCGTCCTCGCCCACCGGGCAGACATGGAACTGCTTGAGGAACCGCACCGACAGCGGCGTGGCTTCCGGCGGCAGTTCGGGCAGTTCCTTGACGCTGACCAAGGGCAGGCCGAGCACCTCGGCGGCGGTCTCGGCATGATCGCGCTCGGACACCAGGCCCAACCGCGACAGCAACGACAGCAGGCTGCCGCCGGTTTCCTCCTGCACCCGCCGCGCCCGCGCCAGATCCGGATCCTTGAGTTTTCCCCGCGCCAGCAGCGCATCGACCATCCGCTCTTCCACGCCGGCTCCGGTGGTCTGGGATTCGATCAGGGCGTTCACGTCGTACTCCGGCTGCGAGTATCCACTTTACCAATGTCTACCATCATCCGGCGTCTTGGATATGGCCGGGCACGAGCGAAGTGCGGATGCCTGCCCACGTGCGCTAGCCCTTGGCCGAACCGACGGCCATGGTCCCGACCAGTTCGCCAATCCTGGTCACCGCGTCGGCGGACAGGGCGGATCGGTCCAGCCGCCGGAGCAAGGCTTCGCGCGCCACCGCGAAGGCGATGGCCTGGCCCAGGATGGCGTGCGCCCGCAGGATGTTCCCTTCCTCGCCGGGGGATTCATCCCGGATCGCCGCCACCAGATCCGTGACCGCTTCGTGCAGCGGCTGGAACAGGAGGCGGTGGAGCGTGTCGAAAGTCGGGGTTGGCTGGAGTTGCTCGCGTACCAGCATCAGGCTGTGCGCGGACGATGTATCGGAATCCAGCAGGGCCGAAACGAACTCGCGCATCAGCGCGCGCAGGGCGTCCGCAGCCGCCTCGGGAGATCTCGCGGCCGGACACGGCAGGCGGAGCCGGCCGACGATGCTCTCCGCGGTGCGCTCCAGCACCGCCGCATATACGCCATCCTTTCCTCCGAAGTGATAGGGGATGGCGGACTGGTTCACCCCCGCGTGCTCGGCGAGCTGGCGTGTCCGCACCCCTTCCAGACCTTGGCGACTGAACAGGACAAGACCCGCCCGGATGAGCTGTTCCCGCGTCTCCGCCGCGCGTTCGTTGGGAGTTTCCCTGTCCTGCGTCGTCACTGCCTGTTTTCCTTTCCGCCTTGGCGCATCTACGCGTGCGCGTGCATCAACCGCGTCGAATTCTCGTTGAGCGCCACGCCTTCGCGTTCGCCGACGACGACCGTACCGCCGATGTTGGCAAGATGGCGTCCGAATGCACAATTCGGCTCGAATGCGAAGCACATGCCCGCCTGCAACGGCACTTCCCGGCCCACCGTGGGCAACCGGCTGAGCTGCTTGTAGGCCGCCGCCTCGGGCAGCGATTCTATGCCAGGCGCGGTGCCGAAGCCGACCGGGCCATAGGGATTGATGCTGTGGACCAGCGGATGGACGTGCCAGCCTCCCGACGCGAGCAATGGTGCCTCCATGGCATCCACCAGATCGCCGAATGTGTTGCCTGCGCGCAGGGCCGCCAGTCCAGCCTCATAGCTCTCACGCGCCACTTCGGCGGCGCGCAGGATGTCCGCATGGACCTCGCCGACGGCGACGGCGGCCTGATGCTGGGTCTCCACCATGCCGTACAGCGCGAAAATCTCGGACAACACGATATCGCCTTCCCGCAGTACCCGCGGCCGCTGCGCACGGTACTGCCATGCGGGCGGCCCCCAGCCGACGTAGTCCGGGCCCGAGCCCAGCAGGATCTCGGCCGTATAGCCGCCCATGGAGAAACAGGTGCCGGTCACCGCCGCCACCAGCTCGGCCTCGGACACGCCCGGCCGCGCGGTAGCCCGGAGTGTTTCGCTCATCGCCTCGCCGATATGCGCCGCATAGCGCACCAGGCCCAACTCTTCCTCGCTCTTGATCGATGCGCGCTGGAAGAAGGCGCGGTAAACGGGCACGAACTCCGACCGCGGCAGGGCCTCGCTCAGGCCCTGCATGGTTCGCGCGGGCAGCACGCCGTCGAAATAGAACGGTGGATAGGGTTCCAGGCCGATCACGCCGATGCGCGCGCCATCCAGCTTGCGGCTGGCCAGCCACGCGCCGACATCGCGGCCGGTCTTGCCCACGAACAACTGTTCGGGCGGCACCCATTGCAGGTCTCCACGCAACGCCGCCTGGATGTGGTCGGCGACCATGAGCGATGCGAAGGTATGCACCCTGGGGGCCTCGTCGCCGACGAACACCACGATTGAGCCTGGCCGGTCATTGGTGAAGTAGCAATCGGGGGAGAAGTTGGCGGGTGCGGCGGCCTCCCGGTCTCCGTAGACGATCAGGGCATCGAGGCGCTCGGCCTGCATCAGCGACCGTGCGAGGTTCCAGCGCCGGTCTCGTTCTGCGAGCGACAGGGGTTCGGGAATGCGGGACATGTCTTGCTCCATGGGGGTTTCGGGATGCATATTAATTCATTTGAATGAATTAATATGCATCCACACTGCCCGGTGGCTTTGCCTTGCTTGCGGTCCAAGCATCCGGCCTCAGGGCGCTAGCCTGTTCCCAGAAAAAAAGCGGCGCCGGGGCGCCGCTTCGCGTTCGTCGCTATGAGTTGGGCGCTCAGCCCACCCAGACCCGCGCGTTGCGGAACATCCGCAGCCACGGCGAATCCTCCGGCCAGTCGGCCGGCGCCCAGCTCAGGTTGACGCTGCGCGGGGTGCGCTCCGGGTGCGGCATCAGGATGGTGGAGCGGCCGTCGTCGCTGGTCAGGCCGGTGATGCCGTCGGGCGAACCGTTCGGGTTGAGCGGGTACTGCGTGGCCACCTGCCCGCCGCCGTCGATGTAGCGCAACGCGACCCGCGCGGCGGCCTGGTCGACACCGCTGTCGAACTCGGCGCGGCCCTCGCCGTGCGCCACCGCGACCGGAATGCGCGAACCGGCCATTCCGCGGAAGAACACCGAGGGCGACTCCAGCACTTCCAGCAGCGAGGTGCGGGCCTCAAACTGTTCGCTGCGGTTGCGCAGGAAACGCGGCCAGTGGGTCGCGCCGGGAATGATGTCCTTCAGCTGGCTCAGCATCTGGCAGCCGTTGCACACACCCAGCGAGAACGTGTCGCCACGCGCGAAGAACGCGGCGAACGCCTCGCGCAGCGCGCTGCGTTCCAGCACCGAGGTGGCCCAGCCACGGCCGGCGCCGAGCACGTCGCCGTAGCTGAAACCACCGCAGGCGGCGAAGCCCTTGAAGTCGGCCAGCGAGACACGACCGGCGATCAGATCGCTCATGTGCACGTCGTAGGCATCGAAGCCGACGCGATCGAAGATCGACGCCATCTCGATCTGGCCGTTGACGCCCTGCTCGCGCAGGATCGCCACCTTCGGACGCGCCCCGGTGGCGATGAACGGCCCCGCCACGTCCTCGGCCGGATCGAACGTCAGCTTCGGCTTCAGGCCGGCGCCGCCGAACTGGCGCGCGGCGGCGCGTTCCTGATCGGCCGCTTCCGGGTTGTCGCGCAGTTTCTGCATCGCGTGGGTCACCGACCACCAAGCATCGAACAGCGCCTCCCAGCGCCATTCGCTCAGGCTCTCGCCATCCTGGTGCACGCGCACCACCGGCGCGGTGGTCGGGCGGGCGATGCGCTGCGCGCACTCGATCAGGGCGTGGCGTTCGACCAGATCCGCGAACGCGGCGCGGTCCTCGTCGGCCACCTGCACCACCGCGCCGAGTTCCTCGGCGAACAGGGTGCGGAAGGGATCGTCGCCCCAACCGTCGAGGTTGATGTCCAAGCCCAGGTGCGAGGTGAACGCCATTTCGCACAGGGTCGCGAAGGCACCGCCGTCGCTGCGGTCGTGGTAGGCCAGCAGCAGGCCCGCCTCGCGCGCATCGCGGATCAGCGCGAAGAAATCGCGCAGGCGCTGCGGGTCATCAAGATCCGGCACGCCATCGTCGGCATCCTCGCCGGCGAAGGCCGGCAGGCCGTCGCGACCACCGGCATCGGGATGGACCTGCGCCAGCACCGAACCGCCCAGGCGCTTCTTGCCCGCGCCCAGGCCGATCAGCCACAGATCGCTGGCCTCCTCGCGCCGCAGCAGCGGAGTGAGCTGGCCGCGCACGTCGGTCACCGGCGCGAACGCGCTGATCACCAGCGAGACCGGCGACACCGATTTCCGCGCGCCGTCCTCGCCCTGCCATTGCGCCTGCATGGACAGGGAATCCTTGCCGACCGGGATGCTGATGTCGATTTCCGGGCACAGTTCCATGCCGATGGCGCGGACCGCGTCGAACAGCAGCGCATCCTCGCCGTCATGGCCGGCCGCGGCCATCCAATTGGCGGACAGCTTGATCCGATCCAGCGACTCGATCGGCGCGGCGCACAGGTTGGTGATCGCCTCGCCCACCGCCATGCGGGCGGCGGCGGCGGCATCCAGCAGCGCCAGCGGCGTGCGTTCGCCGATCGCCATCGCCTCACCGCTGAAGCGGCTGTAGTCCGACAGGGTGATCGCGCAGTCGGCGACCGGCATCTGCCATGGACCGACCAACTGGTCGCGCGCGGTCAGGCCACCGACGCTGCGATCGCCAATCGTGATCAGGAACTGCTTGGCCGCCACGGTCGGATGCGCCAGCACGCGCAGGCCCGCCTCGTGCAGATCGAGCTTCGCGGTGTCCAGCGCGGGCCACGGCGCCGGCGCCGGATGGCGGGTGTCGCGGTGCATCTTCGGCGCCTTGCCGAACAGCACGTCCATCGGCAGGTTGATCGGCGCGTCGGCCGGAATCGAATCCGGGGTGGCGCCGTAGGCCACGACCAGGCGCTCCTCCGCGGTCGCCACGCCCACCGCCGCGAACGGGCAACGCTCGCGCTCGCACAATGCGGCGAATTCGGCCAGGCGCGCCTGCGGCACGCCCAGCACGTAGCGCTCCTGCGATTCGTTGCACCACAGTTGCATCGGCGACAGCGAAGGATCGTCGGTGGGCACCTTGCCCAGATCGATCACGCCGCCCACGCCGGAGTCGTGCAGCAGTTCCGGGATGGCATTGGACAAGCCGCCCGCGCCGACGTCGTGGAACCACAGGATCGGATTGTCCTCGCCCATCGCCACGCAGCGATCGATGACTTCCTGGCAGCGCCTTTCCATTTCCGGGTTGTCGCGCTGCACGCTGGCGAAATCCAGGTCCTCGGCGCTCTCGCCGGAGGCAACCGAACTGGCCGCGCCGCCGCCCAGGCCGATCAGCATGGCCGGGCCGCCGAGCACGATCACCGCATCGCCCGGCGACAGGGTCTTCTTCTGCACCTGGCCGCGATCGATCGCACCCAGGCCGCCGGCCAGCATGATCGGCTTGTCGTAGGCGCGCGCCAGCGCGTCGCCCTGCGCCAGTTCGAAACTGCGGAAGTAACCGAGCAGGTTCGGGCGGCCGAATTCGTTGTTGAACGCGGCACCGCCCAGCGGGCCGTCCAGCATGATTTCCAGCGCCGGGGCCATGCGCGGATTGAGCACGCGCTCGGCTTCCCAGGGCTGCGGCAGGGTCGGGATGCGCAGGTGGGAAACGCTGAAGCCGGTCAGGCCGGCCTTGGGCTTGCCGCCGCGACCGGTCGCGCCTTCATCGCGGATCTCGCCGCCGGCGCCGGTGCTGGCGCCGGGGAACGGCGCGATCGCGGTGGGATGGTTGTGGGTCTCGACCTTGATGCAGAACGCCGAGTCCAGGGTCGCCTCGACCTGGTAGCGCCCTTGCGCATCCGGACGGAACCGCGCGGCCGGATAGCCCTCCACCACCGCCGCGTTGTCGCGGTACGCGGACAGCGTGTACTGCGGCGTCTGCGCGTGGGTGTGCTTGATCATCCGGAACAGCGACTGCGGGCCGCCGTTGACCAGCATCTCCTTGCCGTCGATGGTCCAGGAGGCGTTGAAGATCTTGTGCCGGCAATGCTCGGAGTTGGCCTGCGCGAACATCATCAGCTCGACGTCGGACGGATTCCGTCCGAGCTCTTGGTAACGTTCGCGCAGATAGGCGATTTCATCGTCGGCCAGAGCCAGGCCCAGCCGCGCGTTGGCGCTTTCCAGGTCGGCCGGCGCGATGCGTTCCAGCTCGCCGCGCGCCGGGGTGCTGAACAACGCCGAGGCCTGCTCGCGCGCGTCCAGCAGCGACTGGGTCATCGGGTCGTGCAGCGCCCTGGCCAGCGCGGGCAGATCGTCGGTCCAGCCTTCCAGGTCGATGCGCACACCGCGCTCGACCCGGTGCAGGTCCAGGCCGGCGCCACGCAGCAGTTCGGTGGCCTTGCTGGCCCATGGCGACAACGTGCCCAGGCGGGGCACCACGAAGCGGGAAACGCTGCCGGCGGCCAGTGGCTCGGGCTGGTCGTGGGCCTGCAGGATCCGGCACAGGGTGGTCGAATCGAGCCGGGCCGACGCATCGGCATCGATGAAATAGACGTACCAGGCGCCGCGGATGCGGACTTCGGGGACCAGGGACTGGAGCTTGCTTTCGAGCCGCGCGCGGCGGAATTGCGACAAGGCCGGTTGGCCTTCGAGGACGATCATGTCCGGAACCGTGGGAGCGTGCCGTCAGGACGGGGCCCGCTATTGTAACGGAGGCCGGGTCCGCGGGCCCGATGCCGGGGTCGGGCCGACCCGGGCGGCCCGGCGGACGGGGTCGCGGATATGAAAAAGGCCGGCCCCGGTGACGGGACCGGCCTGCAGGGCGGGGCTCAGGGCGCGCCGCCGGCCTTGGCCTGCTCGGCGGCCAGTTCGTCCAGCGCCTTGCGCAGCGCCGCCGGCGGCAGGTAGCCGCCCAGCTGGGTGCCGTCGGCGGCGAAGATCGCCGGAGTACCGTCCACGCCGACCCGCTGGCCGATGTTGTATTCCATGGTCACCGGGTTGGTGCAATCGCGCGACTGCACCGGGCGGCCGGACTTGGCCTCGGTCAGCGCCTTCTTGCGATCGCTGGCGCACCAGACCGAGATCATGTCCTTGTGGTCCTGGCTGCCCAGGCCCATGCGCGGGAACGCGAGGTACTCCACCGCGATGCCCTGGCGGTTGATCTCGGCGATTTCGCTGTGCAGCTTGCGGCAGTAGCCGCATTCGATGTCGGTGAACACGCTGACGGTGTACTTGGCGTTCGGCGGCGAGAACACGATGCGATCGGCGTGCGGCACCGACTTGATCAGCTCGGAGCGGTAGCGCGCCATCGCCGGGCTGCCCTTCATCAGTTCGCGGTTGCCGCCCTGCAAGTCGACCACCGCGCCCTGCACCAGGTAGCGGCCATCATCGCTGATGTAGACCAGTTGGCCGCCGGCGATCACTTCGCGGAAACCGGGCAACGGGGCGACGCCGATGTACTCGATGCTGATCTGCGGGTTGAGGCGCTTGATGGCCTCGCGCACCTTGGCATCGGTGGCGCTGCCGCCCACGGCGGCATTGGCCGGCGTGGCCTTGGCGTCGGCGCCAGGCGCCTGCGGGGCCTGCGCACAGGCGCTCAGGCTGAGTGCGCCCAGCAGCGCGGCGAAGAGAAGGCGGGTCATCGGCATTTCGTGTTCATTCCGCCGCAGGCGGCCAGTCGGGATTCCGCCGATTCTCGCACAGCACCTTGCCGGTTCGATTAACCGCGTCTCAGGCCCGCGGATGGTGCTTGCCGTGCAGTTGCTTGAGATGTTCGCGGGCGACCAGGGTGTAGATCTGGGTCGTGGACAGGGAACTGTGGCCAAGCAGCAACTGCAACGCGCGCAGATCCGCGCCGCGGTTCAACAGATGGGTGGCGAAACTGTGACGCAGGCCGTGCGGACTGATCCGGACCGGATCGATACCCGCCACCGCCGCGTAACGTTTGACCAGGGTCCAGAATTGCTGGCGGGTCGGCGCTTCGCCCCGCGGGGTCAGGAACAGCGCCGCCAGGCTGCGCTTGCCGGCTAGCGCCGGCCGCGCCCCGGCCAGGTAGGTTTCCAGCCAATGCTGGGATTCCTCGCCCAGCGGCACCAGCCGCTCCTTGCTGCCCTTGCCGGTCACCCGGATCACGCCCTGGCGCAGGTTGACCGCGGTCGCCGGCAGGTTGACCAGTTCGCTGACCCGCAGGCCGGCGGCATACATCAGTTCCAGCATCGCGCGATCGCGCAGTCCTTCGGGCGTGTCGACAGCCGGCGCCGCCAGCAGCGCGTCGATTTCCGACTCGGCCAGCGCCTTGGGCAGCGAGCGTGGCAGCTTGGGCGGATCCAGCAGCGCGGTCGGATCGTCGGCGCGATCGCCGCGGCGCAGGCGATGGGCGAAGAAGGCGCGCAGGGACGACAGCAGGCGCGCATTGCTGCGCGGCGAATAGCCTTCCCGCGTGCGCCAGGCGAAGTAGTCGAACAAGGCGGCGCGATCGGCCCGCGCCAGACCGCCGTGCGCGCCGTTGCGCCAGCGCGCGAACCCTTCCAGATCCCGTCGATAGCTGTCCAGCGACGGTCGCGCCAGGCCGCTCTCGGCCCAAGTGGCGTCCAGGAACGCCGCGATGACATCCGCATCGGCGTCGGGGACGGGCGGCAGCGCCTGTACCCGTTGGCGGCGATCGGCGGGAGTGCGGGCGTTCATCGCGCAAGCTTAGGACAGATCGCTGGGAACCCGCATGCCGGCATGCGTTCGCGGATACGCGCCGGTTGGTGGCGCGTTATCCTTTCGCGATGACCGCGACCGCCGCATCCACCGACAAACCCCGCGCCCTGATCGGCTGGCGCCTGCTGGCATTGCTCTACGACGTCTGGCCGGTGCTGGCGTTGTGGATGCTGATTTCCCTGGGTTTCACCCTGGGCTACACCTTCCTCGGGCATCACGCCGCGCGCGAAAACATCGCGCCCTACAGCCCATTGCAACTCCTGCTCTGGCTGTGCTGCTGGAGTGTCGCCGGCCTCTACGCCACGCTCAGCTGGGCCCGTGGCGGACAGACCCTGGGCATGCGTCCCTGGCGATTGAAGGTGGTGGATGCGCGGGGCGGCGCGCCATCAAGGCGTGCGTTGTGGGTGCGCTTCGCCGTCGCCAGCCTGTCGCTGGCACTGGCGGGACTGGGGTTCTGGTGGGCCTGGATGGACCGGGAACGGTTGACGTGGCATGACCGCGCGAGCGGAACGCGGATGATCCGGTTGCCGAAGCAAAAGCGCTGACACGTCCGTTTTCAATGACGCGCCGGGGCGCATTCAACACCGTCCTTCCGACGAGAAGCAAGGCGCCATATGAGGTTCCGGCTGCGGTCGAACGACCGGCCCGCCAAAGCAGGAACGCTCACTCGTGCTTTCGTCAGCGCGCCCCGCACCACCTGCATTTCGTGGGTCGGGATGCGCGCGGCGCCCACGCTTAGGCGCTGCGCCGTCGGAACATCCAGGCCGACACCGCCAGCAGCAGGATTGGCGGCATTGCGTAGGCGATGCGGAAATCCAGGTGGAACGCGCTGGCCAGGCGCACGAACTGCAGCTGCAGCGCCCAGAAGCTGACCGCGAAGATGATGCCCAGGAACAGCCGCTTGCCCATGCCGCCACTGCGCAGGCTGCCGAACGCGAACGGAATCGCCGCCAGGCACAGCGCCAGCACATTGAGCGGATAGAACCAGCGGCTCCAGTACAGATCCTCGTACTCGCGCGCATCCAGCCCGTTGCGCTTGCGGTAGTCGATGTTCCGGCCCAGTTCGCGGGTCGGCAGGTTGCGCGCCTTGGTCAGTCCCGACGACAGCACGGCCGCGTCGAGCTTGGATTCCCAGCGTTCGCCCAGCACCTGCTGCTGGGTCACCGAACGGGCGTGGAAGGTGGTCCGGCGCACGTTCTTCAACAGCCAATGCCCCTGCAGGTGCTCGGCGGTCGCCGCGTGCGCGATCGAGGCCAGGCGCCCGTCCGGGGCAAGCTCATACAGGCGGACATCGCGCAGTTGCAGCCAGTTGCGGCCCTCCTCCTTGCGCTCCTCGCCGCTCTGCGCATACATGAAGGTGTTGCCCTCGCGTGCCCACAGCCCGTAGAAGCGATCCATCGCCACGTCACCGCTGCGCGCACTGTTCTTCAGCATGTCGGCCTGGCGCTGGCCCCACGGGCCCAGGGTCTCGCCGCTGAACACCATCACCGCGGTCAGGATGCCGAGCGCTGCCGCCACCGAGATGCTCAGGCGCCGGCGCGACAGGCCCAGCGCACGCAGCGCGGTCAGTTCGGAACTCGCCGCCAGCTGGCCCAGGCCCATCAGCGAACCGATCACCGCGGCGGTCGGAAACATCGTGTAGGCGCGGCGCGGGACGGTGTAGGCGATCCAGGCCACGGCGTGGCCGAAGGTGTAGTTGCCCTTGCCGATGTCGCTGACCTCGTTGGACAGCGCCATCACCACGTCCAGGCCAACCAGCACCGCCCAGGTCAGCAGCACCGTCGCCAGCACCACCCGGCCGACGTACAGATCGTGCAGGTTCGGACGCAGCCTCATGCGCGCGCCCTCGGACGGCCGAGCTTGCCATCACGCAGGTAGAACCAGATGGCCCCGGCCAGCAATGGCAGGGTCAGCCACCACAGGCCGACCAGTCCGGGCAGCCTGCCGTCGGCCAGCAACTGGGTGCCGTTGAACATCAGGCTTACTCCGACCAGATAGCCCAGGAATCCCAGCATCACCCGCCCATAGCGGGCCTGGCGGGGTGAACTGCGCGACAGCGGCAGGGTCAGCAGGGCGAACGCCAGCGCCAGCAGCGGCGGGGTCAGCCGGGCGTGCAGTTGGGCATTCGCCCCCGGCCGCTCGTCGCCCAGCAGGGCGGCGGTGGAAAGCACCTCGGGGTCGTTCTGGTCGAGGGTGTCGGTCCGGTCCGGCAGCGCCGATTCATTG
Organism: Pseudoxanthomonas sp.; assembly: GCF_024710765.1. Lineage (GTDB taxonomy): Bacteria > Pseudomonadota > Gammaproteobacteria > Xanthomonadales > Xanthomonadaceae > Pseudoxanthomonas_A. The sequence continues at coordinate 44,074 of NZ_JANJUE010000167.1, forward strand.
CTGGCGTAGCGCATCAGGCGGTAGTCCAAGCCCTCCCCGGCCGGGCCCTCGACCCGGAATCCGTCGGTCAGGCGCAGGTAGCGCTTGCGCTGGCCCTCGAAGAACATCTGCCCGTTCTGGGCCGTCACCACGTCCAGGCGGTCGTCCTTCTGGCGATGCATGAATACCCGCTCCAGGGTGGTCCCGTCCGCGGAAATCCCGCTGACGTACACCACCGTGCCATTCGAAAGCACGGTGAACTTGCCGGCCTCCAGGCCGGACACCACCAGGCTGCGGTTGGCCTGGTCCAGCATGTTCTCGGCGGTGCGCTTGGCCCAGGGGCCCAGCCACAGCGAGCACAGGCCGACCGCGACCACCACCGGCACCACCACCATCAACAGCGGCCTGAGCAGGCGGCGCGGGCCCACGCCGGTGCCGGTGAACACCGCCATTTCCGAGTCCCGGTACAGCCGGGAGAAGGCCAGCAGCAGGCCCAGCATCAGCGCCAGCGGCAGGATGTAGGGCAGATAACCCAGGAACTGCAGGCCCAGCTGGGACAGCAGCAGCCGGGCCGGCACCTTGCCGTCGGCCACCTTGCCCAGGATGTCGGCCATGACCCCGCCCACGCTGACCATCAGCAGGATGATCAGCGTGGCCAGAAAGCTCTGGGTGAATTCGCGGAACAGGTAGCGGTCCAGCTTCGGCATCGTGCTTGTTTTACAATCCGGGGTTCGTTCGCTGGCGTCGGCAGACGGCGGTCTTGCGCTTCCGCACGGGAAGCCCGCCCTTCGACAGGACCCGCGATTGTACGGAACTGGCCATGGAATCTGCTCAATGACCCTGGAATTCACCCTGAACCATGACGCCCCGGCCAGCGCCGGCTTCGACTGCGTGGTGGTTGGCGCTTACGCCGACAAGACCCTGACCCCGGCCGCGCAGGCCATCGACGCCGCCAGCGGAGGCCGGTTGGCGGCCCTGGTCGCGCGCGGGGACGTCAGCGGCAAGACCGGCCGCACCGCCCTCCTGCACGACCTGGCGGGCGTGACCGCCCCGCGCGTGCTGGTGGTGGGCCTGGGCGAGCCCGCCAAGTTCGGGGTCCCGCAGTACCTGAAGACGGTGGGCGACGCCGCCCGCACGCTCAAGACCGGCCCCTCGGCCAGCGCGCTGTTCACCCTGGCCGAGGTCGAGGTCAAGGACCGCGACGCCGCCTGGAAGATCCGCCAGGCCGTGATCGCCGCCGATCACGCCTGCTACCGCTACACCGCCACCCTGGGCAAGAAGAAGAACGACGAGCCGGGCCTGGCCCGCTTCGCGGTGTTCGGCGACGACACCCGGGCGCTGGCCCAGGGCATGGCCATCGCCGCCGGCGTGCAGTTCACCCGCGAGCTCGGCAACCTGCCACCGAACATTTGCAACCCGGCCTACCTGGCCGAGCAGTCGCAGAAGTTCGCGGCCGACCACGGCGCCGAATGCGAAGTGCTGGACGAGGCGCAGATGGAAACCCTGGGCATGGGCTCGCTGTTGGCGGTGGCCCGCGGCTCGGCCAATCGTCCGCGCCTGATCGTGCTGAAGTGGAACAACGGCGGCGACGCCAAGCCCTATGTGCTGGTCGGCAAGGGCATCACCTTCGACACCGGTGGCGTCAACCTGAAGACCCAGGGCGGCATCGAGGAAATGAAGTACGACATGCTCGGCGCCGGCAGCGTCATCGGCGCCTTCGTGGCCGCGGTGAAGATGCAGCTGCCGCTGAACCTGGTGGTGATCGTGCCGGCGGTGGAGAACGCCATCGACGGCAACGCCTATCGTCCGTCCGATGTCATCACCAGCATGTCCGGCAAGACCATCGAAGTCGGCAACACCGACGCCGAGGGCCGCCTGATCCTGTGCGACGCGCTGACCTACGCGCAGCGCTTCGAGCCGCAGGCCCTGGTCGACGCGGCCACCCTGACCGGCGCCTGCATCGTCGCCCTGGGCCGCTACGCCACCGGCCTGATGAGCAAACACGACGATCTGTCCAACGAACTGCTGGCCGCCGGCGAGCAGGTGTTCGACCGCGCCTGGCGCCTGCCGCTGTGGGACGAGTACCAGACCCAGCTCGAGTCCGCCTTCGCCGACGTCTACAACATCGGCGGCAAGGGCGCGGGCGCGATCACCGCCGGCTGCTTCCTCTCGCGCTTCACCGAGGGCCAGCGTTGGGCGCACCTGGACATCGCCGGCGTCTCCAACGGCGAAGGCCGCAAGGGCCT
>NZ_JANJUE010000224.1 GCF_024710765.1 Pseudoxanthomonas sp.
TTGTTCGGGTTCTGACCATGACCTCCGGCAGCATGCCCCAGCGGGTGGCCGTGTTCGGTGCCACCGGTTCCATCGGTCCCTCGGCGCTGGATGTGATCGCGCGCCATCCCCGGCGCCTGCAGGCCAGCGTGCTGGCCGCCGGCAGCCAGGTCGAAGCATTGCTGGACCTGTGCCAGCGGCATCGTCCCCGGCACGCCGTCATCGCCCGCGAAGATCGCTTCACCGCCCTGCGCGACGGCCTGCGCCAACGCGGCCTGGAGACCGAGGCCCATGCCGGCATGGCCGCGCTGGACGGCCTGGCATCCGGCGATGCGTGCGATACGGTCGTGGCCGCCATCGTCGGCGCCGCCGGGCTGTCTTCGACCCTGGCCGCCGCCCGCGCCGGCAAGCGCCTGCTGCTGGCCAACAAGGAGTCCTTGGTGCTGGCCGGCGAATTGATGACGCGGGCCGCCGATGCCGCAGGTGCGGACATCATTCCCATCGACAGCGAGCACAACGCCATCTTCCAGTGCCTGCGTTCACGCCAGGCTAAGGACGACGTCCGCCGCATCGTGCTCACTGCTTCCGGCGGCCCGTTCCGGGGCCGGCACCGGACCGAGCTGGAAGACGTCACGCCCGAGCTGGCCGTCGCGCACCCGAAGTGGTCGATGGGGCCGAAGATCTCGGTCGATTCGGCGACACTGATGAACAAGGGCCTGGAGCTGATCGAGGCCCACCATCTGTTCGACCTTTCCGGGGACCGGTTGGGCGTGCTGGTGCACCCGCAGAGCCTGGTGCATTCGCTGGTGGAATTCGTGGATGGCTCGACGCTCGCGCAGTTGGGCCTGCCGGACATGCGGACCGCGCTGGCGGTCGGGCTGGGCTGGCCGGACCGGATCGATTCCGGGGTGGCCGGACTGGACCTGCTGGCGCAGGGACGACTGGACTTCGAAGCCCCGGATACGCATGCCTTCCCCTGCCTGCGGCTGGCCTGCGAGGCGCTGGACGCGGGGGGTACCGCGCCGGCCATCCTGAACGCGGCCAACGAAGTGGCCGTTTCAGCCTTTCTTCAGGGCAAAATCCGTTTCCTATCCATTCCCGCGCTGGTCGAGGAAGCCCTCGCCGCGCTGCCCGCGGCGCCGGCGGATTCGCTGGAAGTGCTGCTGGAAGCCGATGCGCGGGCCCGACGGATCACCGAAACCACCATCGCAGGTCGCACCGCCCGTGCTTGAGCACCCTTTCACAACCTGTGAGCGGTTCCGATGAGCGAGGTGCTGGGCTCCCTGCTGTGGATGATCGTCGCCATCGGCGTGCTGGTCACCTTCCATGAATTCGGCCACTACTGGGTCGCCCGCCGCTGCGGGGTCAAGGTGTTGCGCTTCTCGGTCGGCTTCGGCCGTCCGCTGTGGTCGCGCCGGGATCGCCACGGCACCGAGTTCGCGATCGCCGCCATCCCGCTGGGCGGCTACGTCAAGATGCTGGACGAGGCCGAAGCCGACGTTCCGGTCGCCGAGCAGCCACGGGCATTCAATCGCAAGCCGGTCCTGCAGCGGATCGCCATCGTGGCTGCCGGCCCGATCGCCAACCTGGTGCTGTGCGTGGCCCTGCTCTGGGCGATGTTCGTCATCGGCCGCCCGGACTATTCCGCGACCCTGGGCCCGACCACCGGCATCGCCGCCGCGGCGGGACTGCATGGTGGCGACCGCATCGAGGCCGTCGACGGCCGCGCCATCAATACCTGGATGGAGGCCCTGCAGACCCTGACCATGGCGGCGATGGACGGCCGCGATGCGCGCCTGCAGATCGTCGACGCCAACGGCAACGAACAGCAAAAGACCCTGGCCCTGTCCCGGTTGCCGGTCGGCTTCAACCAGGAAAACGTGGGCGGGGCGGCCGGGCTCTCCTGGCGCCACCTGCTGCTGCCAGCGGCCGTGGGCAAGACCGCCCCGGGCAGCGCCGCCGACGGCGTGCTCCTCCCGGGCGACACCATCACCGCGGTCGACGGCCAGCCGGTCCGCCAGTTCGCGGACCTCCCCCCGCTGATCAGCCAACTGGGCCAGCGTGGCGGCGCGGCCATGATCGAAGTCGACCGCAGCGGCGAGCGGCACGCCTTCGAGCTGCAGCCCCGCCGACTCAAGAATCCGGAGACCGGCGAGACGGTCTGGGCCCTGGGCGTGGAACCGCCCAAGTCGCTGCCACCGGCCGAATACGACGCCCTCCAGCAGTTCGGCCCGCTCGCCGCCCTCCCGGCCGCGCTGCGCGAGACCGGCAAGATGACCGCGGACTCGCTGGGCATGATCCGGCGCATGCTGACCGGGCATGCCTCGGTCAAGAACGTCTCCGGCCCCATCACCATCGCGCGGGTCGCCAACAGCACGGCCAAGCGCGGCGCGGCCTGGTTCCTGTACTTCCTGGCGCTGGTCTCGCTGAGCCTGGCCATTCTCAACCTGCTGCCCATCCCCGTCTTGGACGGCGGACACCTGCTGTATTACCTTATTGAGTTGGTCAAGGGCAGTCCGTTGAGCGAACGCAGCATGGCTGCCGGGCAATATGTCGGCCTGGCTTTGCTGGCGGGCCTGATGGGGCTTGCGTTCTACAACGACATCCTCCGTCTGGTGACTTGATGCTTTTGAACTTTTTTGTGCCGGTCTGCTCAAAGCCCGCCAGCCCCCAGCATGACTTTTCCCGGCAAACGCCTGCCATGCAGGTCCGCCACCTATCGGATGTGATGATGACGCGACAGCCCACCCGCCGCCTGCTCGCCCTGGCCCTGGCCTCGGCCCTCACCGCCCCTGCCTGGGCGCAGACGGCCCTGCCTCCCATCGTCGCGCCGGCCGAGGCCGAAGCGGGCAGCTTCACCGCCAGCGACATCCGCATCGACGGCCTGCAGCGCATTTCCGCCGGTACGGTCCTGACCTATCTGCCCATCGAGCGCGGCGACACGGTGTCCCCGTCGCGTGTCGGCGACGCCATCCGCGCGCTGTACAAGACCGGTTTCTTCCAGGACGTGCGGCTGGATCGCCAGGACAACATCCTGGTGGTCACGGTGGTCGAAAGGCCCGCCATCAACAAGCTGACGGTCACCGGCAACAAGGACATCAAGACCGAACAGCTGATGACCGGCCTGAAGGACATCGGCCTGGCCGAAGGCGATACCTTCGACCGCCTCAGCCTGGACCGGGTTACCCAGGAGCTGATCAAGCAGTACAACAACCGCGGCAAGTACAACGTCGAGATCACCCCGACGGTCAGCCCGCTGGACCGCAACCGCGTCGACATCGCCATCGCGGTCAAGGAAGGCAAGGCGGCCAAGATCCGCCACGTCAACCTGGTCGGCACCGAGAAGTTCCAGAACGAGGACATCCTCAAGGCCTGGGAGTCCAAGGAACACAACTGGCTCTCCTGGTATCGCCGTGACGACCAGTATTCCAAGGAAAAACTCTCCGGCGACATGGAGAAGCTCAATTCCTGGTATCTGGATCGCGGCTACGTCGACTTCAGCATCGACTCCACCCAGGTGTCGATCAGCCCCGACAAGCGCGACATGTTCATCACCGCCGGCATCACCGAAGGCGAGCAGTACAAGGTTTCCGAGGTGAAGGTCACCGGCGACACCGTGCTGCCGCAGGAGAACGTAGAGCGCATGGTGATCGTCAAGCCCGGCCAGATCTTCTCGCGCCGGTTGCTGGAAATCACCTCCGACAGCATCACCGCCACCCTCAGCAACATCGGCTACGCCTTCGCCCAGGTCAATCCGATTCCGTCGGTGGACCGCGAGAAGCGCACCGTCTCGCTCAACTTCCAGGTCGTTCCGGGTCCGCGCGTGAATGTCCGCCGCATCGTCTTCAAGGGCAATGCGCGCACCTCCGACGAAGTCATGCGTCGCGAAATGCGCCAGTTCGAGGGCTCCTGGTACTCGCAGGCGGCGATCGATCGTTCCAAGATCCGCCTGCAGCGCCTGGGCTACTTCGAGACGGTCGACGTCGAGACCCCCGCCGTCCCCGGCACCAACGACCAGGTCGACGTGGTCTACACGGTCAAGGAAACCACCTCGGGCAGCTTCGTGTTCGGCCTCGGCTATTCGCAGCTGTCCGGCATGACCACCTCGATCCAACTGTCGCAGAACAACTTCCTCGGCAGCGGCAACCGGGTATCGGTCGAGGCGCAGCGCAGCGACTACCTGCAACGCTATTCGTTCTCGTTCCTGAATCCATTCTTCACCGACGAGGGCATGTCGCTCGGCTACAACCTGTGGTGGCGCGAGTACGACTATTCCGACTTCAACGCCGCCCAGTACTCGACCACCAGCGCCGCCGCGCAGGCCGTATTGGGGCTGCCGCTGACCGAAACGGACAGCGTGTCGCTGCTGTTCGGCATCGATCGCAACCAGATCAACTACAACCTCTATACCCCCGCGCAGATCGTCGACTACATCAACGCGATCGGCCAGCGTACCTTCCACGCCTGGCGCACCGAAATCGGCTGGGCGCGCGATACCCGCAACGACTACTTCATGCCCACCGCCGGTACCTACCAGCGTGTGTCGGCCGAAATCACCCTGCCCGGCTCGACCGTCGAGTACTACAAGCTCAACTACGAGTTCTCCAAGTACTGGCCGCTCACGCCGTCACTGGTGCTGAATACCCGCTTCGACTTCGGCTACGGCGACAGTTGGGGCAGCGACAGCTCGCGCAATGTCTGCCGCATGCTTCCGACCGATCCGGCCATTCCCGGCCAGGTCAACCCGGCGGCAGCCGTGGACAGCACGGGCGCCTGCGCGCCCGGCTCGGTGCTGGATCGCACCCTTACCGCCACCGGCCTGCCGTTCTTCGAGAACTTCTACGCCGGCGGCGTGCGCTCGGTGCGCGGCTTCAGCGACAACACGCTGGGCCCTCGTTCCGAGGTCACCCAGGGCTATTGGCGCGGCCAGCCGCTGGGCGGCTCGTTGAAGACGGTGGGTTCGCTGGAAATGTACTTCCCGCGCCTGTTCGACTCCAACGCGGCGCGCATCTCGGCGTTCTTCGATTTCGGCAACGTGTTCGACGGCTACGACAACTTCGATGCCGGTGAACTGCGTGCATCCGCGGGCGTGGCGCTGTTGTGGCGCGCGCCGGTGGGTCCGATCTCGATCAGCTATGCCTTCCCGCTCAAGAAGAAGGACGGCGACGAGATCGAACGCCTGCAGTTCACCTTCGGCGGCGGTTTCTGATCGCCAACCGATGGATTGACGGGCTGCACCATCGCCCCCCGTATGGTGTAGCCCCGGTTTCCCGCGCCCTGCCGGCCCGGCGGTGAGGCGGGGCGAGGCGCTACAATTGCGCCCCATGACCGTGTCCCCCTTTACTGCCGCCGCGCTCGCCGAGCGCTTCTCGCTGGGCCTGCACGGCGACGGTGCCGTTGCCGTCGACGGAGTCGCCACCCTGGCCCGGGCAGGCCGCAGCCAGCTCGCCTTCCTGGCCAATTCGCGCTATCGCTCCCAGCTGGCGGAATCCACCGCCGGCATCGTGGTCCTGCGCGAGGCCGATGCCGAGGCCGCGCCGGGCACCGCGCTGATAGCCCGTGACCCTTACACCGCCTTCGCCAGGATCGCGGCGCTGTTCGAACAACGCCCGGCCCACGCCCCGGGGATCCACTCCAGTGCGGTGGTCGACCCCACTGCCCGGGTGTCACCGGGCGCGCACATCGGCCCGTTCGTGAGCATCGGCGCACGCGCCGAGATTGGCGATGGTTGCATCATCGGCCCGCACTGCGTGATCGGCGAGGACTGCGTGGTCGGTGCCGGCAGCGAGCTGATCGCGCGGGTCACCCTGGTCACCCGCGTCCGCCTGGGCGAGCGCGTGCTCATCCACCCCGGGGCGGTACTGGGCGCCGACGGCTTCGGCCTGGCCATGGATGCCGGCCACTGGATCAAGGTGCCGCAACTGGGCGGCGTGGTGGTCGGCGACGATTGCGAGATTGGCGCCAACACCACCATCGATCGCGGAGCACTCGACGACACCGTGCTGGAAGAGGATGTCCGCCTCGACAACCAGATCCAGATCGGCCACAACGTCCGCATCGGCGCGCATACCGCGATGGCCGGCTGCAGCGCCGCGGCCGGCAGCGCGAAGATCGGCCGCTACTGCCTGATCGGCGGCGCCGCCGGCGTCCTCGGCCATCTGGAGATCTGCGATCGCGTGGTCATTACCGCGATGTCGCTGGTGACCAGTTCCATCCATGAGCCCGGCGAGTATTCGTCCGGAACTCCCCTCACCGACAACCGGACCTGGCGCAAGAACGCCGCCCGTTTCAAGCAACTCGACGCACTGGCACGCCGCGTGCTGGCTGCGGACAAGGAATGAACATGACCGAACCCGAAGTAAAGCTGCCCATCGACGTCGTCGCCATCCAGAAGCTGTTGCCGCACCGCTATCCCTTCCTGCTGGTGGACAAGGTGGTGGAGTTCGAAGCGCACAAGCGCATCGTCGGCATCAAGAACGTGACCATCAACGAGCCGTTCTTCCAGGGCCACTTCCCCGGCCACCCGGTGATGCCCGGGGTGCTGGTGATCGAGGCCCTGGCCCAGGCCGGCGGCGTGCTAACCCAGATTTCGCGCGGCCTGTGCGGCAGTGATCGCCTGTTCTACCTGGTCAAGGTCGACAACGTGCGCTTCTCGCGGATGGTGGTGCCGGGCGACGTGCTGGAACTGCATGTGGAAATCAAGCGTGTGATCCGCAACATGACCCTGTACACCTGCGTGGCCAAGGTCGCCGGCAACGAGGTCGCCAGCGCCGAGGTACTGTGCGCCGAGACCCCGGCATGAGCACCGGCATCCATCCCAGCGCGGTGGTCGACCCCGCGGCGCGGCTGGGCGCGAACGTGCGCGTCGGTCCGTTCAGCCTGATAGGTGCCGATGTCGAAATCGGCGACGGCACGGTCATCGGCCCGCACTGCAGCGTCACCGGCCCGACCCGGATCGGTCGCGACAACCACCTGGTGGGACATGTCGCCGCCGGTGGTGATCCGCAGGACAAGAAGTTCGCCGGCGAACGTACCGAGCTGGTCATCGGCGATCGCAACATCATCCGCGAGTTCGTCACCCTCAACCGCGGCACCGGCAGCGGCGGCGGCATCACCCGCATCGGCGACGACAACCTGTTGCTGGCCTACACGCACGTCGCCCACGACTGCGTGATCCACAACCACTGCGTGTTTTCCAACAACTCGACCCTGGCCGGGCACGTCACGGTCGAGGATTGGGTCATCATGAGCGGCTTCTCCGGCGCCCATCAGTTCTGCCGCATCGGTGCGCATGCCTTCATCGGCATGGGCGCGCTGGTCAATGGCGACGTGCCGCCATACACGATGGTCGGCAGCGATTCGCTCGGCCGTCCGCGCGGCATCAACAGCGAAGGACTGAAGCGACGCGGCTTCGACGCCGAGCGCATCAGCGCGATCAAGCGCGCCTACCGCACCCTGTACGTCGCCGGCCTGCCGCTGGCCGAAGCCAAGCAGCAGCTGGCCGAGCAGGCCCAGTCCAGCGAAGACGTGCGCGCCCTGCTCGATTTCATCGAGCGCGGCGAGCGGCCGCTGCTGAGATGAACGCGCCGGCACGGCGTCCGCGCATCGCGCTGGTGGCAGGCGAGGCGTCCGGCGACGGGCTCGGCGCCGGCCTCATCGCGGCGCTGCGCGAACGCTGCCCGGAAGCCGAATTCGCCGGCATCGGTGGCGACGCCATGCGCGGGGAAGGCTGCCAGACCTGGTTCGATGCCGGCGAACTGGCGGTCATGGGACTGTCAGAGGTTCTGCGCCACCTGCCCCGCCTGCTGAGCCTGCGGCGAGCGTTTCGCGAGCGCGTGCTGGCTTGGCAACCGGACGTGTTCATCGGCATCGACGCGCCTGACTTCAATCTCGGCGTGGAGCGCTGGCTCAAGCAGCGCGGCATCCGCACCGTGCACTATGTCAGCCCGTCGGTCTGGGCCTGGCGCGAGAAGCGCGCGCAGAAGATTGGCGCCAGCGCCGATCGGGTGCTGTGCCTGTTTCCGATGGAACCGCCCATCTACGCCCGCCACGGCATCGACGCGCGCTTCGTCGGCCATCCGATGGCCGACGACATGCCGCTGCAACCGGATCGCGCCGCCGCCCGGCGGGCGCTGGATCTGCCCGTGGAGGGACCGGTGCTTGCCTTGCTGCCAGGCAGCCGGCTGGGCGAGATCCAGCGGCTCGCGCCGCCGTTCCTGGAAGCCGCACGCCGGCTCGTCGCGGAGGTACCGGGCTTGCGGGTCTGCGTCCCCGCCGCCAGTGAAGCCTGCCGCGCGCTGCTGGAAAGCCTGCTGGCCGATCCGCGCCTGTCGGTACCCGACCTGCGCCTGCTGGATGGCCATGCGCGCACCGCGCTTTACGCCGCCGACGTGGTGCTGCTGGCGTCCGGCACCGCGACCCTGGAGACCATGCTGGCGAAGCGGCCGATGGTGGTCGGCTACAAGGTCGCGCCGATGACCTACCGCATCGTCAAGGCCCTCGGCCTGCTGAAGGTGCAGCGCTATGCGCTGCCCAACGTGCTGGCGGGCGAGGATCTCGCACCGGAACTGATGCAGGAAGACTGCACGCCCGAAAAGCTGGCTGACGCGGTGCTGCACTGGTTCCGTGCGCCGCGGGACGTCGCCGCCTTGCAGCCGAAGTATCTGCAACTGCACGAGCAGTTGCGCCAGGATGCCTCCGCGCGCGCGGCCGATGCGGTGGTGGAACTGCTTGGGTCGTCCACGCCGCGGCGCGCGGTCGGCTAGGATCACGCCATGCTGCCGGTCGATTCGCTGTTTCCCGCGCCCGTGTTCCGCCTGATCGCCGGCGTGGACGAGGCCGGCCGCGGCCCACTGGCCGGACCGGTTTCGGTGGCCGCGGTGATCCTGGATCCGGATCGGCCCATCGACGGCCTCAACGATTCCAAGCAATTGACGGAAGCGCAGCGCGAGACGCTCTACCCGCTGATCATCGAACGCGCGCTGGCCTGGCGCGTCGAATTCGTCCATCGCGAGGAAATCGACCAGCTCAACATCCTGCAGGCCACGATGGAAGGCATGCGGCGCGCGGTGAAGGCGCTGCAGCCCAAGGCCGAGCTGGCGCGCATCGACGGCAACCGCATTCCGGCGCGCCTGTGCTGCCCCGCCGAGGCGCTGGTGGGTGGAGACCGCTTGGACGCCGCGATCATGGCGGCCTCGATTCTCGCCAAGGTCACCCGGGATCGGGCGATGGTCGAACTGCACACGGAGTTCCCCCAGTACGGCTTCGCCAACCACAAGGGTTATTCCACGCCCGAACACTTGTCCGCACTGGCCCGCCACGGTCCCTGCCCGCAGCATCGCCGCAGCTTCGCGCCGGTGCGGATCGCACTGGAAGCGCACGGCATGCGCTGAGCGCGGAGTTCCCGCGCCGGATCGCCGCCGGTCGGATGAACAGGTGGCCCTGTCCTTGGTCACGCCGACTTTCCGCAGTCGAAACCCGCAGCGCGACCCTGCACGCTGTCCTCGCATCTCCTCAAGGAGCAACACCGCTGTCCAAGGATCACGGTGATGCGCACCGGCCCCCGACGGTCTCGCGAGAACTGCCATGAACCTGCACCGACACAACCCCGCTCCGGATTCCGGGCCGCCAGCGCGCGACCCGCCCTCCCCCTCGAACACCGGCAACGTCGACACCCACCATGAGCGCCTGGTGGCGCTCGTGCGCGCGCTTTGTCCGGATGCGCCACCGGTGGACGCCGGCTGCGCGCAACGGATGGCCGCGCTGCTGGAAGATGCCAGTTGGGCCTGCGAGCCCGCGATCAGGCATGGCCTGGCCGCGGTGCTCGATCGGGTCCTCGACACCGGCGATGCCGGGATGCCGCTGCCATTGGACGTGTCCTGGCCCGGCCTGGCGCGCGAACTCGAAGCCTACGGCGACTTCCTGCGCCTGCGCGCGCTGGAGTCCAGCCTGCGGCATGCGCCGGTCGGCGGCTTCCCGTTCGACCGCCATGACTGGGAGCATGCCCGCGACCAGGAATCGGCGCTGCGCGAGCACCAGCGCCACGTCCGCGAGGCCAGCTACACGCCGTCGCCCTCCGAAGTGTTCCGGATCCATTGAACGGCGCCGCCGGCCTGCCGGCGCCCGCCCCGCCTGGACTTCCCGCCGATCGGCGGCTCGCCGGTCGGCCCCGGCGGCGATGTCAAGCCTTGCCCCTCCCCCACCCCGCCGGTAACCTGCCCGGACAGTCTTCCGAGCCGGCATGTCCTCCCGCTTCGTTCATCTCCACCTGCACACCGAGTTCTCGATGGCGGATTCGATCATCCGCGTGCCCGAGAAACCGGATCAGGCCGACCCCAAGAAAGCCAAGCAGGCCAACCTGCTCAGCCGCGCAGTGGAACTGCACATGCCGGCGCTGGCGGTCACCGACCGCAACAACCTGTTCGCCCTGGTCAAGTTCTACAAGGCCGCCGAAAGCGTCGGCATCAAGCCGATCGCCGGCGCCGACGTGCTGGTGGCCGAAGGCAACGAGACCCCATGGCCGGTGACCCTGCTGTGCCGGGATCGCGAAGGCTACCTGTCGCTGTCCCGCCTGCTCACCCGGGCGTGGATGGAAGGCCACCGCACCGACGGCGTCGCCATCGATCCGCAGTGGCTGCATGAAGACCGCGAGGGTCTGTTCGCGCTGATGGGGCGGCAAAGCCATGCCGGCCGGCTCGCGCTCAGCGGGCGGCACGAACTGGCCGAACAGCATTTGGCCGAGTGGCAGCGCAGCTTCGGCGAAGACCTGCACCTGGAGCTCACCCGCACCCAGCGCGAAGGCGAGGAAGCGTTCAACGCCTTCGCGCTGCACGCCTCGGCCAAGCGCGGCCTGCCGGTCATCGCCAGCAACGACGTGCGCTTCCTGTCGCCGGACGATTTCGACGCGCACGAGGCACGCGTGTGCATCGCCTCCGGCCGCGTGCTGGACGATCCCAAGCGGCCGCGCGAATACAGCGCCGAGCAGTACATGAAGTCGGCCGAGGAGATGGCCGCGCTGTTCGCCGACGTGCCGGACGCCATCGACAACACGCTGTCGCTGGCGCAGCGCTGCAATATCGAGATGCGGCTGGGCACCTACTTCCTGCCTGCCTATCCGGTGCCGGAAAACGAGACCCTGGACAGCTGGATCCGCAGCCAGGCCCGGGCCGGACTGGAAGAACGGCTGGAGAAGAACCCGCTCGCCCCGGGCAAGTCCCGCGAGGATTACTTCGAACGTCTGGAATTCGAGCTGGACACCATCATCAAGATGGGTTTCCCCGGCTACTTCCTGATCGTCGGCGACTTCATCCAGTGGGGCAAGAACCAAGGCATCCCGATTGGCCCGGGCCGTGGTTCGGGCGCCGGCTCGCTGGTGGCGTGGGCGCTGAAGATCACCGATCTGGATCCGCTGCCCTACAACCTGCTGTTCGAGCGATTCCTCAATCCGGAACGCGTGTCGATGCCCGACTTCGACATCGACTTCTGCATGGATCGGCGCGACGAGGTGATCGACTACGTCGCGCGCAAGTACGGCCGCGACCGGGTCAGCCAGATCATCACCTACGGCACCATGGCGGCGAAGGCGGTGGTGCGCGACGCCGGCCGCGTGCTCGGCTTTCCCTACGGTCTGGTCGACGGCGTCGCCAAGCTGATTCCCAACATCCTCGGCGTGAGCCTGAAGGATGCGATGGGCGAAGGCAACAGCGAGATGTCCTCGCAGGAACTGATCGAGCGCTACAACAGCGAGGACGACGTCCGCGATCTCATCGATCTGGCGCGACAGCTGGAAGACCTGACCCGCAATGCCGGCAAGCACGCCGGCGGCGTGGTCATCGCGCCGTCACCGCTGTCGGACTTCTGCCCGCTGTTCGCCGAACACGACGAGGGCATGCGGGGCCGGAATCCGGTCACCCAGTTCGACAAGAACGACGTCGAGGAAGTCGGCCTGGTGAAGTTCGACTTCCTGGGCCTGCGCACGCTGACCATCATCGATTGGGCGGTCAAGGCGATCAATCGCCGCCACGAGCGCGCGGGCGTGCCGCCGATCGACATCGCGACGATTCCACTGGACGACGCCGCCACCTATCGCCAGGTCTTCGCTTCCGGCAACACCGGCGCGGTGTTCCAGTTCGAATCCTCCGGCATGCGCCGGCTGCTGAAGGACGCCAAACCCGACCGCTTCGAGGATCTGATCGCGCTGGTGTCGCTGTACCGTCCCGGCCCGATGGACCTGATTCCCAGCTTCGTCGACCGCAAGCACGGGCGCGAGGAAGTGGAATATCCCGATCCGCGCACCGAAGCCATCCTGAAGGACACCTACGGCATCATGGTGTACCAGGAGCAGGTGATGCAGATGGCGCAGATCGTCGGCGCCTACTCGCTCGGTGGCGCCGACCTGCTGCGTCGCGCGATGGGCAAGAAGGTGCCGGCGGAAATGGCCAAGCACCGCGAGATCTTCCGCGAGGGCGCCGGCAAGGGCGGCGTCGACGAGAAGAAGGCCGACGAAATCTTCGACCTGATGGAGAAGTTCGCCGGCTACGGCTTCAACAAGTCGCACGCCGCGGCCTATGCACTGGTGTCATACCAGACCGCCTGGCTGAAGTGCCACTACCCGGCCGAGTTCATGGCCGCGGTGCTGTCCTCGGACATGGACAACACCGACAAGGTGGTCGGCTTCCTGGACGAGGCGCGCGGCCTGGATCTGGAAGTGTTGCCGCCGGAGATCAACCACTCGGACTACATGTTCGAGGCGACCGACCCGCGCACCATCCGCTACGGCATCGGCGCGATCAAGGGCGTCGGCCAGGGCCTGTGCGAAGCCATCGTCACCGAACGCCGCCAGGGCGGCCCGTTCCGGGACCTGCTGGATTTCTGCAAGCGGGTCGACTCCTCCAAGCTCAACCGGCGCGCGCTGGAAGCGATGGTCAACGCCGGCGCGCTCGACGCGCTGGGCCGCAACCGCGCCTCGCTGACATTGCAGTTGCCGGAAGTGCTCAAGGCCACCGACCAGATCGCCAAGGAGCGTGCCGCCGGGCAGAACTCGCTGTTTGGCGGCGGCGATGCCACGCCCGCGCTGGAAGTGGTGCTGACCGAGGTGGACGAATGGCCGCTCGGCCAGCTGCTGAGCGGTGAGCGCGAAACCCTGGGGCATTACCTCAGCGGGCATCCGATGGATCCCTATCGCGAGGATCTGCGCGCCCTGGTCGGCAGCGACCTGGGTGATCTGGAAAAGCTCTGGAGCAACCAGTCACCGGGCGAGAAGAAGGGCTGGCGCCCGGAAGTCAGCGCGCTGATCGCCGGCCAGGTGGTCGGCGTACGCCGCAAGGGCGACAGCCAGGTGTTCGTGCAACTGGAAGACGGACGCGGCCGCATCGAGTGCAGCGCCTTCTCCGACGCCATGGCCGAATTCGGGCCGCTGCTCACCCGTGATCGCATCCTGATCATGAAGGGCGGCCTGCGCGAGGACGAGTTCAACGGCGGCTTCAGCCTGCGCATCCGCCAGTGCTGGGATTACTCGCAGCTGTGCGCGCAGCAGGCGCAACGCCTGTCGTTGCGGCTGGATCTGCGCCAGCCTGGCCTGTGGTCGCGGGTGGACGCCCTGCTCGCCCGCCACCGCCCCGGCAACACCCCGCTGCGCCTGGACCTGGTCCTGCCGTCCGGCCAATCGGCCACTGCCGGCATGCTCGACGTCAATGGCAGCCTGTCGGTCCGGGTCGACACCGAGCTGGTCGACGCCCTGCGGGCCACGCCCGGCGTGCGCGCGGTCAAGCTGGCCGTCGGCCGCCCCTGGACCCACTGACGCCCCGCCCGCCCCCATCCCGGCGCCCTCAGCACGGCTCGGTATGGAGCCCCCGGCTGGGATAAACTCCCCTCTTTCCGGCCCATGGCCCGCTTGATGAATCCGAACTACCTCGATTTCGAACAACCCATCGCCGATCTGGAAGCCAAGATCCAGGAGCTGCGCAACGCCAGCGCTGGACCGGCGGTGAATGTCGATGCCGAAGTCCATGCCCTGCAGGACAAGCTGCGCGTCCGCACCGCCCAGATCTTCCGCGACCTGACCCCGTGGCAGGT
>NZ_JANJUE010000439.1 GCF_024710765.1 Pseudoxanthomonas sp.
TCCCACGTGCTCTCCACTCCGCCGAGACTGGTCGCTCTATGTATAATGCGGGATTTCGCGATTACTTTCAGTGTCTGTTCCTGATTTCCCATAAAAAGAAAGGACACAATCGCGCCGAATCCGCTCATCTGCTTCAAAACCACGTCGTGGCCTTGCGCGGAGGGCAGTCCCGGGTAAAAGACGGTTTCGATGGTCGGCAAATCGTTCAGGAATCTGGCCACGGCGATGGCGTTCGCCTCGTGCGCCTTCATCCGCACGGGCAAGGTCTTGATGCTGCGCACCAGCATCCAACTGTCGAACGGCGACGAAATGCCGCCGGTCTGCTGCTGATTCGACCGGATGCGATGCGCGAACTCATCCGCCGTTTTGCAGACCACGACGCCGTTGAGGATGTCGGAATGTCCGCCCAGATACTTCGACGCCGAATGCATCACCACATCGGCGCCCAGCTCCAGCGGACGCTGGAAGATCGGTGTGGCCCACGTGTTGTCGACCGCGATGAGGCGATCGGGAACCAGCGCACGGATCGCGCGGATGTCGGTGATCAGCAGCAGGGGGTTGGAGGGGGTTTCCAGCCAAAGTAGCTTGGTTTCCGGACGCACATGCGACGCGAACTCGCTCGGATTCGTGGCATCGGCGTAGGTGGCGGTGAGTCCCCAGCGCTTGAGGAAGCCGTTAAGCAGCACACGGGTTCCGTGGTACACGTCCTGGCACACCACCACGTGATCGCCCGGATCGAGCGCTTGGAAAATGGCCGCGACCGCCGCGATGCCCGAGCCGAACGCCATCGCCGTCTCGCCGCCTTCCAAGCCGCACATCACTGCTTCGAACTCATTCCGGTTGGGGTTGGCGAAGCGCGAATACGCGGTGGAACCAGGTCCGCGGTTGAGTCCGGTGTCGGGGTGGGTCCACACCGTGGAGGTATGCAGCGGCGGATTGATGGACTGGTTCGGCCCGTGTGCGGAGTAGCCGCCGTGGATGGCGAGGGTTTCGATTTTGGACATGGAATCAGGAATCGGGAATCGGTGAAGAGGAAGATACGGTACTCGGGAATCGGGAATCAGGAATCGGAAAGAGGTCTCCGACAAAGAACCGGATTTTTGTATACTGATTCCTGATTCCCGATTCCTGATTCCCGATTCCATCTTATGCTCAACTACATCTTCGGAGGCATGATCGTGGTCAGCCTGGTGTTCGCCTTGTGGCAGGACATCGGCGACCTGCGGCGAAACACATGGCAGAACGGGGAGGAGATCCGTCTGGAGGTGGTCACCTTCGGAGAGGATGTCCGTTTCCGCATACCGGGCGACAGCGTGATCCATGTGGGAGATTGGCGTCCGGATGGGGATGAGGCCGAATTGGTCGTTCCGGTGACGGATGCGTTGCCGAAGCGCTGGCGGGATGTGGCGGCGAACCAGGAGAGTTCGCGCAAGCAGGAGCTCAGGCTGCCGTCGCGCCGGGTGGATGTGGACGTGGTGGCGAGCACGTTGCCTGTGGTTCGTTTCGTGAAGCTTCGGGCCATCACCAAGGCCGCGTTCGACATGGCCGAAACGGCCGTGACGCTGGCCTTGGGGCTGATCGGGGTCATGGCGCTGTGGCTCGGACTGATGCAGATCGCGGATCGTTCGGGCGTGATCAAGATCGTGGTGAAGGGTGTGCAGCCCTTCATGCGGAAGCTGTTTCCGTCGCTACCGCCCGATCACCCGGCGATGGGGCTGATCTCGCTCAACCTGGCGGCGAACGTGTTGGGTTTGGGGAACGCGGCCACGCCGCTGGGGCTCAAAGCCATGGAAGAACTTCAAGGGCTGAACGAAGACAAAGAGACCGCATCCGACCCGATGATCATGTTCCTCGCGCTGAACACCTCCAGCGTTCAGATCCTTCCGCCGGTGACCTTGGTCGCCCTCATGGGACTCAAAGTGAACGAACTGTTCTTTTCCATCCTCATCGCCACGTTCTTCTCGACCTTGGCGGCGGTTCTTGCCGTGAAGTGGTTTGAGCGCAAATCCCGGAGGGCTACGGTATGATGAGTTTGAACCTGATTTCCGTGTTCGTGCTTCCGACGTTGATCGTCGGCATCGTGCTCTATGGCATGATGCGCAAGGTGAAAGTGTATGAGGAATTCGTGGTCGGCGCGAAGGAAGGATTCGAGATCGCGGTCCGCATCATTCCGTATCTGGTCGGCATGCTGTTCGCGATCGGGATGTTCCGGGCGAGCGGCGCGCTGGATTTCATGATGATGGGACTCAAACCCGTGCTGGG
>NZ_JANJUE010000264.1 GCF_024710765.1 Pseudoxanthomonas sp.
GAGATCGCTCAAAATATTGCGGCGAAAACAGGCAGCAAGTTGACCTTCGTGCGGGATGTCCATGAAGCGGTGAACGGTGCGCACGTCATCTACACCGATACATGGACCAGCATGGGGCAGGAGGAAGAGACTGCCATCCGCGAGAAGATCTTCCCGCCGTATCAGGTCAATTCAAAATTGGTCAGTGAAGCGGACAAGGATGTGATTGTGATGCACTGTCTGCCTGCACATCGTAATCAGGAATTGACCGATGACGTGGCGGACGGTCCGCATTCGGTGATCTTTCCGCAGGCGCACAATCGTTTGCACGCACAGAAGGCGATTCTGGCGCGGGTGTTTGGTGTTGGATAATGTCACCGCGAGGAACGAAGCGGTCTCCCAACGAGGGGATTGCTTCACTCGCTGACGCTCGTTCGCAATGAAATATATAGGTGAATAAATGAATACACAAGACTTTATCAAGATCGAAGAAGAATTTGGCGCGCATAATTATCATCCGCTGGATGTGGTGATCGAAAAAGCCGAAGGTGTGTGGGTGCATGATGTGGAAGGCAAGAAATATCTCGATTGTCTCTCCGCATATTCGGCAGTCAATCAGGGACACGTCCACCCTGAGATTTTGAACGCGATGCTCGAACAGGCGAAACGGGTCACGCTCACATCCCGCGCTTTCCGCAACGACCAGTTGCCCCTGCTTTACAAAGAACTCTCTGAGATGACTGGCTACGAAATGTCCCTGCCGATGAACTCGGGCGCAGAAGCGGTCGAGACGGCGGTCAAACTGGCACGTAAATGGGGGTATGTGGTCAAAGGTATCCCGCGTCATCAGGCGGAAATTATCGTGGCGGGCAATAACTTCCACGGGCGCACGGTGACCATCATTTCCTTCTCCACCGAGCCTTCCTATCGTGATGATTTTGGTCCGTTCACGCCGGGCTTCGTGGTTGTGGATTATGGCGATGCTGACGCGCTGGAAAAAGCCATTACACCCAATACGGCAGCGGTCATGCTCGAACCGATTCAAGGTGAAGCAGGTGTCATCATCCCGCCTGCTGGATATTTGAAAAAGGTCGCGGAAGTTTGCAAGAAGAACAACGTCCTTTTTATTGCGGATGAAATTCAAACGG
>NZ_JANJUE010000046.1 GCF_024710765.1 Pseudoxanthomonas sp.
ACGTTGATGCGCTCGATGCCGGCCTTGCGGTGGATCGGCGCCAGCGCGACCAGCATCTGCATGGTCGAGCAGTTGGGGTTGGCGATGATGCCGCGCGGACGGTTCTGCACCTGCTCCGGGTTGACCTCGCTGACCACCAGCGGCACGTCGTCGTCGTAGCGGAACGCGGACGAGTTGTCGATCACCACCGCGCCGGCGGCGGCGAACTTCGGCGCGTATTCCTTGGAGACGCTGCCACCGGCGGAAAACAGGGCGATATCGATGCCGGCCGGATCGAAGGTGGCCAGGTCCTGGAGGGTGATCTTCTGGCCGTTGAACTCGACCTCGCCGCCGGCCGAACGCTCCGAGGCCAGCGCGACCAGCTTGCCGATCGGGAAATCGCGCTCGGCGAGGATGGACAGCATGGTCTCGCCCACGGCGCCGGTGGCGCCCACGACTGCGACATTGAAACTGCGATTCTGATTGCTCATGGATGGGGATTCGCGAAAAAAAATGGGGATGAAGGAAGACAGCGGACAGCAATGGGGGGCTGTGTTCGGGGAACCTCCGGGAAGGCCAGAGGCTCCCTATCGTTTAATCGCGGTGGTCTTGCGGTCGCCGCCGGCGATCGCCAGCACATCCGGGTTGATGGGGTTGGCCGGACGACCGGCATCCGGACCTTCGCCGAGCGCGGCGATGAGATTGTCCACCGCCAGGCCGACCATGGCGCGGCGGGTGGCCAGGCTGGCGCTGGCGATGTGCGGGGTCAGCACGACATTGCGCAGCGCGAGCAGTTCCGGAAGCACGGCCGGTTCACCTTCGTAGACGTCTAGCCCTGCCGCGGCCAGGCGGCCCTGCGCCAGCGCGTCGGCGAGCGCGGGTTCGTCGATCAGGCCACCACGCGCGATGTTCACCAGGGTGGCGGTCGACTTCATTTTCGCCAGCGCGGCGGCGTCGATCAGGTGATGGACCGCCGGCGAGTACGGCAGCACCAGCACGAGATGATCAGACGTCGCCAGCAGCGTGTCGAGATCGACGTATTCGGCACGGCACTCGCGCTCGGTCGCCGCATCGACGCGATGGCGGTTGTGGTACCGCACGCGCATGCCGAAACCGCCGGCCCGGCGCGCGATGCCTTGCCCGATCCGGCCCATGCCGAGGATGCCCAGGTGGCTGCCATGTAGATCCATGCCCAGCATCGTGCTGAACGACCACTGCCGCCACTGGCCATCACGCAGCCAGCGCTCGGCCTCGGTGATCCTGCGGGCGGTGGCCATCAACAGGGCGAAACCGAAGTCGGCGGTGGTCTCGGTGAGCACGTCCGGCGTATTGGTCGCCACGATGCCGGCCGCGTCCAGCGCCGGGATGTCGAGGTTGTTGTAGCCGACGCCGACGTTGGCGATGGCTTTCAGCCGCGGCGCCTCCGCGACCTCGGCCGCGCCGATGCGCTCGTTGAGGGTGACCACGGCGCCATCCGCGTCGCGCAGGTGCGCGGCGATCTGCGCCGCCGTATAGGCCTGCACCTCGGCGGTGCCACGCACGTCGAAGTACCCGCCCAGCCGGTCGATGACGTCATCGAACAGCGGCTGCGAGACCCAGACGCGACGGCGCGGTTCAGCCATCGGCCTGTCCCGGCACCCGGGGCGGCACGTCGCCCACGTCGCCGCATTGCGCACGGTGGCGCAGCGCGTGATCCATCAGCACCAGCGCCATCATCGCCTCGGCGATCGGGGTGGCGCGGATGCCCACGCACGGATCATGGCGACCGGTGGTGATCACCTCGGCCGGCTGGCCGTCCAGGTCCACGGTGCGGCCCGGCAGGCGCAGGCTGGAGGTGGGCTTGAGGACGATCGAGGCAGTGACCTGCTGGCCGGTCGAGATGCCGCCGAGGATGCCGCCGGCATGGTTGGACAGGAAACCCTCCGGGGTCATCTCGTCGCGATGCTCGGTGCCTTTCTGGGTGATCGCGGCGAAGCCGTCGCCGATCTCCACGCCCTTGACCGCGTTGATGCTCATCAGCGCGGCGGCCAGATCGCCGTCGAGCTTGCCGTAGATCGGCTCGCCCCAGCCCGGCGGCACGCCGTCGGCGACCACGTTCACCCGCGCGCCGATCGAATCGCCCGACTTGCGCAGCGCATCCATGTAGCTTTCGAGCGCCGGCACCTGTGCGGCGTGCGGCCAGAAGAACGCGTTGTCCTCGACCACGTTCCAGTCGAAACCTTCCGGCGTGACCGGGCCCAGTTGCGACAAATAACCGCGGACCGTCACGCCATGCCGCCGCGCCAGCCACTTCTTGGCGATCACGCCGGCGGCCACGCGCATGGTCGTCTCGCGCGCGGAGGAACGCCCGCCGCCGCGCGGATCGCGGATGCCGTACTTCTGCCAATAGGTGTAGTCGGCATGGCCGGGACGGAACTGGCTGGCGATGTTGGCGTAGTCCTTGCTGCGCTGATCGGTGTTGCGGATCAGCAGCGCGATGGGCGTGCCGGTGGTCAGGCCTTCGTAGACGCCGCTGATGATTTCCACCTCGTCGGCTTCGCGCCGCGCCGAGGTGTGCCGGCTCTTGCCGGTGGCGCGACGCTCCAGGTCATGGCGGAATTCCTCCGGCGCGATCGCCAGGCCCGGCGGGCAACCGTCGATCACGCAGCCGATCGCCGGTCCGTGCGATTCGCCGAACGTGGTGACGGTGAGGAGTTTTCCGAAACTGTTGCTGCTCAAGGCGGTGTCTCATGTGGAGCGGAGCTTGCCCCGCTGTTCCGGCAAACCGGACGTGCTCGCCGAGCAGGCCCGGCGCTAGCCGCGGGATGGCGCGACGCCATCGGAAGCGCGTTTCATTTTCGCGCGTCCGCCAGCGCACGGATGTGCTTGTTGTGCCGGATCAATTCGGCGCACTCCACCGCGAAGATGCCCATCTGGCCGACCTTGAATTCGATCCAGGCGAATTCGACATCCGGCAGCAGCTTCACCAGTGCATGCTCGGATTCGCCGACCTCGCAGATCAGCAGGCCTTCCTGGCTCAGGTGCAGCGGCGCATCGCGCAGGATCTTCAGCACCAGGTCCAGGCCGTCGTCGCCGGCGCGCAGGCCGAGTTCGGGCTCGAAGGAATACTCCTTCGGCAGCGCATCGGTCTCGTCGTTGGTGACGTAGGGCGGATTGGTGACGATCAGGTCGTAATGGCGCCCGCCCAGGCCGGCGAACAGATCCGACTTGACCAACTGCACGTTGTCGGCATGCAGGCGCGCCTTGTTCTCGGCCGCCAGTGCCAGCGCGTCGTCGCTGATGTCGACGCCGTCGACCTGCCACTCGGGGTTGTAGTGCCCCATGGCGATGGCGATGCAGCCCGAACCGGTGCACAGGTCCAGCGCGTGGTTGACCTCGCGCCCCCCCAGCCACGGCTCGAAGCCCGATTCGATCAGTTCGGCGATCGGCGAACGCGGCACCAGCGCGCGCGCGTCGCTCTTGAAGCTCAGCCCGGCGAACCAGGCCTCGCCGGTCAGGTAGGCCACCGGAACGCGTTCTTCCACGCGGCGCTTGAACAGCGCGAGGATTTCCGCCTTCTCGGTGCCGGTCACCCGCGCCTGGCCGTAGGCCGGGCCCAGATCCGGCGGCAGATGCAGCGTGTGCAGCACCAGATGGGTTGCCTCATCGAGGGCGTTGTCGTAGCTGTGACCGAAGGTCAGGCCGGCCTCGTTAAAGCGGCTGGCGCCGTACCGGATCAGGTCGATGAGGGTATGCAGTTCTGCGGCTGCGTCGGCAGTCATGGCGTAAAGACGGGGGAAATGGCCGGTGGGGTCCGGTTCCCGATTATAGGCGTTGCGCCGGTATCATGTCGGGTCCGCCGGCACGGCTCGAAACCGCCGCCACGCCGGCCTTCCCGCGAGACCGCCATGTTCAACAAGAAGTTCGGGATCATCCTGCTGCTGGCGCTGGCCGCCGGCCTGGGCCTGCTGGCCGCGCAGAAGTTCTTCGGCTCCGCCCGCCCCGCGCAGGCCTGGCCGGCGACGCAGGCGGTGACGATGTTCCCGCAGGCGCGCCCGTTGCCGGAGTTCGCGCTGCGGCAGTCCGATGGTACGCAATTGGCCTCCGGCGAACTGAAAGGCCACTGGACCCTGGTGTTCCTGGGCTTCACCTTCTGCCCGGACGTCTGCCCGACCACCCTGGCCGAACTGGCCCAGTCGCAGAACCAGTGGCGCGCCCTGCCCGACTCGACCCGCCCGCGGGTGCTGTTCGTCTCCGTGGATCCGGAACGCGACACCCCCAACAAGGTCGGCGAGTACGCGCACGCCTTCCACCCCGACACGCTGGCGGCCACCGCCGACGAGCCCACCCTGGAGAATTTCGCCAAGTCGCTGGGCTTCGTCTTCATGAAGGTCCCGGGCAAGGGCTTCGAGCAGAATCCCAACGACTATTCGATGGACCATTCCTCGGCCATCGCCGTGCTGGATCCGCAGGGGCGCCTGGCCGGCCTGATCCGCCCGCCGTTCCGTCCCGATGCCATTGCCACCGACATGAAGGCGCTGACCGAGGCCACCGCGCGATGAGTCCGGTCACCGCGCTCACCTACGTCCTGCCGCATCGCCTGCTGTCCTCGCTGGCGCGCCGGCTGGCGTATTCCAGCTCGCCGGCCATCAAGCAATGGCTGATCGACGCGGTGGTGCGCCGCTTCGGCGTTGATCTGTCGGAAGCGGCCGAGCCCGACCCGCGCGCCTATCCGAGCTTCAATGCCTTCTTCACCCGCGCGCTGAAGCCCGGCGCACGCATGGCCGATCCGGACCCGCGCGCGCTGCTGATGCCGGCCGACGGCCATGTCAGTCAATGCGGACCCATCCGGGACGGGCGCATCTTCCAGGCCAAGGGGCAGTCGTTCACCTCCGCCGAACTGCTGGGCGATGCCGCGGATGCCGAGCCGTTCCGCAACGGCCTGTACGCCACCGTGTACCTGTCGCCACGCGACTACCACCGGGTCCACATGCCCTGGCGCGGCACCCTGCGCGAAACCGTGCACGTGCCCGGCCGCCTTTTCAGCGTCGGCACCGACGCCGTCGCCAGCGTGCCGGGGCTGTTCGCCCGCAACGAGCGCCTGGTCTGCCACTTCGACGCCGACTTCGGCCCGATGGTCTCGGTGATGGTCGGCGCGCTGTTGGTATCGGGCGTGGAGACGGTCTGGAGCGGCGTGGAAATTCCCGCCTACGGCGATCGCGTCACCCGCAAGGACTATCGCGGCAAGGGCATCACCCTGGATCGCTTCGAGGAAATGGCCCGCTTCAACTATGGCTCGACCGTGATCATCCTGCTGCCACCGGGCGTAGCGGAACTGGCGCCGGAGTTGCATGCCGAATCGCCGGTGCGGCTGGGACAGGCGCTGGCGCGGCTGGAAGCCATCTCTGACCACACCGGACCATCACCCGCCTAAGTCGCCGTCGAGCGTGCGATGCACCACTGCGCCGTCCAGTAGCTCACCAGCACCCACGCACTCGCCAAGGGAATCGTGATGGCGAAGCGATCGATGGCCAGCAGCGCATCGGACATCACGAAGCACGCGCCGCCGACCGCGGCCAGCGCGGTGGCCCGGTCCGGACGCTGGCGCCAGACGCAGGCCGCCTGCGCGGCCATGGCGGCCAGCGCCGCCACATAGACGGTCACGGGAATCCGCAGATCCGTCGGCAGATGCGGCCACAGACATGCCAGCACCATCGCCGCGACGCCGGCGTATGCCAGCACCGGCCAGCGCGGACGAAACCAGCCACCGCGCCGTCGCAGCGCCCGCAGATAGCACAGGTGCGCCAGCAGGAAACTGCCCAGCCCGAACGCGAACCAGTCGCCGGGAAGCATCAGGAACACATCCCCGAGCAAGGACAGCAGCAAGCCGGCGAGCACCGCGCGCCGGTAGCCGGGCTCCGCGGCCGCCATGCGCAGCACCATCGCCGCCACCAGCAGCGTGGCCAGGGGTTTGAACAGATAGTGCAGCGCACGCAGGCCTTCGGCCTCCGCGCCGATGATGGCCAGCACGGCGCTGGCCACTACGGTCGCCAGCCATCCGATGTTCCGGCGGTGGATACGCGCCGGCGCGCTCACGTCACTTCCTGCAGCTTTCCAGGGTCAGCGACTGCCCCGGTCGCACGCTGTAGGCCGGCCCCTTCAGGCCATTGGCGCGGGCCAGCTTCTTCAGGTCGCATTGGTAGCGCTGCGAAACCCGGCCCAGGGTGTCGCCCTTGGCGACCCGGTACTCGCGCGCCTGCTTCGCCTTCGGTTCGGCCGGTTTGGGCTCACCGGAGGCCACCGTGGTCGGCACGCCCGCCACCGGGGTCACGTCGCCCACCGCGACGGTGCCGGTCAGCGCGGTGCGCTTGATGGCGGCGTTGACGTCGGCACGCACCAGCGTGCGGGCCAGGTCGGCGCGCGGGCCGCTGACGCAGTAGCGGTTGTACAGGCTGACGATGCGGGTGTTGGCCTTGAGCATCGTCCCGGCCGGAATCCAGGCTTCGGCCTCGTAGCGGGGATTGAGGTTGCGCAGCGCGCGCATGAAGCCCTCGCGGGTGCCGCCATTGCCGAGGCAGATGGTCAATTCGTAAATCGAACTGTCGCGCGCCAGCTTCAGCGGCGCCGGATGCACGTCGACCTTGGGGAATTCCAGGCCGTACTGCTTGGGATGCAGGAACAACCATGCCGCGGCGATCACCATCGGCACGTAGTCGCGGGTCTCGCCCGGGAACTGGCTGTAGACCACCTCGTCCCAGAAACCACGGCCCGGGTACTGCCGGTAGACGCGGCCGGCGCGGCCTTCGCCGCCGTTGTAGGCGGCCAGGGCGAACTCGATGTTGTTGTTGAGTTCGCGCATGCGCTCGTTCATGTAGGCGGCACTGGCCTCGCCGGCGAACGCCGGGTCGTAGCGGGTATCGAAACCGGTGCCGTCCGGGCCCAGGCCGAAGCGCTTGCCGGTCGCATACATGAACTGCAGCGGGCCGGCCGCGCCGGCGCGCGAGGTCGCATGCACGCGGCCATTGGATTCCTTGGCCATGATGCCGAACAGCAGCGCTTCCGGCAGTTTGCTGCGCTCCCAGTCCGGGTACATCTCCGCGCGCATGTTCTGGTAGTTCTCGTAGCTGGTGATCAGCGCGCTGCGCATGTCGGTCAGCCAGCGGCGGATGCCCGCCTGCACCGCCGGGTTGTACTCGACCATCTTGTCGAACGCGTGACGCTGGTCGTTGAGCAGCGATGCGGCGCGCTGGGCTTCCGGGATGGCCTGGGCGAGCGCCGAATGATCGCTGCCGTCATCGAGGGGATCGACGCTGGTGGTTTCCTCCTCGGCCTCGCCGCCACCGTCGGAGGCATCCTTGAGCAGGCGCTTGTAGGTGGTCAGCAGCGTGTGGGTCTGGCAGCCGCGCTGCTTGATGCAGGCGTCCAGCACGTCCTCCATGTCCTCCAGCGCGGCATCGGTCTCGGCGGTCCCCTTGGGGTCGTTGTTGGCCACCCGCACCAGGCCGTCGCGGTAACGCTTCTCGGCCGCGGCCATGCGCGCGTTCAGCACTTCGATGGCGGCCTTGTCCTTGGCCGAGACCCGCTGGGCATGCGCGGCGGGGGCCAGCGCCAGGAGCGGCAGGAGAACGGCCAGCAGGGGCCAGGGACGCAGCAAGGACTTCGTAAGGGACATCAGCACGCGCAATCGAAAACGGTCGCGGCAGGGTAGCGGCGCCCGGATCCCGGGGCAAGCCGAACCTGTCACGACATTACTTCCCCGGACATCCCGGATCGCTAGAATCAGCCGACCAGACCGCGAGGCACCTCATGGATCCGATTCTGTTGGGCAAAGGCACCACCGACGACATCCCCGTCACCCTGCTGCCGAAATTCGGCAACCGCCACGGCCTGGTGGCCGGGGCCACCGGCACGGGCAAGACCGTGACCCTGATGACCCTGGCCGAGGGCTTCTCGCGCCTAGGCGTGCCGGTGTTCCTGGCCGACGTGAAGGGCGATGTCGCCGGACTCGCGGTGGCCGGCGACGGCAACGAGAAGGTGCTCCAGCGCGCACGTGACATCGGCATCGCCGACTACGCGCCCGGCGCCAGCCCGGTGGTGTTCTGGGACCTGTACGGCAAGCTTGGCCATCCGGTGCGGACCACGGTCAGCGAGATGGGTCCCACTCTGTTGTCGCGGATCCTGGAGCTCAACGACACCCAGGCCGGCGTGCTGGACATCGTGTTCAAGCTGGCCGACGACCGCGGCCTGCTGTTGCTGGATCTGGAGGACCTGCGCGCCCTGCTCGGCCTGGTCGCCGACGAGCGCAAGGACATTTCCACCAGCTACGGCCTGGTCAGCACACAGTCGGTCGGCGCCATCCAGCGCGCCCTGCTGCGGCTGGAGCAGGAAGGCGGCGAGATGTTCTTCGGCGAACCGGCGCTGGAACTGCAGGAGCTGATGCGTACCCACCTGGACGGCCGCGGCATCGTCAACATCCTGGCCGCGGACCAGTTGATCCTGAAGCCGCGCCTGTACTCCAGCTTCCTGTTGTGGCTGTTGTCGGAACTGTTCGAAACCCTGCCGGAAGTCGGCGATCTCGACAAACCAAAGCTGGTGTTCGTGTTCGACGAAGCCCACCTGCTGTTCGACGATGCCCCGCCCGCGCTCAAGCAGCGTATCGAACAGGTCGTGCGCCTGATCCGCTCCAAGGGCGTGGGCGTCTATTTCTGCTCGCAGTTCCCCGACGACGTGCCCGACAACATCCTCGGCCAGCTGGGCAACCGCGTGCAGCACGCGCTGCGTGCGTTCACCCCGCGCGATCAGAAAGCGGTCAAGACCGCAGCCCAGACCTTCGTCCCCAATCCCAAGCTGGACGTGGCCGATGCGATTTCGCGCCTGGGCACCGGCGAGGCGCTGGTCTCCACGCTGCAGGACAAGGGCGTGCCCTCGCCCGTGCAGCAGACCCTGATCTCGCCGCCGCGCTGCCGGATGGGCGCCATCAACGAGAGCGAACGCGCGCAGGTGCGCGCCGGCAGCCCGGTCGGGGCCAAGTACGACACCCGCATCGACCGCGAATCGGCGGCCGAGATGCTCGCCAAGCGCACCGACGCGGCCATGCAGACCGCCAACGCGCCGGCCGCCAAGACCGAAAAGGACGATCCCGACGCGGGCGGCTTTGGCCAGGCGGTCAAGGATGCGGTGTTCGGCACGAAACGGCGCCAGGGCATGATCGAGACCATGGCCAAGCAGACCACCCGCACCATCGGCACCAAGCTGGGCAACCAGATCGTGCGCGGCATCCTGGGCAGCATCTTCGGCGGGCGCCGCTGACGCGGCGGCCGGGGGCAGCGCGACCGCGAGGCGAGGCGGACCATGCGGATCAGACAGGCCGAACCTTCCGAAATCGAAGCGTTGGCGCGCCTGTGGCACGACGGCTGGCAGGACGCCCACGCGGCCATCCTGCCGCCGGCACTGGCGCGTCATCGGACCCTGGCCAGTTTCGCCGAACGCCTCGCGGATGGCCTGCCCCGGGTGCGCACGATCGGTGCCCTCGGCCAGCCACTCGGTTTCGCCATGATCAAGGGCGACGAGATGTACCAGCTGTACGTGGGTGCCGCCGCGCGTGGCAGCGGCGTCGCGGCCATGCTGTTGGCCGACGCCGAAGCGCGCCAGGCCCGGGCCGGCGTCTCCCGCGCCTGGCTGGCCTGCGCCATCGGCAATGAGCGTGCCGCGCGCTTCTACACCCGCCAGGGCTGGACGCTTGCGGGCAACATGATCAACCGTCTCGACACGCCGGCCGGCATATTCGATCTCGAAGTGTGGCGCTACGAGAAGACCCTGGCGCGCGCTTGATTCCACTGCCGCCGCCCCGATCTATCCTGTTCCGCAAAGTACTCCGCAAGGCTTTCCTGTCCGCATGTCCCGCTGGCGTCCCCCTGCCGAAAAGAGCACCGCCCTGATCACCCGCGAAGGCCACGATCGCCTGAAGGCGGAACTGGACGAGTTGTGGCGCGCCAGGCGCCCGGAAGTGGTCAAGGCGCTGGCCGCCGCCGCCGCGGAAGGCGATCGCTCGGAGAACGCCGAGTACACCTACCGCAAGAAACAGCTGGGCGAGATCGATCGCCGCGTGCGTTACCTGAGCAAACGGCTGGAGGCCCTGCGCGTGGTCGAGGGCGCGCCTTCGGATCCGGAGGCGGTGTTCTTCGGCGCCCGGGTGGAGGTGGAGAACATCGCCAGCGGAGAGACTTCGCGCTACCGCATCGTCGGGCCGGACGAAACCGATGCGCCGCGCGGCTGGATCAGCATCGATTCGCCGCTGGCGCGGGCAATGCTGAAGAAGCGCATCGACGACGAATTCGCGGTCGAACTGCCCGGCGGCATGGCCCGCTTCGTGGTGGTGGACGTCGGCTACGAATCCTGATCAGGACAGCGGCCGTGGATACACACGGCCTTCGCGCAAGGGGCGGAAGTAGTCGGCCTGTGCATGAAAGGTGTCGTCCTGCCGTGGATGCCAACCGGGAATGCCGGCCAGCGGCAACGGCCGCAACTCGCCCGGCGTGACCAGGGTTTGGCCTGCCTGGATGGCAGCGGTAATGCGCAGCACGCTCTCCTCCCGCGTGCCGCCCAGCACCA
Source organism: Pseudoxanthomonas sp. (assembly GCF_024710765.1). GTDB lineage: Bacteria > Pseudomonadota > Gammaproteobacteria > Xanthomonadales > Xanthomonadaceae > Pseudoxanthomonas_A. The sequence goes on from NZ_JANJUE010000046.1 coordinate 10,570, forward strand.
CCAGGCACTTGCCCACCAGCCGGCGTTCCGGGAGCAGGGCCTGTTCCATCAGCGCATGTCCCACGACCGCGGCGATGCCGATGTCGCCCCGCCGCCAATGGTCCGCCTGATTGCGGAACAACGTGGACCAGTCGTGGCAGTCCCACGCCCGGATCAGTGCGGCGGCGCGTGCCCATACGATCACGCCGCCTTCATCGAACTGGGTCAATGCCTGCTGCGCGTGATCGCGCCGCTGCGTGCCGTTGCGTGCGACGTGCAGGCATTGGCGCGCATTGAGCGCCGCCTTGAGGGCGGGATAACGTGCCCAGGCCAGTGCGTTGAACAAGTCGTGCCAGTTGTGCGGACGGGTGGCGATACTTCCCTGGGCGACGCGCACCTCATAGTGCAGTCCGTCGGCGTCCAGCGCTTCATCCTGGGCCACGAAACGTCGTCCGGGCAACGGCAACCTGGCATTGAGGGTGTCGATGCCGGGCCAATCGGCCGATTCGGCCAGATCGCGGTAGCCCGTCAGATCCTCGAACAACGGGTGGGCAAAGCAGGCGACAGTGAGAGGACCACGTGCGGGTGCGACGAAGCGGCGGCGCTCCCTCCCCGCCACCGTGGCCGCTCCGGTCACAGCACCTTGAGATCGATCGCCGCGGCGTTCGACCTGACGATGGCGTCGCCAAACAGGTCGTGCTCATCGCTGTCGGTGATTTCCACGTCGACGAAGTCACCCACCCGCAGGGCGGCCTCTTCACCGTTCTGGATATGCACCAGGCCGTCGATTTCCGGCGCATCGGCCGACGAGCGCGCGACCGCGATGCCGTCTTCCAGCAAATCCACCAGGCAACGCTGCACGCTGCCGATCTTGGCTTCCAGGCGCGCGGCGGAGATGGCCGCCTGCCGTTCCATGAAACGGGCCAGGCGTTCCTGCTTCACTTCCTCCGGCACCGGATCCGGCAGCGCGTTGGCGGCCGCGCCCTCGACCGGCGAATAGGCGAACGCGCCCACCCGATCCAGTTGCGCCTCGTCGAGGAATTCCAGCAGCGACTCGAACTCGGCCTCGGTTTCGCCGGGGAAGCCGACGATGAACGTCGAGCGCAGGGTGAGTTCCGGACACATCGCCCGCCAGCGCTGCACGCGCTCCAGGGTCTTGTCGACCGCGCCCGGACGCTTCATCAGCTTGACGATGCGCGGGCTGGCGTGCTGGAACGGGATGTCCAGGTACGGCAGCAGTTTGCCCTCGGCCATCAGCGGGATGACGTCGTCCACGTGCGGATACGGGTAGACGTAATGCAGGCGCGTCCACGCGCCGAGCGAGGACAGGCCCTCGCACAGCGCCTTCATGCGGGTGGCGTAGGCCTTGCCGCCCCCTTCGCGTTCGGCGTATTTCAGATCCACGCCCTAGGCCGAGGGGTCCGGCGGGTCCGCGGGCGGGTCCTGCGCCCCGGCGG
>NZ_JANJUE010000033.1 GCF_024710765.1 Pseudoxanthomonas sp.
ACGTCGCTCCTACAACCACTACCCCATGTAGGAGCGACGTAAGTCGCGACCGGAAACTCTCCGAACGGGGCGACCATCGCGACTCACGTCGCTCCCACAGGGACGGGAAAAGCGCGGCCTCAGCCGGCCAGTTCGGCCAGGTGCTTGCGATAGTGGCGCAGTTCCTCGATGGAATCGCGCACGTCGCTGAGCGCGGTGTGCGCGGCCTGCTTGCGCACGCCTTCCAGCACCGGCGGGGCCCAGCGCCGGGCCAGTTCCTTCAGGGTGCTGACGTCGAGATTCCGGTAGTGGAAATACTTCTCCAGCCGGGGCATCAGGCGGTGCAGGAAGCGCCGGTCCTGGCAGATGGAATTGCCGCACATCGGCGAGGCGTTGGCCGGCACCCACTCGATCAGGAAGGCCACGGTCATGGCCTCGGCCTGCCCCAGCGTCACCTGGCTGTCCAGGACGCGCTGCCACAGCCCGGACTTGCGGTGCTGGTTGCGATTCCAGTCGTCCATGCCTTCCAGCGCCTCCAGCGGATGGGCGATGGCCAGTTCCGGCCCCTCGGCCAGCACGTTCAACTGCGAATCGGTGACCACCGTGGCGATCTCCAGGATGGAGTCCTGGCCCGTATCCAACCCGGTCATTTCCAGGTCGATCCAGATGAGTCGGTCGTTGTTCGCGTTGCTGGCTGCCATGCACCTGTCCGTCGGAAGGATGAAACCGGAAATCTCCGGCGCGTTGCGGGATATCCGCGTGATGTCATCATAACGCAGACGCCCACCACGACCGGCCCATGAACAATTTCGCGCACTACGCCGTCCTGACCGCGATGCTGGCCCCCGCGTTCTTCCTGACCGCGACGGCCTCCCTGCTGCTGTCGGCCAACAACCGCCTGGCCCGCATCATCGACCGTGCCCGGACCCTGCTGCGCGAGCTGGTCGACATCGAGGACGCGCACGAGCGCCAGCTCTACGAAATGCGCATCCGCCTGCAGCGCCGCCGCAGCCTGATCATCCTGCGCGCCGGCCAGCTGCTGTACGCGGCCATCAGCTGTTTCGTCGGCACCAGCCTGGCGGTGGCGGTGGACACCTTCGTCGACCACCGGCTCGGCAGCCTGCCCACCTGGCTGGCCGCGGTGGGGGTCCTGGCGATGCTCGCCGCCAGCCTGTTGCTGGCGCGTGAATCCACCCTGGCGGTGACCGCCATCAACGAGGAAATGGACCACCGCCACGCCCGGCGCCGCCCGGCCGGTTCGTAACGGCCCGCCGCAGTCGGGACCATCGACAGGATGCGGGGCGGAAGGTGCTCTGCTTGCGGATACACCGCCATCTCCCGCAAGCCGGCGGTCGTGGAGCGGACTCCGCTCTACAGCAGCGGGCGCCCGCGCTTGGCGCGGAAGTAATTGGTCAGGCGGCGGCCCGCCTCGTCCCCCAGCACGCCGCCCTGCACTTCGACCCGATGGTTGTGACGCGGATCGGCGAGCAGATCGAACACGCTGCCGCAGGCGCCGGTCTTCGGATCGGAAGCGCCATAGACCACCCGCGCGACCCGCGCGTGCACCAGCGCCATCGCGCACATCGCACATGGCTCGAGGGTGACGTACAGCGTGGTTCCGATCAGCCGATGATTGCCCCGTGCCTTCCCGGCATGCCGCATCGCGACGATTTCCGCGTGCGCGCTGGGATCATGTTCGGCCAGGTTGCGGTTCCAGCCTTCGCCCAGCAACTCGCCGTCGGCGCCAACCAGCACCGCGCCCACCGGGATTTCGTCCTCCTCGCGCTCCGCCCGCTCGGCCAGTGCGAGCGCGTGCTGCATCCAGCGGATGTCGTCTTCGGGCGTGGGCATTGAAGGTAGGAATGTCGCGCGGCAGGTGCGACATCGTGGTCGATGTGGCACGCGAACGTCAATGCGGCGACTCGTCATCGCTGTTCCGCTCGACGAACCTCTGCGGATCGCTGTGGGCGCCACGCCCGCGGTCCCATCGATATACCTACGTATAACCGAAGCAGACCACGGCAGCCTAGGCACGCCCGGACGCGCTCCGGATAATTTCCCCACCGCGCATCACCGCCCATCGACGGGATGACCGCGCGGACGCACGCCCTCTCGATTTCCGCGCGTTCGCGCGCAGCCGGAGACTCTCCATGGATCCCGACCCACACGGGCGCTTCGCCGCGTCCCCGCACCTGCCGATTCGTCGCCACCCGACGCCCTCGCCGAGGATTTCCCGCGCCTGACCGCCGGGACCTCGCGGGCGTCCCCCGGAGGTTCCCATGATCCGTACTTCCCTCTATCCCGCCCTGCGTGGCGCGCTGCACGCGCGCGACGTCGCCACCCTCCGTCGCCTCTACCAGCAGCATGGCGCGGCCGCGTTCGCGGGTGCGCTGTCCGTCTGCTCCTCGCGCGTCTCCGCCGACGCATTGTCGCTGCAGGGCCGGATCCGCGTTTTCCCGCATCTGCCGGCGTCGGCGCGGGCCCAGGTCCGGCCGTTGTGCCGCTCCGTCCACACCGCGCCCACCCTGGCGCCACGATCCGGCGGAGAGCGTCCATGAAGACGCTCCCGCTCCAGACCTCGGTCGCTTCGGCGAACTTCCACTTCTTCCGCCTGAGCCTGCGCCTGCGGCTGGGCTGGAACGACACCGTCGAAGCCCGGGTCCAGCGGGCGCGCGGGCTGCACCTGAGGTTCGTGCACCGGCGCGAACACGCCCTTGTGTTCGGCATCGACGCCCCGGGGAACAACCGCCGCGAACTGGCCCGGCTGGTGCGCCTGCTGTCCTGCCACCCGGGCGTACGCACGGTGCGCTGGGAAGTCGTGCCCACGACCGCCGACTCGTTCGCCCCTTTCGCCTGATCCGTTCCCGACGCCGCGCCGCCGGCGCGACGCATCTTTTCCAGGAGTTTCCCGATGAACCTGCTCAAGACCTGGTTCGATACCTTCCTGCGCAGCCGTCGCGCCGCCGGCCTGTTCGGTCGCCGGGCGATGCCCGAGGCAGGCTTCGGCCGTGGCGACGCGCGCGTGCCGACCTTGCTGCCTTCCCGGCTGCTGATGCAGGCTGCGCAGGACGACGTGCCCGGTGCGCTGGCGCGGCTGGAATCGCACGAGGACGGACTGAGCCAGGCCGAAGCCGAGGCGCGCCGCGGCCGCTTCGGACCCAACGAGGTCGATCACGAGAAGCCGCTGCCGTGGTGGCGCCACCTGTGGCAGTGCTACCGCAATCCGTTCAATCTGCTGTTGACCGTGCTGGCCGCGGTGTCCTATCTCACCGAGGATGCCAAGGCGACCGTGGTCATCGGCACCATGGTGGTGCTGTCCACGCTGATCCGGTTCGTCCAGGAGGGCCGTTCAAATCGCGCGGCCGAACGCCTGAAAGCGCTGGTCGGCAATACCGCCACCGTCATCCGCCGCGATCTGGGCACGGAAGCGGCGGATGTCGCCGAGCGCTACTTCGGCACGCAACTGCATTCGCGGCGCCCGCCCAGCCACCAGGAAGTGCCCATCCGCGATCTGGTGCCCGGCGATCACATCGTGCTCTCCGCCGGCGACATGATCCCGGCCGACTGCCGGGTCCTGGCCGCCAAGGATCTGTTCGTCGCCCAGGCGGCGATGACCGGCGAATCGCTGCCGGTGGAGAAGTTCTGCGAATCGCGGGCGGGCGACGGCGATCTGCTCGCGCAGCCGAACCTGCTGTTCATGGGCACGAATGTCGTTTCCGGCACGGCTACCGCGCTGGTGGTGGCGACCGGCCAGGAAACCTGTTTCGGCGCGGTTGCGCATCGCGTCACCGCCAGCGATCACACCCCCACCGCGTTCCAGGCGGGCGTCAACAGCGTCAGCTGGCTGCTGATCCGGTTCGCCCTGGTGATGGTCCCGTTCGTGCTGTTGATCAACGGCATCACCAAGGGCGACTGGATGGAAGCCTTCCTGTTCGCGCTGTCCGTCGCGGTCGGCCTGACCCCGGAAATGCTGCCGATGATCGTCACCTCCACCCTCGCCAAGGGCGCGGTGCTGCTGGCGCGGCGCAAGGTGATCGTCAAGCGCCTGGACGCAATCCAGAACTTCGGTGCGATGGACGTGCTGTGCACCGACAAGACCGGCACACTGACCCAGGATCGGATCGCGCTGGAGCGGCATACCGATGTATTCGGGCACGACTCGGAGGACGTGCTCAAATTCGCCTACCTCAACAGCCATTACCAGACCGGACTGAAGAACCTGCTGGATCGCGCGGTGCTCGAACACGTCGAACTGCAGACCGAACTCCGGCTGGCGCAGGACTATCGCAAGGTCGACGAAATCCCGTTCGATTTCGAGCGCCGGCGGATGTCGGTAGTGGTCTCCGAACGCGAGGATCACCACGAACTCATCTGCAAGGGCGCCGTCGAGGAGATGCTGGCGGTCTGCACCCGGGTGCGCGAGGGCGAAACCGTGGTGCCGCTGGATGCAAGGATGCTGGCGCGGGTCCGCCGCGTCACCCAGGAACTCAACGAAGAGGGCCTGCGGGTGGTCGCGGTCGCGATGAAGGAGACCCCGCCCGCGCGTGATGCCTATTCCATCGCCGACGAATGCGATCTGACCCTGGTCGGCTATGTCGCCTTCCTGGATCCGCCCAAGGAATCGGCGGCGCCGGCGCTGCGGGCGCTGGCCGATCACGGTGTCGAGGTGAAAGTCCTGACCGGCGACAACGAACTGGTGGCCGCGCGGGTGTGCTCGCAGGTCGGCCTGGAAGGCGATGCGGTGATTACCGGACCCCAGCTGGATCGGATGAGCGATGCCAGCCTGGTCGCCGCGGTCCAGCGCTACCGCGTGTTCGCCCGGCTGACCCCGCTGCACAAGGAACGGCTGGTGCGCGCATTGCGTGGCCAGGGCAAGGTGGTCGGCTTCCTCGGCGACGGCATCAACGACGCCCCGGCGCTGCGCGCGGCCGACATCGGCATCAGCGTGGACGGCGCGGTCGACATCGCCAAGGAAGCGGCCGACATCATCCTGCTGGAGAAGAGCCTGATGGTGCTGGAGGAAGGCGTGATCCAGGGCCGCCGGACCTTCTCCAACATGCTCAAGTACATCCGCATGACCGCCAGTTCCAACTTCGGCAACGTGTTCTCGGTACTGGTGGCCTCGGCCTTCCTGCCGTTCCTGCCGATGCTGCCGCTGCAATTGCTGGTGCAGAACCTGCTGTACGACGTGTCGCAGATCGCCATCCCGTTCGACAACGTGGACGAAGAGCTCGTGCGCAGGCCGTTGAAATGGAATCCGGCGGACATCGGTCGCTTCATGGTGTTCTTCGGCCCGATCAGCTCGATCTTCGACATCACCTGCTTCGCGGTGATGTGGTACGTGTTCGGTGCCGATACCGTGGCCGAACAAGGCCTATTCCAGTCCGGCTGGTTCGTGGTCGGCCTGCTCACCCAGACCCTGATCGTGCACATGATCCGCACGCCGCGCCTGCCGTTCGTGCAGAGTCTGGCGGCGCCGGCGCTGCTGGTGATGACCGGCGTGATCATGCTCATCGGCGTGCTGCTGCCCATGAGCCCGTTGGCCGGCTACTTCAAGCTGCAGGCATTGCCCGCCGGCTACTGGCCGTTCCTGGTCGCGATCCTGCTGGGCTACGCGATCCTGACCACGCTGCTGAAGCGTTTCTACATCCGCCGCTTCGGCTGGCAATGAGCGGACGCCCGCGGCGTCCACGAGGAAGAACCTCATGAACCTCGACCTGAACCTGCCCCCGTTCGACCCAGGGGCGACCCTGAGCTCGTTCATCAGCCTGGGAACGGCCTTCCTGCTGGGCTCGGTGATCGGCTTCGAACGGCAGGTGCGGCAACGCACCGCGGGCCTGCGCACCAATACCCTGGTGGCGGTGGGCGCGGCGGTGTTCGTCGACCTGGCGGTACGCTTCCACGCGCTGCATGGCGGCACCCCGGGACCGCTGCAGGTGATGGCCTATGTCATCTCCGGGATCGGTTTCCTCGGCGCGGGCGCGATCATGAAGGAAGGCGCGCAGGTGTCCGGCCTCAACACCGCGGCGACCCTCTGGGGCTCGGCGGCCGTGGGCGCCTGCGCCGGTGCCAAGCTGTTGCCGGAAGCGCTGATGGCGGCGCTGTTCGTACTGACCACCAACACCGTGCTGCGGCCGGTGGTCAACCGCATCAACCGGCGTCCCCTGCAGGAGGAGTTCAGCGAAGCCACCTATGCCATCCACGTCATCTGCGGACGCGCGGTCCAGGCCGAGGTGCTGCAACGAACCACCGAATTGCTGGAAGCCGCGCACTACCCCGTCCGCTCGCTCGATCAGCAGCCCTTCGGCACCCACGAGGTCGAGCTCGAAGCGGTGCTGTATGCGACCGCGGTGGAGGCGGACGAACTGGACGTCGTGATGTCCGAAATCTCACGTTTGAACGGCGTATCGCAGGCGTTCTGGAATGCCAGCGCCGAAGAATGACCGGGCCATCGGCATGCGGTCCACGGTGCTATCCTGCGCTGCCGGCAGCGCCCGTGGCGCCGCCTCCGGGACACTGGACATCCAAGGATCATGCGCCCCCCCTCATCCCGCCTGAGCCTGAGCATCGCCATCGCACTGGCGATCATGGCGGCCATCTTCATCGCCGATACTTCCACCGATTATGCGGTAGCGGCGGCGGGCTTCTACACCGTGGTCATTCTTGCGGTCGCCCATCGACTGTCGGCCGGCCAGTTGATGTCGCTCGCCGGCATCTGCATCGGCCTGACCATCCTCAGCTTCCTCCTGTCCGGCTTCGGCAACTACCAGGTCGGCCTGGTCAACTCCGCCATCGGCATCGTCACCATCGTCGTCACCACTTATCTGGCGCTGAAGATGGAGGCTGCGCGCGCGGCCGCGCAGGAGGCACAGGCGCGGCTGTTGCGGGTGGCGCGCGCGTCCACCCTGGGCGAACTCACGGCCTCCATCGCCCACGAGCTCAACCAGCCGCTGGCGGCCATCGTCACCAGCGGCAACGCCTGCCAGCGCTGGCTCGCCCAGGCGCCGCCCAATCTCGACAAGGCCCGGCAGGCGGTCGACCGCATGCTGGACGACGCTCAACGCGCCAGCGAGGTCATCGTCCGCGTCCGTGGCATGACCCGCGGGCAATCGCTGCAGCCACAGGCCTTCGCGATCAATCCGGCCATCGAGGAAATCCTTGCGCTCTCGCGAACCGAACTTGAGCGCCACGAAGTGGATGTCGTGCTCGATCTGGCCGATGACCTGCCGCCGGTGTTCGCCGACCGCGTGCAGGTTCAACAGGTACTCGGCAACCTGGTCCTGAATGCGATCGAGGCGATGTCGGACATGCCCGCCGGCCAACGCAGGCTGCACGTGATAAGCGCGCGCGGTGATCACGGACAGGTGCGCGTCGGGGTATCCGATACCGGCAACGGCCTACCCGCGACGGCGAGCGCCGGGCAGATCTTCGAGGCGTTCTGGACCACCAAGGCCGAGGGCCTTGGCCTGGGGCTGAGCATCAGCCGGAACATCATCGAGGCCAACGGGGGCCGGATCCAGGCACGCAACCGCGACGAAGGCGGCGCTTGCGTCCAGTTCGACCTGCCTTCCCCACCGGAGTCCCGCGCGTGAGCCAGCGGCGTCCCTCCGCACCTGCCGGGCCCACGCCGCTCGTCCATCTGATCGACGACGACCGTTCCGTGCGTGCCGCGGTGGAAGACCTGCTGGCGTCCGTCGGCTTGCGGGTCCGCGCCTTCGGTTCGGTCGGCGAGTTTCTTGCCGCCCCTCGCGAGGACGCGCCCGGCTGCCTGATCCTGGACGTGCGCATGCCGGGCCAGAGCGGCATGGACTTCCACCGGCAGATGGGCGAACTGGGCATCCCGTTACCGGTGATCTTCATCACCGGCCACGGCGATATCGCCATGGGGGTGGAGGCGATGAAGAACGGCGCGCTCGAATTCCTGACCAAGCCCTTCCGCGATCAGGATCTGCTGGACGCCATCCAGCGAGGCGTCGAACAGGACCGCGCGCGCCGCAAGGAAGAAGACGCCATCGGTGAACTGCACCAGCGTTGGGCATCGCTCAACACGGGCGAACAGGCGGTGATTCGGGGCGTGGTGCGTGGCCGGCTCAACAAGCAGATCGCGGCGGATCTGGGGGTCAGCGAGATCACCGTGAAGGTGCGGCGTGCCCAGATCATGCGCAAGATGCAGGCGAAGACGCTGGTTGATCTGGTACGGATGTACGACCGTCTGCAGGCGTCCTGACACCATCCGGCTCGCTGGAATCGCCTTTCCCCTGCATGTAGTGAGGAGCATTTTTTCGCCGGAAGCGTATCCGCCGGGCCCCCATCCGCCTTCGGCACCTTCCCCCCGCAAGCGGGGGAAGGAATCTTTCGCGGTTCCAGGCATTGCTCTTTCTCATCCGGCGTCGGTCGCAGTACGTCCCTGCTCCGCCGGCCGGAAGTATTCGACGTGTGGTTCCCTCTCCCGTCCACGGGAGAAGGGAGGGGGAAACTTTTTGCCAGAGACATGTCCGCCTGGCCCCCATTCGCTTCGGCACCTTCCCCCGCGAGCGGGGGAAGGAATCTTTCGCGGTCCTGGGCATTGCCTTTTCTCATCCGGCGCCGCGCGCCAACCTCCCGCATGTCGGGGAAGAAATCCCTGTCAGGCCACGCCGAGCTTCCCGCGCTCTCCCTCGCGGGGCGTGGCGAGTTCCTCGGGGCTCACGAATTCGGCCAGATCCGCCGCTTCGTAGAACGGCCGGATTTCGACCTCGCTGGGGCCGGACATCGGCGCGCGCCTGGCCCAGGCCATGGCTTCGTCCATGTCCTTGACCTCCCAGATCGAGAAGCCGGCGATCAGTTCCTTGGTTTCGGCGAACGGTCCGTCGGTGACCGTCAGGCGTGAGCCGTCGTAGCTCAGCCGCTTGGCTTCAGCGTTGTTCTTGAGGCCGGCGGCGGCCACGAAGACGCCGGCCTGGACCAGTTCCTCGGTGAACCGATCCATTGCCGCGAAGGCCTCCAGCGCCTCGGGGGTGGGCTCGCCGATCTTGTCGCCACCTTCGATGGCTTTCACGAACACGAGTACGCGCATGTCTGTCTCCTGATGAAGTCCGCCCCAATTGGCGTCTCATGTGGACGACGAGCCGGCGGAGCGGCAATCGACGCCGCTCGAAAGATTCTCAACAACAATCAGCAAATTATTGTTTCAAAAGACTTCCTTCAGACAACGCCTTATTCCCACTCGATGGTGGCGGGCGGCTTCCCGCTGATGTCATAAACAACACGAGAAACACCACGCAACTCATTGATAATCCTGTTGGAAACCGTGCCCAACAGGTCATAAGGCAAGTGCGCCCAGTGGGCGGTCATGAAGTCGATGGTTTCCACCGCGCGCAGGGCGATGACCCATTCGTAGGCACGGGCGTCGCCGACCACGCCTACCGACTTGACCGGCAGGAACACCGCGAACGCCTGGCTGACCTTGTCGTACCAGTCGGCCTTGCGCAGTTCATCGATGAAGATGGCGTCGGCGCGCGCCAGCAGGTCCGCATATTCGGCCTTGACCTCGCCCAGGATGCGCACGCCCAGGCCGGGGCCCGGGAACGGATGGCGGTAGACCATCGTGCGCGGCAGCCCCAGTTCGACGCCGAGGCGGCGCACTTCATCCTTGAACAGCTCGCGCAGCGGTTCGACCAGGCCCAGCTTCATGTGCTCGGGCAGGCCGCCGACGTTGTGGTGGCTCTTGATGACATGGGCCTTGCCGGTCTTGCTGCCGGCCGACTCGATCACGTCCGGGTAGATGGTGCCCTGCGCCAACCACTTGGCGTTCTTCAGCTTGTTCGACTCTTCCTCGAAGATCTCGACGAACAGGTTGCCGATGATCTTGCGTTTGGCTTCCGGATCGCTGACGCCTTCCAGCGCCTTGAAGTAGCGCTCTGCGGCGTTGACCCGCACGATCTTCACGCCCATGTGCTCGGCGAACATCGCCATCACCTGGTCGCCTTCCTGCCAGCGCAGCAGGCCGGTATCGACGAACACGCAGGTCAGCTGCGGGCCGATGGCCTTGTGCAGCAGCGCCGCGACCACGGATGAGTCCACGCCCCCGGACAGGCCGAGAATGACCTCATCGCTGCCGACCTGTTCGCGCACGCGGGCGATCTGGTCATCGATGATGTTGGCCGCGGTCCACAGCGTCTTGCAGCCGCAGATGTCGGCGACAAAGCGACGCAGCAGCGCACTACCCTGCTTGGTGTGCGTCACTTCGGGGTGGAACTGCACGCCGTACCATCGCTTGTCCTCGTTCGCCATGGCGGCCACAGGGATGCGATCGGTGGTGGCGGTGATCGTCCAGCCCGGCGGGGCCTTCGACACATGGTCGCCGTGGCTCATCCACACGTCGATGCGCGGCTCGCCATCGTGGTCGCTCAAGCCGCCGA
>NZ_JANJUE010000297.1 GCF_024710765.1 Pseudoxanthomonas sp.
GGGCGCTTGCCACGGTGTGGCCGATGACTGGGGTGAAGTCGTAACAAGGTAGCCGTATCGGAAGGTGCGGCTGGATCACCTCCTTTTGAGAACGACAAGCGCTTTCTGTCAGGCGCCCACACAAGACACCTGCATTTTTCAGAGTAACCCCGCACATACGGGGCCATAGCTCAGCTGGGAGAGCACCTGCTTTGCAAGCAGGGGGTCGTCGGTTCGATCCCGACTGGCTCCACCACTGAACTGGACTTTTGGGTCTGTAGCTCAGGTGGTTAGAGCGCACCCCTGATAAGGGTGAGGTCGGTGGTTCGAGTCCTCCCAGACCCACCACTCTGAAGAACTGCAATCGCACACTAAAAGATTTGATACTGCCTGGCGTTGAGGCCGGCGTGGTGTTCTTTAACAACTTGTGACGTAGCGAGCGTTTTAGATTTTCATCTAGACGTGTCGTTGAGGCTAAGGCGGGGACTTCGAGTCCCTAAGAAATTGAGTCGTATGTTCGCGTTCATGGCTTTGTACCCCATGGACACGGCGTGTAACTCCGAGGCGACTTGGGGTTATATGGTCAAGCGAATAAGCGCACACGGTGGATGCCTTGGCGGTCAGAGGCGATGAAGGACGTGGCAGCCTGCGAAAAGTGCGGGGGAGCTGGCAACAAGCATTGATCCCGCAATGTCCGAATGGGGAAACCCACTGCTTCGGCAGTATCCTGCAGTGAATACATAGCTGCTGGAGGCAAACCCGGTGAACTGAAATATCTAAGTAACCGGAGGAAAAGAAATCAACCGAGATTCCCTGAGTAGTGACGAGCGAACGGGGACCAGCCCTTAAGCTGGATAGGTTTTAGAAGAACAGTCTGGAAAGACTGGCCATAGACGGTGATAGCCCGGTATTCGAAAAGGCCTTTTCAGTGAAGACGAGTAAGGCGGGGCACGAGAAACCCTGTCTGAACATGGGGGGACCATCCTCCAAGGCTAAATACTCCTGACCGACCGATAGTGAACCAGTACCGTGAGGGAAAGGCGAAAAGAACCCCGGAGAGGGGAGTGAAATAGACCCTGAAAC
>NZ_JANJUE010000067.1 GCF_024710765.1 Pseudoxanthomonas sp.
ACGGCGCTGCGCCGAACTGGTGTTCGCCGGCCAGAGCGAGCGGGACGAGGACGTGCATGCCACCGTGGCGGCGTTGCGGCACGCCCCGGGCGAAGAGGATGCCGCGCGCTTCCGGCCCGCCGGGCAACTGCGCATCACCACCCCGGATGCCGACGCCAACCGCGCGTTGCAGTGGGCGCAGATCGCGCTGGAACAGGCCTGGACCTGCAATGCGCGGCTGGGCTGCGGACTGGTGGCCGGATACGGGCCTTCGCATGGCGCGCGCCGGCCGCAATACGCATGGTACTTCGCCGGCGACGGACTGGTCGGCGCGCGCGCATTGATCCACGAAGGGCGCTTCGAGCGCGCGGCGGAGGAACTGGCCTTCATCCTGCGCTACCAACATCCGGACAACGGCATGATCTGGCACGAGATGTCGCAGAGTGCCGGTTTCCTGGACTGGGCCGGCGACTATCCGTACATGTACGTGCATGTGGATATCGCGTTCGATTTCATCAGCGTGCTGGGCGAGTACCTGCGCGCCAGCGGCGATCATGCCTTCCTGCACCGGCATTGGCCGGCCATCCTCAAAGCCTATCGCTATTGTGTGTCCACGCTGGATCCGGACGATGGACTGCCGCGCGTGCCGGCGGACAAGATGAGCGCGAACGAGCAGGATCGCCTGACCGACGAGCTGACCCTGTCGGCGGCCTGGGTCGAGGCCGCGTCGGCGATGTCGGGGCTGGCCGAGGCGTACGGGGACGCGGGGCTGGCCCGCGCGGCCGACGAAGCCGCCGGGCGCGCGCGCAAGAGCCTGCGCGCGCGTTATCGCGACGAGGCCGGCCAGCGCTGGATCAGCGGCTTCACCCACGCCGGCAAGGCCGGTGAAAGCACGTCACCCGCCGATCTGGCGGCGATCCGTTCCGGGGCGGCGACCGGGTCCGAGGCCGAAGCCACGCTGCGGCAGCTGTCCAGTCCGGCCTATGTCACCGCGTGGGGACTGCGCAGCCGGCCGGACACGGCGGCGGACTACGATCCCGAAGCCTATTCGCGCGGCAGCGTCTGGGGCCTGGGCACCGCGATGGCGGCGGAGACCCTGTGGCGCGAAGGCCGGGCGGAGCAGGCCGCGGCGCTGTGGCGCAGTCTGGTGTCGTGGGCGGACGCGGACTCACCCGGGCACATGCATGAAGTCATGCGCGGCGATCGGCCGGGGCCGCAGCGCGAATCGGTGCCGGAACAGACCTGGTCCTCGGCGGCGTTCCTGTCGGCCGCCATCCACGGCATGCTCGGCCTGGACGCGGATGCGCGGGCGAAGCGGTTGCGGTTCGCGCCGCAACCGCCCGCCGGGTGGAATCACCTGGATGTCGACAATGTCCGGCTGGGCGAGGGCCGCATCGATCTCCGCTGGCGCAGGCACGCGGATCGCGTGGACCTGGAGATCGAGAATCGCGGCGCGCCCTTCCTGCTGATCTGGGAGCAGCGCGGCGGCGGGGACGCCGCGCCGCTGGTGATCGAACACCAGGTGGGCGCCGGTAGAACCCGACTGGGCACGCCCTGAGCCGAGGCGTAGAGCGGCCCGTCCTGCAGCGCGGATCCAACCGGCGCCGCCATGTGGCGGAGCAGCGGAGCAGGCTCCGCCCTCCGCCCTGAATCCAGGCGAGGGCCGGACTACTTCAGATCCACGACCGGCGCGAAGCCACCGAAGATCATCCGCTTGCCATCGAAGGGCATGGGGTTGGCGGCATCCATGCGCGGGTCCTCCATCATCTTCTTCATGCCGACGTCGCGGGTGGCCTTGTCAGGCCATTCGATCCAGGAGAACACCACGCTCTCGTCGTCGGTGGCCTTGACCGAGCGGCGGAAATCGGTGACCTCGCCCACGGGAACGTCGTCGCCCCAGCATTCGACGACGCGGATGGCGCCGAGCTCCATGAAAATCGGATCGAACTCCCGGGCATGGGCGATGAACTTTTCCTTGTTGGCATTCGGCACGGCAATGACGAAACCGTCGATGTAGGACATGGTGGTTCTCCTGCGGTCTGGGGTGGGAATGAAAGGTCCGCAGCGCGGGCCTTCCCGGGTTCGACGAACGGGCAGGGCGGAAATCGACAGGGGCCGAAGCCCTGTTCAGGCAGCCCATCGCCGATCGGCACGCAGGGTTCGGCAGGAGGCGCCTGAAGACGAGGGCCGTCGCTCCCGCCGACGCGGGCCTCGCGGTTTCGCCGCCGGCCCTGCCGGTAATATGGAGGAAGGCCGGGGGTGCGTCATGGTGCATCGCCGCGAACGCGGAATCACCACGATGAACACGCACGCCCTTGAACAGCGCGTCGGCGACGCACTCGACAATCCGTTCTGGTCCTCGCTGCAAAGCCTGCATCGCGACATCGGACGACATGCCGGCGCGGTGAGCCGCTATCCGGCCGAGTACGCTCCCTTCCTGGGAGTGCCCGCCGCGCATGATGAAGTGGCCGGAGGACTGGAAGCGCTGGTCGCGCCGGGCGAAGCGGTCTACCTGATTGGGGTGGCGCCGGAGCCGCCGCCCGGATGGCGGCTGGAGGCCTTCAGGCCGCTGGCGCAGATGATCCGCACGGCCCCGCTGCCGGTGGCCGATGGCCCGGAGATACTGCCGTTGGGTGAAGCGCACCGCGCCGATGTGCTGGCGCTGACCGCGCTGGTGTATCCGCACTACTTCCGCGAGCGGACCATGGACATGGGGCGCTACTTCGGCATCTACCAGGACGGTCGCCTGGCCGCGATGATCGGCGAGCGCCTGGGCACCGGCGAGTGTCGCGAGATGAGCGCCATCTGCACCCATCTGGACTTCAACGGCCGCGGCCATGCGGGCCGGCTCACCGCCATGCTCGCCAATGACAGCCTTGCGCGCGGCGCGCTGCCGTTCCTGCACGTCAGCCACGAGAATCCGCGCGCGCTCGGCCTGTACGAGCGGCTGGGTTTCCGGCATCGCTGCGATATCGGGTTCTGGTCGCTGCGGCGCGCGTGATGCTGCCCAGGCCAGCGATTGTCATGTTCCTGTCATTTCATCGCAGCAGGATCTTCATGAAACCGTAAAGCGCGCCCATGCCGGACGCGCCGGGCAAGGGCGGACGCATGAAGATCAAGGCTTGGGTGTTGGCGGGACTGGTGATGGCATGGACGCCGGCGGTTTTCGCGCAACAGGCGCCGCACGTGAACATCGAGCAGCGGCTCACGCCCGAACAGATGCGTGACACCGGGCTGGATCAACTCACGCCGGCGCAACTGGAACTGCTCAACCGCCTGCTCGGTGAACAGGTCGAGGCACGCGCGCAGGAGCGCGCCGAGGTGATCGCCCGCAGCCAGCCACCGGCGCGTCCGCGCGACGAAGGCTCCCTCATCGGCCTGAACGACGAGCCCATCCATGCGCGCCTGAAAGGCACCGTGGCCGGCTGGGAGCCGGGCACCGTGTTCGAACTGGACAACGGCCAGCAGTGGAAGGTGCTGAAAGGCAGGATGAAGCTGTCGCGGCCGCTGGAATCCCCGGAGATCGTGGTGGTGCCGGGCGTGGCCGGCCGCTGGTTCCTGCAGGTCGAGGAGGACACGCCGAAGGCGCGTGTCTATCGGATCGACTGAACTGCCGCGTCCTTGACGCTTCCGCGACATCACCGCGCGGACGATGACCGCAGGCACCTCCCCGGAGAACCTGCATGATCGAAGGCATCCCCGCGCCGCCCCAGGTGGCGGCATTCCGCTTCAGCGGCCAGCTCAGCGGCGAGGACTACGACCGCTGCATCGCCGAGATCGAGGCCCGCCTGCACGAATACCGGCGCATCGGCATCTTCACCGATCTCGGCGGCATGACTGGCATCAGCGCCGAGGCGATGGCCAAGGACCTGCGCTACGCGGTGCAGAAACTGGGCGAGTACTCGCGCTTCGCGCGCGCGGCGGTGGTGACCGACAAGCAATGGCTGGGCCGGATCTCCGAACTGGCCGGCCACCTGCTGCCGGCGACCGAGGTGCGCGCCTTCGAACCGGCCGAAGCCGGGCAGGCGCTGGCGTGGGTGGCCGAGGTCGAACCGGAAAGCAACGATCCCGCGTGAACCCGGGGGATTCAGCCCAGCAGCGCACCGACACTGGCGCTGACCGCCGCGCCGAGCAGCAGGAACCCCAGCATCGCGAGCCAGTGCAGCGAGCGGACATAAAAGGTTTTCATCGAATTTCCCGTGCCGGATCCGTGGGGCTTTCCCGGCCTGTTCCGTGGTCCCTGTACGTGCACCAACGCGGCGGAGGGAGGGGGCAGGCCAGCGGCGGCGGGGGAAGCCGACCGGTGGCATGATGGGCCGATGCAAGGCGTGCCGGAACAATTCGAATCCACCCGCGACGCGGCCCAGTTCCGCCACCCGCCACACCGCGCGGGCGTGGAACTGTATCGCGCGCACATCGTCCGCCACGCCTTCGAACCGCATACCCACGAGGCGTTCGGACTGGGCGCCATCGAGTCCGGCGCCGAGCGCTTCCGCTATGCCGGCGCGGATCACCTGGCCGCGGCCGGATCGCTGGTGCTGATGAATCCGGAAACGCTGCATACCGGGCGCGCGGAAACCGAGGACGGCTGGCGCTACCGGATGATCTACCTGGATCGCACGGCGCTGGAGGAGGTGACCGGCGAAACCGGTTGGTGGTTCGCCGATGCGGTGCGCCAGGATGCCAACCGCGCGGCGCGGGTCACCGTGCTGCTGGATGCGCTCTGGTCGGCCACCGAGCCATTGGCCATCGACAGCCTGCTGCTGCGACTGCTGGATACCCTGCGCGATCACGCACGGGTCGGGCGGCCCGCCGCGATGGAGCAGCCCGCACGCTTTTCCGGGGTCATCGACTACCTGCACGCGCACCTGGGCGAGCGGATGACCCTGGAATCGCTCGCCGCCGTCGCCGGGCTCAGCCCGTTCCATTTCCTGCGCCGGTTCCGCGACCAGTACCACGTCACCCCGCAGCAGATGCTGATGGCGCTGCGCGTGCACGAGGCCAAGCGCAGGCTGGGTGCGGGAGAAGCGCCCGCCGACGTGGCCGCCGCCACCGGCATGGCCGACCAGGCCCACCTGACCCGCGCGTTCGCCCGCCGCTACGGCGTCACCCCGGCGCGCTACCAGCGTCAGGTGCGCGGCTGAGCCGGCGCAATCTGGTGCAAGACGGCGCCGCGGCCGACGCCTAGAGTCGGCCTCTTTCGACCGGGACGAACGATCCGATGTGGGTGGGAACGCTGTACGCGCTGGCGGCCGGGCTGATGTGGGGCCTGGTGTTCGTGGGGCCGCTGCTGCTGCCGGAATACCCGGCCACCCTGCAATCGGTGGGCCGTTACCTGGCGTTCGGCCTGATCGCGCTGCCGCTGGCCGCTTTCGATCGCGCCGAACTGCGCCGGCTGCGCGGTGCCGACTGGCGTGAGGCGCTCAAGCTCGCCGCGATCGGCAACCTGCTCTATTACTTCTGCCTGGCCAGCGCCATCCAGCGCGCCGGGGCGCCGGTGCCGACCATGATCATCGGCACCCTGCCGGTGGTGATCGCGATCAGCGCCAACCTGCGCAACGGCCATCGCGACGGGCATCTGCCCTGGCGCAAGCTGGCGCCATCGCTGCTGCTGATCGCGCTGGGCATCGCCTGCGTCAACCAGGTGGAACTGCAGGCGCTGCGCGATGACCCGCAGGCCGATCCATGGCGCTATGCCAGCGGTGCGGCGCTGGCGCTGATCGCGGTGGCCTGCTGGACCTGGTATCCGCTGCGCAACGCCGACTGGCTGCGCGCGCATCCGGACCGCAGTCCGCGCGCCTGGGCGACCGCGCAGGGCGTGGCGATCCTGCCGCTGGCGCTGCTGGGTTATGCGGTGCTGTGGGGCGTGATGACGCTGCGTGGCGCGGATTTCCCGATGCCGCTGGGACCGCGCCCGGAGTTCTTCATCGCCCTGATGGTGGCGATCGGCCTGTTCGCCTCGTGGCTGGGCACGCTGTGCTGGAACCAGGCCAGCCAGCGCCTGCCGACCGCGCTGGCCGGGCAGCTGATCGTGTTCGAGACCCTGGCCGCGCTGGCCTACGCCTTCATGCTGCGCGGGCAGATGCCGCGACCGCTGACCCTGCTGGGCATCGGCCTGCTGATCGCCGGCGTGCTGTGGGCGGTGCGGGTGAAGCCGGAGCCGGTCATCCGCATGGAAGAGGGGCACGGGCTGTAGCGCGCTACCATCGCCGGCAAACCCGGTGGAGGGCGGTACGATGCGACAGGCGGCGTGGAAAACGGTGGGCGTGCTGTGGGTGGTCCTGCTGCTGGCGCCGTGCGCGCGGGCCGGTGAAACCGAGGATCGACGCGACATCCTGGCGGTGGAGGCCGCGTTGTGCCGGGCTTTCGAGGAGGCCGACACGAAGGCGCTGGAGCGCCATCTGGATCCGGGATTCACCCTCGTCGATTCGCGCGGCGTGGTCACTGACCGCGCGGCCAACCTGGCCGAAGTGGCGAGCCGCGAGCCGCGCTACCGGGTATTCCGCAATCACGATCAGCAGATCCGGTTGCATGGCGACGCGGCGATCGTCATCGGCGTGACCCACATCGAAGGGGACGCGCAGGGGCAGGCATTCGTCGCCGACTTCCGCTTCACCGACACCTGGATCCGGTATCCCGACGGCTGGAAGCTGGCGGCCAGTCACGCCAGCCGGTTGCCGGCGTCGCCCTGACGCCAGCGAGTTTTCAGGCGTGTCCCGGTGCGGTGTCGCGCCAGGCCGACCACGCGCTGGACAGCACCCGCCAGGCTGAACGCAGGAACAGCAACAACAGCGCGGCGCCCACCAGCAGGTCCGGCCAGCCGGCGCCGAACAGCCACACGCCGGCGGCGGCGAGCAGCACCGCCAATCCTTCGTACACGTCGTTGCGCGAGCATTCCCAGGCCGAGGCGAGGTTCACGTCGCCGGAACGGTAGGGAGTCAGCAGGCGCAGGCAGATCAGGTTGGCGCCGAGGTTGAGCAGGCCGATCACGCCCATGGTCTCGAACACCGGCACCGCCGGATGGGCCAGGCGCCAGCCGATCTGCGCCGCCACCGCGACGGCCGCGGCCAGGATCAGCAGGCCCTTGAACAGGGCGACCCGCGCCTTGGCGCGCGTGCTGGCGCCGACCACCATCAGGCTTAGCGCGTAGGTGGCGGCATCACCAAGGTTGTCCAGGCTACCCGAAAGCAGCGAGGTCGAATGGCTGTACCAGGCCGCCGCGACCATCAGCAGGAAGGTGGCGGCATTGATCGCCAGCACGATCGACAGCACCCGCCGCTGGCGCGCCTCGAGCGCGGCGACATCGATCGCCTTGCCACAGCCACAGCAGGAATCGGACATGTCGGAAGGCACCTGGAAGACGCGCGGGAGACCAGGCAATTCTAGCGCCGCCGCGATCAGGCCGCCTGGCGCTGGCGCTGGAACAGCACCCGCTCCGGGCGATGCAACGCCATGCCCTGGCCGAAGTCGACCCCCAGCCCGGTCAGGGTGGCGATCATGCCGGCGTTGCCCACCCATTCGGCCACCACGCTCAGGCCGCGCTGGTGGCCGATCTGGGCGATGGCGCTGACGATGGTCCGGCTCATCGCGTCGGTTTCCAGATCGCGGATGAAGCTGCCGTCGATCTTGATCACGTCCACCGGCAGGTTCTTGAGGTAGCCGAACGAGGACATGCCGGCACCGAAATCATCCAGCGCGATCCGGCAGCCGGCCTTGCGCAGGCGCTCGATCACCTGCACCACCTTGAGCAGGTTGCGTACCGCCACCGTCTCGGTGATCTCGAAGCACAGTTTCGAGGGCGGCACCCGGTACTCGGCGATCAGGGCGAGGATGAATTCGGCCAGATCCTCGTCCTCGATGCTGGCGCCGGAGAGATTGATCGCGCACTGCTGCAAGGGACGGCCGTCGGCGTGCAACTGGCCGAAATGGGTGAGCGCGGCGCGGATCACCCAGCGGTCCACCATCGGCATCAGACCGTAGCGCTCGGCCGCCGGCAGGAACGCGCCGGGCATGACGATGCGGCCGTCCTCGTCGCGCAGGCGTAGCAGCAGTTCCACCCGCGCGCCTTCCTCGCGACGGCCGTCCAGCGGCACGATCTCCTGGTAGTCCAGCAGCAGGCGCTGTTCCTCCATCGCCCAGCGCAACCGGTTGGCCCATTCCATTTCGCCGTAGCGGCGGGTGGCCTCGTCGTCGTCGCTGTAGACGTGGATGCGGTTGCGCCCGTTTTCCTTGGCCACATAGCAGGCGGTGTCGGCCCAGGACAGCAGATCCTTCAGGGTGGGATTGTCCTGGTCCACCACCACCACGCCGATGCTGGCGCTGACCGTGTAGGTGCGCTCCTGCCAGACGAACATCTGCGATTCGATGCCGGCGCGCAGGCGCTCGGCCAGGATGCGCGCGCTGGCGGTGTCGACGTCGAAGGCGAGCAGGCCGAACTCGTCGCCGCCCAGGCGCGCCAGCAGGTCGTCGCCGCGCAGTTGCATGCGCATCGCCAGCGCCAGTTGCGCCAGCAGCTGATCACCGGCGGTGTGGCCGGATACGTCGTTGATCAGCTTGAACTGATCGAGATCGATGTACAGCAACGCGCAGGACCGGCCGCCGCGGCGCCGTTCGGCCAGGGCCTGTTCGATCCGGCGTTCGAATTCGCGCCGGTTGCACAGTTCGGTCAGCGCATCGTGGGTGGCCTGGTAGCTCAGCCGTTCGGTCAGCTCGCGCTGTTCGGAGATGTCGGTGGCGACCATCAGCAGGCGGGGTTCGTCTTCCATCTCGACCCGCGCGATCGACGCGTTCGCCCAGAACTCGCCGCCCAGGCCGATCAGCAGCGCTTCCACGTTGCCCCAGTAGTCGCCGGTCCGCGCCGGTTGGCGTACCCGTTCGCGGAAGGCGGGATCGGCGAACAGCGCGGTCAACGGCACGCCCGCCGAGACCACGTCGCCCAGGCGCTGCCGCGCGGCCTGGTTGGCATACAGGATGCGGCCATCGCCGTCGGACAGCAGCACCAGCGCCGGCAGCAGTTCGTTGAGCGCGCGGAACTGGGCTTCGCTCTGCCGGTACAGCGAACTCATTTCGTGGCCCAGCGCGATCGCGCGCTGGCGGGTGGTGGCCAGCGACCACAGCAGCGCGGCCAGCAACAGGCTGATCACCGGGCCGGCGGTCAGGATCACCTTCAGGCGTTCGCTGTCCGGAGCGACCGGACGCGGCCACAGGCGCAGTTCCCAGCGCCGGCCGCCGAATTCAAGTTGCTCGCGGTAGAGCCTCGCGCCGGCCTCGGCACGGCCCGCGGAATCGAAGAACGGCGACGCATCGGCCGCGTCGAGATCGCGGATGCTGGCCTGGAACATGTCCAGCACCGGTCCCCGCAGGGCGTCGCGCACCAGCGGTTCCAGCCGCAGGCTGACCGCCAGCGCGCCGATCGCGCGCGCGCGCCGCGCGGCCACGCCCACCGGTTCCGGGCCGTCGGAATACACCGGCAGGCGCACCGTCACTCCAAGCCGCTGGCGGTCGCCGGGCGCCGACTGGCGCAGGACGAAGGGCGCGGAAAGCACCACGCTGTTGCTGTCGCGGGCGCGTTCCAGCGCCAGCAGGTTCTCGTGCTGGCTGGCGATGTTCAGCCCCAGCAGCACCTCGTTGCCACGGAACGGCGTGATGAACTGGTAGCGGTAGGCCGACTGCCCGCTGGCACCGCCCTCGATGCGCTGCGCGAAGGCGGTCGCCACGCGCGCCGGGCCGATACGCTGGCGCTGCAGGTTCTCGGTGACCTGGGTGAAGCGGATCTGATCCATCCGATCATTGGCCAGGAACACGGTCTGCATGGCGCGCAGTTCGGACGCGACGGTCTGCAACGGCGCGCGCAACTGGCGGACCGCGGCCTGGGCGAGATTCTTCCGTTGCGCATCCGCGCGTTCGTTCAGATCCCGCCATTCGCCCATGGCCAGCCAGGCGGTGAAGGCCAGTCCCGCCAGCAAAACGGCCAATGCCCAGCGCCAGGGGCCGGTGTCGCGTCGCGAATGTTCCGCAGGCGGAGGCACCGTCGCCGACGACGGGCGGGATGACGATGCGATCACGGCATCCACCTGTCCATCGGAATGACGCGTACTCCGGGATACCCGGCCATTCGCGCACGCGCGAAGCCAGTGTGGAGCGGGTGGATGCGGCTGTCGACCCCGGGCCCGCGGTTTCCCCGATGGCAGGCCGTTTGGCTGGGCCCCATGGGGTCTCCCTCAGCGGACACGTCTGGTCCGGTATCGGCGCGGGCGATCGCTTCTTGAGCGGCTGGCGCGAGTGTAAACCCGTCGCAGGCGGGGTTGGTCCTGTTCAGCATCGTGGCAAGTAGGAACGCCGTATAGACGTTGCTGCAATGCAGCGAATCCGGCTTTCGCGTCCGGCATCCCTGGGGCAACCCGCTGTTCTCGCGGCGCCGCGCCATGCAGTGCCGCGTGCGGGGAGTTATCCTCCGCCGCTGTCCGGGCATGGGAATCCGCGATGGCCAGGGTCGTGCTGGCGCCGGCGCTGGCGCGCTGGTTGCCGTCCACCGAGGGACATTCCGGCGGCGAGCTGAGCATGCAGCTGGCCGGCGGCAACGTGGACGAACTGTTGCAGGCGGTATTCGCGCGGCATCCTTCCCTGCGTGGCTACGTGCTCGACGAGCACGGCGCGGTACGCCACCACGTCGCGATCTTCATCGACGGCCAATGCCTGCGCGACAAGCGCGATCTTGGCCAACCGGTGGACGCGGATGCCGAACTTTACGTGATGCAGGCGCTGTCGGGAGGCTGACATGTCGGATCGATTGCTGGTGTCTTCGCGCAAGGGACTGTTCGTGCTGGGGCGTGACGGTCGCGGCGGTGAATGGCGAATCACCGATACCGCGTTCCTCGGCGACAATGTCGCCCTGGCGCTGGCCGATCCGCGCGATGGCAACTGGTATGCCGCGCTGGACCTGGGCCACTTCGGCGCCAAGCTGCATCGCTCCGGCGATCAGGGCCGGCACTGGGAAGAAGTGGGCGTGCCGGCCTATGCCGAAGGCGATCAGGTCATCCCGGGCGACGGCAAGCCCGCGCAACCGGCGGCGTTGCGCCTGATCTGGTCGCTGGAAGCCGGCGGCGCCGACGAGCCGGGCCGGTTGTGGGCGGGCACGATTCCCGGTGGCCTGTTCCGTTCCGACGATCACGGAAGCAACTGGCAACTCGTGCGCGGCCTGTGGGATCGCCCCGAGCGGCAGCAATGGTTCGGCGGCGGCTATGATCATCCCGGCATCCATTCCGTCTGCGTCGATCCGCGTGATCCACGCCGCCTGCAGGTGGCCATTTCCAGCGGCGGCGTATGGCGCAGCGACGATGCCGGTGAAAACTGGACGCAGACCGCGCAGGGCATGATCGCGCGCTACATGCCCGAAGGGCAGCAGGGCGACCCCAACATCCAGGACGTGCATCGCCTGGTGCAGGCGCGCGGCGCGCCGGATGTGTTCTGGGTCCAGCACCACAACGGCGTGTTCCGCAGCACCGCCGGTGGCGGCGACTGGCACGAGATCACCGACGTACCGCCCTCCGTGTTCGGTTTCGCGGTGGCGGTGCATCCAAGCGACGCGGACACGGCCTGGTTCGTCCCGGCGGTGAAGGACGAGAAGCGCTATCCGGTGGATGCGCAACTGGTGGTCGCGCGGACCCGCGATGGCGGCCGCAGTTTCGAAACGCTGCGCGCCGGACTGCCGCAGGGGCAGGCCTACGATCTGGTCTACCGGCATGGCCTGGCGGTGGATGCCAGTGGTGACCGGCTGGCGTTCGGGTCGACCACCGGTGGACTGTGGACCAGCGATGATCAGGGCGATCACTGGCGGCCGCTGGCGGCCAGGCTGCCTCCCATCCATGCGCTGACTTTCGCCTGATCGGCGCGGGAAGCGACGCCGTCGGAAACGGCCGCGGCGTGCTTCGCAGCTGAACCGGTCGAGGCCGCATTCACCACCGATTCGGTCCCCGGCGGGCGCAGGGCCCTAGACTAGCGGTCCGTCTCCACGTTCCCGCGATTGCCCGTGCCCATGCGCCCCGTTTCCGTGCTGTCCTGGTGTGTCTTTGCTGGCGCCGTGCTCCTGGCCGGTTGCCGCGCCGCCCCCCCGGCGCCGCCGGCACCGGAAAAGCCCCGCACCGAGACCACCGCCAGCAGCGAGGACAACGGTGCGATCAGCGCCGGCCCGGTCAAGCCGGCGCCGCCCAAGATCGATCTGGCGCGGACCACCGACTGGCCAGAGGCGCCGCTCACCGCCGGCGTCACCTGGATCAGCTGCGAGCTCGACTACGCCGAACACGGCGACGGCACCGCTTTGGACAAGCTCGATTTCCAGACCCTGGTCGATGCGGTCAAGCCCTGCCAGGCGGCGGGCGTGATGCGGGTGCGCTACACCGGCAAGATCAATGCCGAGTTCACCGCGCTGATGGAGCGCATGTCCAACGTCGCCAACCGGCTGGCGATCGAGAAGCGGGTGCTGGACATCGATTCCAGCGGCGGCCGGGTCGAGGACGGCATCCGCGCCGGCGACATCATCGGCGCCTCGCACTGGACCCTGTGGGTGCGCGACGGCGCCATCTGCCACAGCTCCTGCCTGTTGATCCTCGCCGCCGGCGACAACCGGGTGATCGCCGGCAAGGTCGGCATCCACCGGATGATGCGGATCAACTCCGGCGCCAATTCGCGCGCCGAGCTGGCCGAGGAACTGCGCCAGGTCTATGGCCAGCTCAAGGATTACCTGGAGCGCAATGGCGCGGCGGTGACGGTGGCGGATCTGATGATGACCGTGCCCAACCGCAAGCTGCGCCTGCTGACCGCCACCGAACTGGAAGAGTACGGATTGCAGGGCACCAACGCGGCGCAGGACGATCTGGACCGCATCCAGCTGACCCGCAAGTGCGGCGAGGAATTCGTGCGCCGCAAGGACGACTTCATGCTGGCATTCGATCGCCAGTGCGGCCAGACCGAGACCGCGCTGGAGGACATCAACACCTGCGGCCTGGAACTGCGCAAGAGCTTCGGTTTCCCCGATGGCACCTGCCCGATGGAAAGCCCGATGGCCGAATTCGACCGCGACGCGTCCGGCGTGCTGTGAGCCGTGGCGCCCTGGACAGGGGAGCGGCATGAGGGAAGACCTGCGGCGGAAGATCATCGAGGCGTGCGACAGGAAGATCGCGCGGAAGTGACCGGATGTGGGTCTGTCCTTCTACGCTTTCTTCACCAACCGCAACGATGATCCCGAACGGCTCATGGAAGCCGCGGAGTGGTGGATACGCACCCATCGGCTGGATCATTTCGAGAAGGCGGTGAAGAACCGGGCGATGGTCGCGGCGGTGGAGTAACCGGGCCTGGCCCGGGGTGCCAGGCCAATCCGGTCAAATCGCGCGGACGTGGATCTCGATGCCGTCCAGGGCCACGACCTGTCCGTCCCGGATCTTGCAGGTCTTGCGCAGTTCGACCACGCCATCGACCCGCACCGCGCCGGAGGCGACCAGGGCCTTGCCGGCGCCGCCGCTGTCGACCACGCCGATCAGCTTGAGCAACTGGTTGAGTTCGACGTGTTCGCGGTCGAGTTCGAAATCGAGGATCTGCATCGCGCCAGTCTAGTCGCAATCCCGGTCGTCGGCCCGCCTCACTCGCGCTCGAACCGGGACAACTCGTCCAGTACCCGCTGGCTGCGCTGGATGCTGCCGCCGCCCAGGGCGTCCTCGAAGCACGCGTCCGAACCGGCGCGCCGGCGGCGATACCGGTGGATCCAGGCGGAAGCGATCAGCCCGGGGATGCCGATGGCCAGGCACACCACCAGCATGCCGGGGGCCGCCGGGGTCAGGTTGCCGCCCACCACCGCGCCCAGCGCGATGACGAAAGGCAGCCACAACAGCCACCAGGAAAGCCCGGCGATCATCCCGTTGCAGATGTAGAAGCGCCGCAGGCGGGCCAGGTGGCGCTGGATGGTCAACACCGGCGCGGAGTAATCAATCAGGCCGATCAGGCCGAGCGTCAGCCCGGCCATCGCGGTGGTCGCCACCCCGTAGGCGTGCCCGATGATGCCGGAGACCAGCAGGACCGGCAGGTCGCGGTGCGGGGTCCAGCAGGCCACGCCGAGCACGATCATCGCCACGCCGAACACGACCTGGATGAGCTGTCCCCAGAACAGCGGGCGCAGGCTGTGGCGCGCCTTCTCCAGGCGGCCTTCGCGGAACAGGTGCAGGCTGAGATGATCCTGCTGGGCCATGCGGCGCTCCAGCGCCTGCCAGGCGGCTTTCAGTTCGTCGGTGTCCATGAGAATGTCCATGTCGGGTATCAGAGTTCGTTGCGGATGCGTTGCTTGAGGCGGCTGATCTTGGTGGCGACGTTGGTCTCGCTGATGCCGAGGATCTCGCTCATCTCGCGGTAGCTCCGGTCTTCCAGGTACAGCAGCAGGAGCGCGCGATCGAGCGGCGCCTGCGCGTGGATGAAGCGGTGCAGGATGCGGACCTGCTGTTCGGCCTGCGGATCCGCGGCGTGCGGATCGGCGATGTCGTGCAGTTGATCGTCCAGCGGTATCGCGTGGCGGTGGCGCAGGCTGTTGTCGCGCACGAACGAAATGGCGATGTTCAACGCGATCCGGTACATCCAGGTCGAGAATGGACGCGCCGGATCGAAACGCGGGTAGGACTGCCACAACTGGCTGGCGATCTCCTGCGCCAGTTCGGCGCGATCGTCGGGATTGCGGCAATAGGTGCCGGCCACCTTGAGGACGATGCCCCGGTGGCGCTCCAGTTGCTCCGCGAACCCCTGCCGCGCGTGTTCCGCCATGTCTGCGACGCGTTCCATTTCCCGCCCGTGTCGATTGTGCGTGTCGGAGGGGTGATTCGCAGCGGCGGCGGAAAAATCACAGACCAGGCCCCATGGACCTGGAAACGGCTGGAACCCCCGTCAAATCAAGGATTTGCCTGAACGGCGGGGAAGGGCAGCCGCGGCGGACGCAGGACAGGAGGGGGGCGAAAAGCGCACAATAGGCTGCTTGCGTGCGCACTCCGCGACGCCCGGAGTCCTCCATGTCCCCCGAATCTTCCCCGTCTTCGCTCGTTTTCGCCGATCTCGGCCTGTCCGCGCCCGTCATGGCCGCGGTCACCGAAGTGGGCTACGAGTCCCCGTCCCCCATCCAGGCCGCCACCATTCCGGCGGTGCTGGCCGGCCGCGACGTGCTGGGCCAGGCCCAGACCGGTACCGGCAAGACCGCCGCCTTCGCGCTGCCGCTGCTGTCCTCCATCAACCTGGCGGCCGACAAGCCGCAGGCGTTGGTGCTGGCGCCGACCCGCGAGCTGGCGATCCAGGTCGCCGAGGCGTTCCAGCGCTACGCCGCGAAGATGCCCGGTTTCCACGTGCTGCCGATCTACGGCGGCCAGAGCTACTACCCGCAGCTGCAGGCGCTCAAGCGCGGCGTGCACGTGGTGGTGGGCACGCCCGGCCGCGTCATCGATCACCTGGAACGCGGCTCGCTGGATCTGTCCGGCCTGACCACCCTGGTGCTGGACGAAGCCGACGAAATGCTGCGCATGGGCTTCATCGACGACGTCGAGACGGTACTGAAGAAGACCCCGGAATCGCGCCAGGTCGCGTTGTTCTCGGCGACCATGCCGCCGGCGATCCGGCGCATCGCCCAGACCTACCTGAAGGATCCGGTCGAAGTCACCATCGCCGCCAAGACCACCACGTCGGCCAACATCCGCCAGCGCTACTGGTTCGTCAGCGGCCTGCACAAGCTGGATGCGCTGACCCGGATCCTGGAAGCCGAACCGTTCGACGGGATGATCATCTTCGCCCGCACCAAGGCGGCGACCGAGGAACTGGCCGGCAAGCTGCAGGCGCGCGGCCTGGCCGCCGCCGCCATCAACGGCGACATGCAGCAGGCGCAGCGCGAGAAGACCATCCAGCAGTTGAAGGACGGCAAGCTGGACGTGCTGGTGGCCACCGACGTGGCCGCGCGCGGCCTGGACGTGGAGCGCATCAGCCACGTGCTGAACTACGACATCCCGTACGACACCGAAAGCTACGTGCACCGCATCGGCCGCACCGGCCGCGCGGGCCGCAGCGGCGATGCGCTCCTGTTCGTCACCCCGCGCGAGAAGGGCATGCTGCGCGCCATCGAGCGCGCCACCCGCCAGCCGATCCAGGAAATGCAGCTGCCGAGCGTGGAGGCGGTCAATGATCGCCGCGTGCAGAAATTCCTGGGCCGGATCACCGATACCCTGGCCGCTGGCGACACCGGCGAGTTCCGCAGCCTCATCGAAGCCTACGAGCAGGAGCACAACGTGCCGGCGGTGGACATTGCCGCCGCGCTGGCGCGCCTGCTGCAGGGCGATACGCCGCTGCTGCTGCAGCCGGAGCAGCGCCGCGAGGCGCGTGCCCGTACCGAGCGCATGGAGCGCCCGGCGCGCGAGGAGCGTCCGGCCCGCGAACCTCGCGCCGAACGCGGCGAGCGTCCGTTCCAGCGCGAGCATGCGCCGCGCGAACATGCCGGCGAGCGCCGGCACGAGGACACCGCACCGCGCATCGAGCGCCCGCGCTTCGACAAGCCGCCGCGCGCCGAACCCGAAGTCGGCATGGAGACCTTCCGCATCGAGGTGGGTCACATGCACGGCGTGAAGCCGGCGAACATCGTCGGCGCGATCGCCAACGAGGCGGGCCTGGAAGCCCGCTACATCGGGCGCATCGACATCCATGAAGACCACTCGGTGCTGGACCTGCCCGAAGGCATGCCGCCGGAGATCCTGTCGCACCTGAAGAAGGTGTGGGTGTCCGGCCAGCAGCTGCGCATCCAGCGGGTCGGCGCCGATGGCGGCCATGCGCCGCCACGCCGCCAGCGTCCGGAAGGCAAGCCCGCCGGCAAGCTGGGCGGCGGTTTCGCGAAGAAGGCACGGAGCGAGCACGCGCCGAAGCCGCACCGCAAGGGAAAGCCTGCGCCCCACCGCGACTGAGCGTCACGGCGTGGCGCCGGGATGAAGGCGCGCGGATGAATCAGGTATAGGGCTGGCGAAGCGGCGCTTGCGGTCGCGGTTCGGACGCGTGCGCCTGGCCGTCGTCCCCGAGCGGGGCGCCCATGCGCTGCCACACCTGCCGGAGCAGGTTTTCCATGTGATGCCAGTCGAGCCGGTTGAAATGGTCGAAGCGCTCCTCGTACCGGCGTTCCAGGGTATGCAGCAACCCGTCCAGCGGCACCTGGTGGTACTGCAGATAGCTGTCGTATGCGAACAACAGGCTGGGTTCGTAGCGGGTGAATGCCGTGCCCGGTTCATAGAATGCGTGCGCCGGGATGTCGGTGCGCCATTCGTCCAGCTCGGCCTTCACGTCCACCACCTCGCACTTGCCGGGAACGGCCTGCCGCGGGGGATACCGATGGATGCTGCCCATGCATGTCCTCCTTGTTTGACGAGCCCCCATCATCACGATCGGCGTCATCACGAATGTAAACGCTGGATGGAGAAAACATTAAGTCGCGACGGAAGTCGCGGTTTTATGGGCCTCCCGGGCCAGCCTGCGTTCACCTGCCCATCATCCCGGTGGCACTAACAAGGACGGTATTGCCGCAAATCGCGAGGACGCGCCATGGCACGCCCCATCTGGACAGGCACGCTTTCCTTCGGCCTGTTGAACGTCCCGGTCTCGCTGATGTCCGGGGAACGCAAGGTCGATCTGCATTTCCGCATGCTGGATTCGCGCGACCGCAAGCCGATCCGCTTCGAACGGGTCAACGCCGAGACCGGCGAGGAAGTGCCGTGGAAGGACATCGTCAAGGCCTACGAGTACGACAAGGGCAACTACGTCGTGGTGGAGGAGGAGGACATCCGTGCCGCCGCGCCGGAGAGCCACGAGACGGTCGAGGTGGAGGCCTTCATCGAGCGCGAGGCGATCGACCCGCGCTACTTCGAGAAACCCTACGTGCTGGTGCCGGGCAAGAAGGCCGAGAAGGGCTACGTGCTGCTGCGCCGGACACTGGAATCCACCGGCCGGATCGGGGTGGCGCGGGTGGTCATCCGCACCCGTGAATACCTGTCGGCGGTGATGCCGCTGGGCGATGCGCTGGTGCTGATCCTGCTGCGCTATCCGCAGGAACTGGTGGAACCGGACGAGTACAAGCTGCCGACGGGGAGCGCGGCGTCCTACCGCATTTCCGGCAAGGAGGAGGAGATGGCCGCGCAGTTGGTGGAATCGATGTCGGGTACCTGGTCGCCCGAAAACTACCACGACGAGTTTCGCGCACGCCTGCAGGCGATCATCCGCAAGCGCATCAAGTCCAAGGGCGCGACCGCGCGGGTCGAGGAACCGGGACGCGAGGAGGAGGAGGCGGCCACCAACGTGGTCGACTTCATGGCCCTGCTGCAGAAAAGCCTGGCGGACAAGAAACGCACGCCGGCGAAGAAATCGGCGGCGAAGAAAACCCGCAAGACCGCGCGCAAGGCCACCAAGGCCACCGGCAAGCGGACGACGAAAAAAACCGCCGCGCGGAAACGTTGAGCGGCGCCACGGCAGGTTTCCCGCCTGCCGCGGACGCAGCTTGCTCAGCCGCGATCGCCCTCCACCGACGCCTGCAGGGCGGCGGCCAGGCCGGCGTCGCCGGACACCAGTTCGGTCCAGCGCAGTTCGACGCCGCGCCGGCGTCCCTTCTCGGTCAGCTTCAATCCGATCGGATCGATCACCAGGGTGTAGGTCACATCGTTGAGGATCAACTCGCGGCGCAGGGGCTTGTCCAGAGGAGTCATCTTCATACATCCCGTTGACGGAAACCCGACCATAGTGGACCCCGTGTGATGATCGGGTTCACCGATGAGTCTGGTGGAATACGAGCGCAAGCGGCATTTCGGGCGGACCCGCGAGCCCGCGCCGGGCAAGAACGCGCGGGCCCGGGCGCGGCCGATCTTCGTGGTCCAGCTGCATCACGCCAGCCATCGCCATTACGATTTCCGCCTGCAGGTCGGCGATGCGCTCAAGAGCTGGGCGGTGCCGAAGGGGCCCAGCCTGGATCCGGGCGTCAAGCGGCTGGCGGCCGAAGTCGAGGATCACCCGATCGGCTACGCCGATTTCCAGGGCGAGATTCCGGAAGGCGAGTATGGCGCCGGCCATGTCGCGCTGTTCGATCGCGGCCTGTGGTCGACGCCGGAGGATCCGGAAGTCCAACTGGCGAAGGGACACCTGCGTTTCGAATTGTTCGGCGACAAGCTCAAGGGCGGCTGGCACCTGGTGCGCACCCGCCGTGTCTCGGGACGGACACAGTGGCTGTTGTTCAAGGAAGAGGATGCTTACGCCGCGTATCGCGAGGCCGACGACATGCTCGATGACGTGCCGGCGCCCACCGCCGGCACGAGTCGCCGCCGCCCGCCCGGGGGGCGCGCGGCGGCGGGGGGGGGGGGGGGGGGGGAGAAGAACCACCCCCAAACGACGCGTACGC
>NZ_JANJUE010000137.1 GCF_024710765.1 Pseudoxanthomonas sp.
GCTTCGCGCATGGCCGCGTTGGGCTCCACCGCGATCACCGGATGGCCGCGGCGCAGCCACGCCTGCGTGGCGATGCCGGTTCCAGCCCCGATGTCGGCGACGAGCGCGCCCTGCGGCACGCCCTGCCCATCGTGCAGCCAATCGAACAGGGCGTCGGGGTAGCCGGGTCGATAGCGGACGTAGTCGGCAACCCGGTTGCTGAAGCGCCCCGCGCTGTCGCTGGCGTCCGTCACCGCGTCCGGCTCACTGGCTCATCGCGCCCAGCCAGACCAGCCCGCCGAAGAACAGCACGAACACCAGGATGCCGATGATCCACAGTGCGGCCGACACCCAGCCCAGGATCAGCCCGGCCACGGCGAAGCCGTCGCCATCCAGGCGCTGCGGCTCGCGGCGGATTTCGGCGCGGGCCATGTGGCCGGTGATGATCGCGCCGATGCTGCCCAGGAAGGGCAGCAGGGTCCAGCCGAGGATGCCGGCAATCAGGCTGATGATGGCCAGGGTGCTGGTCTGGCGTGCGGGTACGTTCATTGGCGTCCTTTTCCTTTCTCGGGGCTCAGAGGTCGAACTTTATACCCTGCGCCAACGGTAGCGAGTCGGAATAGTTGATGGTGTTGGTCTGCCGGCGCATGTAGACCTTCCACGCATCCGAACCGGATTCGCGGCCGCCGCCGGTTTCCTTCTCGCCGCCGAACGCGCCGCCGATCTCCGCGCCGCTGGTGCCGATGTTGACGTTGGCGATGCCGCAGTCCGAGCCGGCCGCCGACAGGAACTGCTCGGCCGCCTTCAGGTTCTGGGTGAAGATCGACGAGGACAGGCCCTGCGGCACGCCGTTCTGCATGTCGATGGCCTCGTCCAGGGTCTTGTACTTCATCACGTACAGGATCGGCGCGAAGGTCTCGTGCTGGACCACTTCATCGGTGTTCTTCAGGCCGGTGACGATGGCCGGCAGGACGAAGTTGCCGGGGCGATCGATCGCGGTGCCGCCGGTCTCGATGGTGCCGCCGCTGGCCTTGGCCTTCTCGATGGAGGCGAGGAACTGCTGCACCGCGCCCTGGCTGTTGAGCGGGCCCATCAGGTTGGCCGGATCGGTGGGATCGCCGATCTTGCCCTCGACCTGCTTGTACGCCTTGACCAGGGTGGACAGCACGGTGTCGTAGATGGATTCGTGCACGATCAGGCGGCGGGTGGTGGTGCAGCGCTGGCCGGCGGTGCCGACCGCGCCGAACACGATGCCCGGGATCGCCAGCTTCAGGTCGGCGGTTTCGTCCAGGATGATCGCGTTGTTGCCGCCGAGTTCCAGCAGGCTGCGGCCCATGCGGCGGGCGACGCGCTCGCCGACGGTGCGGCCGACCTGGGTCGAACCGGTGAAGCTGATCAGCGGGATGCGCTTGTCGTCGACGAACTGCTGGGCCAGCTCGACGCCGGCGTCGTTGATCAGGAAGAAGATGTCCGGGAAGCCGCCGGCCTTCAGGGCCTCGTTGCAGATCTTCATCGACGCGATCGCGGTCAGCGGGGTCTTGTTGGATGGCTTCCAGATGCACACGTCGCCGCAGATGGCGGCCAGGAACGAGTTCCACGCCCACACCGCGACCGGGAAGTTGAACGCGCTGATGATGCCGACCAGGCCCAGCGGCTGGTACTGCTCGTACATCCGGTGGCCCGGGCGCTCGGAGTGCATGGTGTAGCCGTACAGCATGCGGCTCTGGCCGACCGCGAAGTCGGCGATGTCGATCATTTCCTGCACTTCGCCGTCGCCTTCGGGCTTGCTCTTGCCCATTTCCAGCGCGACCAGCGAACCCAGCGCATCCTTGTGCTTGCGCAGCGCCTCGCCGCACAGGCGCACGGCTTCGCCGCGGCGCGGGGCCGGGGTGGTGCGCCAGACCTTGAAGGCTTCCTGCGCGCGCGCGACCACGGTCTCGTAGTCGGCCTGGCTGCTGGCATGGACCTCGGCAATCGCCTCGTTGGTGGTCGGATTGATCGACTGCAACAGGCCGGCGTCGGTGGTCTTGGACCATTCGCCACGGCCCAGGTAGGTGCCGGAATTGGTCTGGCCAAGGCCGAGTGCCTTGAGGATGTCTGCGGACATGCGGTGCTCCAGGAAAGATCAGATGAAGGCGCGGCGCGACGTGCGCCGGCGGAACGCCGATTTTAGCAGAGCGATCCCGCCGGCCCGGCCGGATCGGGGGCTTCCGTGGATGTGCTGAGCCGCCTGTTCGATTCGCCGAGAACGCGGCCACGATGCGCACGGCGTTTCGTCGATCCGCCGAGGCTTGCATTGGCGGATGGCCGGAAGGGAAGGGCCGGGGTCGAGGCCAGGACGGTATCCGACGGCGTCGCCCTCGCGGATGCGGGAGGCAAGGCCCGGACACGGGCGGGGGGGGGCGATGTTCCGCAGTGGACCGAGTTGCGACCGATCGCGGAACGGGCGATGAGCCCGTCCGGAAATGGCGGCCCCGGCGCGATTCGAACGCACGACCTTCCCCTTAGGAGGGGGACGCTCTATCCAGCTGAGCTACGGGGCCATCGCCCGCATTCTCGCATGAACGGCACGGACGGGCGACCGCAGCTGCCCGCTGCAGCCGGCCCGGCATGGCCTTGGGCTGGCCATCGACCCCATCGGCATTTCCGGATCTGTGCCCTGGTTCGTCTTGGTGTCGACGCGCCTGGAAAACGCAGGCGGCGGGTCGGTCCGGTGACCAGGTCGGACTGGTCTGCTGGCTATCCGAAGCATGCGGAATTCCGCGCTGGCCACCGCCCCTGTGCACGGCGTTTAAGTTTGCCGGGGCCGGGAGGTAAATCCAGAAAAATCCCGTTGAAAAACGTGGATTGATTCGCCGTGTCCGGCCCCCGGAGCGATGCGGGATGGTACGAAACAATTGTGCCGAATTCCGTACACAAAACCGTCATCGGCGACTAGATGGCGGACCTGCGGGAAAAACAAGATGGACCTCGAGGCGAAGCACACGAGTGCGCCTCGCAAGGCCCGCCACGCGCTTCCATTCCGTCCCCCTCCTCGCCGGTTGGCAGGCGTCGGCATTGCTTCATTCCATTCGATATTCCAGGAGAGAGTCGCCGTGGTATCAGCTTGCCATCTGTCATCAGGAACGCTTCGCCATGGACCGGCGCTCACCTGCCTCGCCGTCGCGCTGGCGATCGCGGTCGCGCCCTTGTCGGCTACGGCCCAGGCAGCGGATGCCGGTTCCGGGCCGGCGCAAACGCCGGATCAGGCCGGCCAGGCCGTGGACGACAAGGCGGTGGACCTGGGCTCGGTCACCGTCACCGCGCGCAAGCGCGACGAACGCAGCCTGGACGTGCCGATCGCGGTCACCGCGATCACCGGCGAACAGATTGACGCGATGGGCATCGACAACGTCGGCGATGCGATTTCGTTTTCACTCGGCGCGGCCGCCTACGATGCCGGCGGCGCG
Source organism: Pseudoxanthomonas sp. (assembly GCF_024710765.1). Lineage (GTDB taxonomy): Bacteria > Pseudomonadota > Gammaproteobacteria > Xanthomonadales > Xanthomonadaceae > Pseudoxanthomonas_A. Next base: position 3,429 of record NZ_JANJUE010000137.1, read on the forward strand.
TTCACCTACATCCAGATCCGCGGTGCGTCCGCGCGCCAGGGCAGCAACGAGAACGGTTACTACCTGGACGAAGTGCCGTTCAATGGCGTGACGGTGCCGTGGTATCCGGAAACCCGGTCCTTCGACATCGAGCGCATCGAAATACTCAAGGGACCGCAGGGGACTCTGTTCGGCGAGGGCTCCATGGGCGGCACGGTGCGGGTGATCACCCGCAAGCCGGAGTTCAACGAATTCCGCGCGGGGGTGGAAACCTCCTTCAGCGACACCCAGGGCGGCACGGATGGCTGGGGCGTCAAGGCGATGGTGAACGTGCCACTGGTGGACGACACGCTGGCCTTGCGCTTCGGCGTCACCGACGAGTCGCTGTCCGGCTGGCTGAAGAACCGCCAGACCGGCGAGGAGAACATCAACGAGCAGCGCATCAGGACCGGACGCGCCAAACTGCGGTTCGCACCGAACGAGCGCTTCAACCTGGATCTGTCCTACTGGAAATTCAAGGCGCATTCGCCGGGCGGCTTCGAGGCGGCCTATAACGACATGACCGTGGATTCCTACTACGACGTGCGCAACGAATGGGACTCCGGCAGCCTGACCGCGAGCTATGCCTTCGAGGATTCGCAGTTGCTGTACGTGTTCTCGGACGGCAGCCTGTGGCGCGGCCTGAGCGGCATGATCAACGCGACCACCGCCTACGCCGGTACGGTCGATATCGGCGTGCGCACCCATGAACTGCGCTGGTCCTCCACCGGCGAACGCGCGCTGGACTGGACGATGGGCTACTACCTGCGCAAGGCGATACGCCGGGATTCGTCCGCGATGACCGGCCTGTCGCCAACCCGTTCCTCGCAGACCAACGATTCGTTCTCGCTGTTCGGCGAGGCGACCTGGCACATCAACGAGAAGTGGGCGGCGACCGCCGGCGTGCGTTACTTCGAGGACAAGGTTGACTCGATGGATGTCAGCGAAACCACGCGCAACACGCTGCAGAAGACCTTCACCAACACCAGCCCGCGGCTCAGCCTGTCCTATGCGCTCGACGAGAACTCGACGCTCTACGCGAGCGCGGCCAGCGGCTATCGTTCCGGCCAGTTGCAGCCGATCACCTCGATCGAACTGGCGGAGCAGTACGGGATCGACCTGCCGGTCGGCACCAAGCCGGATTCGATCTGGAGCTACGAGCTGGGCTACAAGGCGGTGTTCGACGAAGGTCGCCTGCTGTTGGAAACCGCGGTGTTCTACAGCGACTGGAAGGACGTGCCGGTCTACATGTCGCTGGCCGACGGCCTGTACAGTGGCATCCTCAATTCCGCGGGATCCACTCAGCGGGGCGTGGAACTGGGGATCACCTGGATGCCGAACAAGGCCTGGGCGTTCAACTTCGGCGGCAGCGTGATCGACGCGGTCTACAAGGAGGATCTGGAAGGCACCCAGTTCCACAAGGGCACACCGGTATTCAACGTGCCCAAGACCACGCTCAGCGGCGGGGTGGCCTACAACTGGCCGGTCGGCGATTCACTCAAGGGCATCGCCCGCAGCGACGTGATGTACCACTCGCGGCGCGAGACGTCGGCCACCGCGGGCACCGAAGGCGGCGATCCCATTACCCGGGTGGCCGCGCGCGTGGGCCTGGAATCGCCCAGCGGCTGGGCGGCCTATCTGTTCGGCGAGAACCTCACCAACGAGGACGGCGCGACCGATGCCCGCAGCATGACCGGCGCGGCAACCCGCCTGAGGCCGCGCACCTTCGGTGTCGAGTTCCGCTACAACTACTGAGGAAACTGCCCCTCCCGGCTCTCGCCGGGAGGGGATTGGCCCGGATATCGCCACGCCCCGATCGGGACGTGGCAAGTCCTACTTGATCTGCCTGGATTCCAGTTCCATCAACGAAGCGACCAGCAACTGGTTGGCCTGCCTGTACTTGCCTCCCGTCACGGCATCCTGGATGGCGTTGGTCATGTCCTGCGGTGACAGGCTGGCAAACCGCGAGCGAATCTTGCGTGCGCTTGAAAACGTGGATTCCGAGACCGACCCCGCGAGACGTTGCAGCAGGTCGCCGGAGTAGCCGAGTTCGGCCCAGTAGCTCATCAAGGATGCCTTCTTGAAGGCAAGCATTGATGCATTGAAATGGGCGTTCTGATCCAGAATTCCGTTGCGCTGCTGGATACGCAACACCGGTTCGGCATTCTTGTTGCTTGTGAAGATGGGAATCCCGGCTTGGGCCTTGGTACCCATCTCAGCCGCGCTGGCCATTGTTATCCCTGACAGCGACAGCACACATACGGCAACGGCGATCTTCATTGAGAACTCCTTCTCCGATTTAGGAACCATTGGCACGCTGTAATTTCTATAACACGCCTTGGGCGGCGTCAAACGGCTCACCCCCTGGTTGTTGCAACGCAGCACTTGACAGCCCCCCGCACTTCGTGTCCCCTACGGGAATGCGCCCGAACGCCCCCTCCACCGTCGATTCCGCACGCCCGGCCCCGTTGCCGGCGACGGCTTTCGCCGGGACCAGGGCCGCGTCGGTCGCCACCACTACCACCACCATTACCACCCCGATTAGCAGGGTGCGGCTGGTTGTGTTCGCGTAATTCGCAAACCACGGCCCCGCACCCGAATCAGGATGCGGGGGAGCCCAAAGCCTGATCCGTGTACCGGGCCTCCTACCGAGGTTCCGCCCATGTCGTCCAGCGTCGCCGCTCCGCCCCAGCTTTCGTCCAGTACGTTGCAGTCCCCTACGGTCGTCCACAAGTTCGGCGGCACGTCCGTGGCCGATGCCGATCGTTACCGTCATGTGGCCCAGTTGCTGCTGGCGCGCGGGGAGGTCCAGCAGATCACCGTGGTCTCGGCGATGAAGGGCGTCACCGATGCGCTGATCACGCTGGCCGAAATGGCGTCCGGCAACCTGGCCGAATGGCGCGATCGCTGGCATGAACTGCGCGCCCGGCACCGCGGTGCGGCGGTGGCGCTGCTGGCCGAGGATGCCGGCCCGACCCTGGAATGGATGGATGCGCGCTTCGACGAACTGGCCGAGATCCTGGCCGCGCTGGCGGTGATCGGCGAGCTGCCGCGCGAGGTGCTGGATCGGGTGCAGGGCCTGGGCGAGGTGTTTTCCGCGCACCTGCTGGGCGAGTACCTGATGGCACGCGGCGAGGACTGCGCGGTGCTGGACGCGCGCGACGTGCTGGTGGTGGACCGCGGCGACCTGGGCGTGGACGTGGACTGGCTGCAGAGCGCGCAACGCCTGTCGGACTGGCGCGCCGGCCATCCGCAGCGCCGGCTGGTGGTCACCGGATTCGTCGCCCGCGATCGTTCCGGCCGCATCACCACCCTGGGCCGCAATGGCAGCGACTACAGCGGCGCGATTTTCGCGGCGCTGTTCAACGCCGACGAACTGCACATCTGGACCGACGTGGACGGGGTGCTGTCGGCGGACCCGAGGGTGGTGCCCGAAGCCGTGCAACTCAGCGCGCTCAGCTATGACGAGGCCTGCGAACTGGCCTACTTCGGCGCCAAGGTGGTGCACCCGCAGACCATGTCGCCGGCCATCGAGCGCGGCCTGCCGATCGTCATCCGCAACACCTTCCATCCCGAGCACCCCGGTACCCGCATCACCGCGGCCAGCGATGCGCACGGGCCGGTCAAGGGCCTGACCCTGAGTCCGGATCTGGCGGTGCTCAACCTGGAGGGCACCGGCCTGATCGGCGTGCCGGGCACCGCCGAACGCGTGTTCGCCGCGCTGCGCGACGCGCGGGTGTCGGTGGTGATGATCTCGCAGGGCTCCTCCGAACATTCGATCTGCTGCGTGGTCAGGAGCGCCGAGGCGCAGCGCGCGCAGAACGCGCTGCTCAACGCGTTCGCCCACGAACTGACCATCGGCCAGGTCCAGCGCGTGCAGCGCACCGACGGGGTCAGCGTGCTGGCCGCGGTCGGCGACGGCATGGCGGGCATGCCGGGCGTGGCGGCGCGGCTGTTCGAAGCGCTGGGGCGGGCGCGGGTGAACATCCTGGCGATCGCGCAGGGTTCGTCGGAGCGCAACATCTCGGTGGCCATCGACAGCGCCGACGCGACCAAGGCGCTGCGCGCCGCGCACGCGGGATTCTGGCTGTCGCCGCAGACCTTCTCGGTCGGCGTGATCGGCCCGGGCAATGTCGGCGCCACCCTGATCGAACAACTGCGCGCGGCCCAGCCGCAATTGCTGGGCAAGGCGAACGTGGATCTGCGACTGCGCGCGATCGCCTCCAGTCGCCGGATGCTGCTCGACGAACGCGGCATCGGCGCGGACTGGCGCGAGCGCTTCGAGGCCAGCACGCAAGCGGCGGATCTGGATCGCTTCACCACGCACCTGCTGTCGGCGCACCTGCCGCACGCGGTCATCGTCGATTGCAGCGCCAGCCCGGAAGTCGCCGAGCGCTATGCCGACTGGCTGGCTGCCGGCATCCACGTGGTCACCCCGAACAAACAGGCCGGCGCCGGATCGCTGGCGCGCTACCAGGCCATCCGCGACGCGGCCGCCGCCAGCAGCGCGCGGTTCCGCTACGAGGCCACGGTCGGCGCGGGCCTGCCGGTGATTTCGACCCTGCGTGATCTGCTCGACACCGGCGATGACGTGGTGTCGGTCGAAGGCATCTTCTCCGGCACGCTGGCCTGGCTGTTCAACAAGTACGACGGCAGCGTGCCGTTTTCGCAACTGGTCACCGAGGCCCGCGCGATGGGCTATACCGAGCCGGATCCGCGCGACGACCTGTCCGGCACCGATGTCGGTCGCAAGCTGGTGATCCTGGCCCGCGAGGCCGGCCGGGCGCTGGCGCTGGAGGACGTGGAGGTGGAGAGCCTGGTCCCGGCGTCGCTGCGCAACGCCAGCGTCGAGGATTTCATGGCGCGGCTACCGGAAGTGGACGCGGACTTCGCCGACAGGCTGGCGCAGGCGAAAGCCGCCGGACAGGTGCTGCGCTACGTGGCGCGGCTGGACGGCGAGGGCCGCGCCAAGGTGGGCCTGGTCGCGCTGCCGGCCGCACATGCGTTCGCCAATCTGCGCCTGACCGACAATATCGTGCAGTTCAGCACCCGCCGTTACTGCGACAATCCGCTGATCGTGCAGGGCCCGGGCGCCGGCCCCGAAGTCACCGCGGCCGGCGTGTTCGCCGATCTGCTGAGGGTCGCGGCGGGCCAGGGAGCCAGGTTGTGAAGGAGGAAAAGGTGGAATCAGCGGCAATGGTCGACACGGCGAGCGCGTTCTCGCCCGCCTCGGTGGGCAATGTGGGCGTGGGATTCGACATCCTGGGCCATGTGATCGAAGGCGCGGGCGATACCGTGCACGTGCGGCGCATCGCCGCGCCGGAAGTGCGCATCGCCGATATCCGTGGCGCCACCGTGGATTTGCCGCGCGATGCACCCGGGAATACCGCTGGCGCGGCGCTGATTTCGCTGCTGGAGGCGGAGCGTCCCGGCTTCGGTTTCGAAATCGAGATCGAGAAAGGCATTCCGCTGGGATCCGGCATGGGCGGTTCGGCCGCCTCGTGCGTGGCCGCGCTGGTGGCGGCCAATGCGCTGCTGCCGCGGCCGCTGTCGCGCGAGGCGCTGTATCCGCACGCGCTGGTCGGCGAGGCCGTGGCCAGTGGTGGACGCCACGGTGACAACCTCGGGCCGATGCTGCTCGGTGGCCTGGTGCTGTCGACGGCCGAGCGGTTGGTGCCGATTCCGGTGCCCGAAGCCTGGCATTGCGTGCTGGTGCATCCGGACGCGGTGCTGGAAACCCGGCGCGCTCGCGCGGCGCTGGCCGGCGCCTACGAACTGAAGGAATTCGTCGCCCAGAGTGCGCATCTGGCGTTGCTGCTGGCTGGTTGCCAGCGCGGCGACGCCGCGTTGGTGCGTGAAGGGTTGAATGACGTGCTGGTCGAACCGCGCCGAGCGCCGCTGATTGGCGGTTTCGGCGCGGCCAAGGCGGCGGCGTTGGCGGCGGGCGCGATGGGCGCCAGCATTTCCGGCGCCGGACCCAGCGTGTTCGCCTGGTTCGAGACGCGCGCGCAGGCGGAAACCGCGGCGCCTGGCATCCAGGTGGCCTTCGCGTCCGCCGGATTCGACAGCCAGGCCTGGGTATCGCCGATCGCGGCCCCCGCGGCGCGCCTGTTGTAGGCGCGCTGCCCTGCGATGGCACCGCCGCGGTCCGGCAGGTGCTTGCTCGCGGTCGTTCGCTTCCTTCCTGTTCCGAAATCCTGCCGGACCGCCCACGTCCGGCACTCCCATGATGGATGACCGATGAACTTCATCTCCACCCGCAATCCTTCACTTCCCGTCGGCCTGAGCGCGGCGATCGCGGCCGGGCTCGCGCCCGACGGCGGGTTGTACGTTCCCGCGCAGATCCCGCCGCCGCGCGTCCTGCAGGCCGGTGCTTCGCTGGCCGACACCGCCGCCGGATTGCTGGCGCCTTTCTTCGCCGGCGATGGCCTGGCGCCGTCATTGCCGGCGATCTGCCGGGAAGCCTTTGATTTTCCCGCGCCGCTGCGCGCGCTGGCGACCCCGCATGATCACGTGCTGGAACTGTTCCATGGGCCGACCGCCGCCTTCAAGGATTTCGGCGCGCGCTTCCTCGCCGCCTGCCTGGCCCGGTTGCGTGCCGGCGACGGGCAACCCTTGACCATCCTGGTGGCGACCTCGGGCGACACCGGCGCGGCGGTCGCCGCCGCCTTCCATCGCCAGCCGGGACTGCGGGTGGTGGTGCTGTATCCGGATGGACGGGTTTCGCCGCGACAGGCGCACCAGTTGGGCTGTTTCGGCGACAACATCACCGCCCTGCGCGTCGCCGGTTCCTTCGACGACTGCCAGGCGCTGGTGAAGCGCGCGCTCAACGACGGCGAGCTGCAATCGCGGGTGCCGCTCAGTTCGGCCAACAGCATCAGCCTGGGGCGGCTGCTGCCGCAGATGAGCTATTACGCCGACGCCGCCCTGCGCCATCACGCCGCCACCGGGCAGGCGCTCAACCTGGTGGTGCCGACCGGCAACCTGGGCAACGCACTGGCCGCGATCCTGGCGCGCGCGCTGGGCATTCCGCTGGGACGGATCGTGCTGGCGACCAACGCCAACCGGGTCCTGCCGGACTATTTCGATGGCCAGGCGTATGCCGCGCAGGCGAGCGTGGCGACCATCGCCAACGCGATGGACGTCGGCGCGCCGAGCAATTTCGAACGGCTGCGCTGGCTGTACCGGAACGACGATGCCGCCTTGCGTGCCGCGTTCACCGCGCGCAGCGTGGACGACGCCACCATCCGCGAGACCATCGCGCGCCGGCATGCGGACTTCGGCGAAGTGTTTTGCCCGCACACCGCCACCGCGGTCAACGTGCTGGAACAACTGCGTGCGGAAGGCGGGGGTGGCCATTGGGCGGTGGCCGCGACCGCGCATCCGGCCAAGTTCGAAAGCGTGGTCGAACCGCTGATCGGCCGGCCGGTCGGGGTGCCGCCCGCGCTGACGGACCTGCTGGCGCGGCCGGCCCATGCCGAACCAATGGCGCCGGACTACGCCGCTTTGCGCGATCGGCTGGCGGCCCTATCCTGATCGGCATGAGAAAACCCCTTGCCATCGCCCTGGCCCTGGGCTGCGCCCTGGGCCTGTCCGCCCTGGTTGCCACCGCCCAGACCGCGCAGGACGCCAGCCGGCTCAAGCCGGGCGAGTACATCTGGGCGCCGCAGGTCGCGCCGGAAGGCCCGGTGGTGCTGGTGGTCAGCCTGGACGAGCAGCGCGCCTACGTGTATCGCAACGGCATCGCGATCGGCGTGTCCACCATCAGCTCCGGCAAGCCGGGCAAGGACACCCCGACCGGCGTGTTCACCATCCTGCAGAAGAACAAGGACCACCGCTCCAACCTCTACAACAACGCGCCGATGCCCTACATGCAGCGGCTGACCTGGGATGGCATCGCCCTGCATGGCGGCCATCTGCCCGGTTATCCCGCCTCGCACGGCTGCGTGCGGCTGCCGCAGGACTTCGCGGAGCAATTGTTCGGCATCACCCAACGCGGCGATACCGTGGTGGTGGCCAACGCCAAGGCGTCCCCGGCCAGCGTGGTGCATCCGGCCGTGCTGGCGCCGGTGACCCGCGGCGGCCAGGCGGTGGCCGCGCCGATGGGCGAGTTCGAGGTCTATTGGGACGAGGCGGCCGCGCCGCAGGGACCGGTCAGCATCCTGGTCAGCCTGTACGACCGCCGCGTGTCGGTGCTGCGCGATGGCGTGCTGATTGGTTCGGCGCCGTTGCAGCGGGTGGGCGATCTGGAACTGAATGGCACCGTGCTGTTCGTGATGACGACGGAGATGGAGGATATTCCCAGTTTGCTGGATCCGCAGCGGCACCAGCATCGCTGGGTTGCCCACCGGGTGCTGGGCGAGGATGGCGCGGCGATGCCCACGCTGGAGTTGCTGGGCAAGTCCTTCTGGGTGCCGGAAGCATTTTCGCGCCGCCTGTATGACATCCTGCAACCCGGCACCACCGTGCTGGTCTCGGATCTGCCGGGCGTGCGCGCAACGCCGGCCGAACAGCCGGCCGAGCCCGTCTTGGAATCCGATCCCGGCGGCCCCATCCAGCACTGACGCGACCGCCAGCGGAACGGCACTCGCTTTCTTCCTCCGTTGCCCGTGGTTCCGTATGCCGTCCCGTTTCCGCCTGCTCTCCCTCGCCAGCCTGCTCGCCAGCGTCGCCCTGCCAGGCCATGCGCAGAACGCGCACACGGCCGGCCTGGTCGACCAGCTCGCGCGCAGCGCGCCGAAACTGGATCGCAAGGTGTTGTCGCTCGCCACCCAGGCGATGTCCTGCGCGCTGCGCGGTTCGACGCTGCCGCCCACCCTGAGCGTGATCGACTACTCACGGCCATCCACGCAACCCCGCCTGTGGGTGTTCGATCTGGCGCGGCAACGGCTGCTGTTCGAGGAATGGGTGGCGCATGGCCGCAACACCGGCGAGAACCTGGCCAGCCGCTTCTCCAACGAGAACGGCAGCTACATGTCCAGCCTGGGCGCGTTCCGTACCCAGGAAGCGTACGTCGGCGGCAATGGCTACTCGCTACGCCTGGAAGGGCTGGAGCCTGGCATCAACGACCGCGCGCGCGAGCGCGCCATCGTCATCCACGGCGCACCCTATGTCAGCGAAACCCTGATCCGCCAGCAGGGCCGGCTCGGACGCAGCCTGGGCTGCCCGGCGGTGCGCACCGCGGTCGCGCGACCGCTGATCGACACGATTCGCAACGGTTCGTTCGTGTTTGCCTACTATCCGGATCAGGACTGGCTGCGTCATTCTCAACTGCTTGGCGCAGCCTGCGATGGCGGTACCTCCGGTACGACCACCGCGCGCGCCCAACCCTGATTTCCATCCGGAGCTGATCCATGAGCGAGAACCCGCGCCTGACCGTCACCCTGCACCAGGAGCAGGATTTCCAGTTCCGGGTCCGCTTCGACGGCACCGCCATTCCCGAACTGCTGACCGACGAGTCCGAGCCGCTGGGGCAGGGCGCCGGCCCGAGTCCGGCGCTGATGCTCACCACCGCGATCGCCAATTGCCTGTCGGCCAGCCTGTTGTTCGCGATGCGCAAGTTCCGCAACCAGCCCGGTCCGTTGGTGACCACCGCCACCACCGAACTGGTGCGCAACGAGCAGGGCCGGCTGCGGATTGGCCATGTCCAGGTCGATATCCAGCTGGCCGAAGCCGCCGCCGCGCACCAGTCGCTGGAACGGTTGCTGTCCCAGTTCGAGAACTTCTGCACGGTGACCGAGAGCGTTCGCCACGGCGTGGACGTGTCGGTCAGTGTCCGCGACGCCGACGGCGTGCAACTGCATGGCAGCATCGAGGTTCCCGCCAGCCCCTGAGTATCGGCCAGGCGCGGTTGCAGCCGGAGGAGCGGCCCGCTATCCGCCTTCGATGCCGCTGGCGCGGCCGCATGGCATGATGCGGGGGTATGCCGACCATGCCCCGTCCCTCGTGATCGCTCCCATCAAAGGCAAGGCCACGTCCCTGGACATCGCCCACCTGGCGGGGGTGTCCCAGCCCACGGTGTCGCGTGCATTGCGCGGCAGCCCGATGGTGAACGAGGAAACCCGCCGGCGCATCCAGGCGATCGCCGCGGAACTGAACTACAAGGTCGACAAGAACGCCTCCAACCTGCGCCGCCAGCATTCGGGCACGATCGCGCTGCTGTTCTTCGAGGATCCGACCCCGGATGATTCCCAGATCAATCCATTCTTCCTGTCGATGCTGGGCTCGATCACGCGCGCCTGCGCGTTGCAGTCCTATGACCTGCTGATTTCGTTCCAGCAACTGTCGACCAACTGGCAGGCCGACTACGAGGACAGCAACAAGGCCGACGGCCTGATCCTGCTGGGTTATGGCGATTACCTGGAAGCGCAGTCGCGGCTGGAGCAACTGGTCCAGCAGGGCACCCACTTCGTGCGCTGGGGCGCGGTGTTGCCGGGACAACCGGGCATCTCGATCGGCTGCGACAACTTCCAGGGCGGCCATGACATCAGCGTGCACCTGATCGGCCAGGGTCGCCGCGACATCGCCTTCCTCGGCCACGCCTCCAACCACTATCCCGAGTTCTTCGAGCGCTATCGCGGCTACGCGCAGGCGTTGCAGGACGCCGGCAGCCCGGCGCAGCCCTCGTTGCAGGTGGACGCGGTGACCAGTGAACAGTCCGGCTACGAGGCGGTGCAGGAACTGCTAAAGCGCAAGGTCCGCTTCGACGCCATCTTCGCCGCCAGCGACCTGATTGCGATCGGGGCGATGAAGGCGCTGCACGAACATGGCCGGAAAATTCCCGACGACGTGGCGGTGGCCGGCTTCGACGATATTCCACTGGCCGCGTTCGTCACCCCCGGATTGTCGACGGTGCAGCAGGACACCAAGCGGGCGGGGCAGATCCTGGTGGACAGCCTGCTCCGGCTGATCAACGGCGAAAGCGTGGAAAGCCAGTCGATTCCGGCCCGGGTGATCCTGCGCGGGTCCACCGGCGCCTGAGCGCACGCAGGCGCCGGGCCGGCGCCTCGGAATCCGGCGTCAGTCGGCTTTCGGCATCTTGCGCAGCATCAGTTCCCGCAAGCGGGCCAGGGTATCGGCGCGGGTGATCTCGCCATCGAAGAAGAACACCCGCACGCCGTGCGCGGGCACTTCCGCCTGCAATTCGTCCGTGACCGGCACCGGTTTGTCATCGAAGGCATCGCGCCATGGGCCGGCCTGCAGATGGTCGGTGACCCGTATCGTCGCCGGCCGGTCCGCCTTGTTCAGCAGCACCAGCGCGGCCTGGCGCTGCCCGGCGTGGTCGTAGATCCGGTAAAACGCGGCCTGGTCGCCCTGCAGCCTGACGTTCAGCTGCAGGCCGCGCTGCAGGGCGATGGAATCGCGACGCAGGCGGGCGATGCGTTTCAGCGCGACGTGGATGCGATGCGCCGGCGCGGCGTCGATGCGTTCCTGCCCGAAGTAGTTGCGGTTGCCGGCGTGCTCGGCCCGTCCGCGCATGAAGCCGACTTCCGAACCGTAGTAGATCACCGGGATGCCACGCGCGGTAAACAGCCAGTTGTGGGCATCGATGAAGCCGTCGTCGTCGGCGTTCATGCGGGCCATGTCGTGGTTGTCGTAGAACGTCATCAGATCGTACGGATTGGCGTAGGGGCCATCCTCCAGGTACAGCGCCTTGCCCAGTTCGGCGAAATCGCCGCCGGGCTTCTCGAACACCTCCACCAGCTTCGCCTTGAGCGGGAAGTCCAGCACGCTGTAGCCGCCATTGCGGCGCCAGGTATGCCCGGCGATGCTGGCAGCGTCGTAGTTGAAATTCTCGCCGAACATGAAGAAACCCGGGCGCTTGGCGCGGATGCGATCGGCGAAACGCTTCCAGAAATCGTGCGGCATCCAGGCGATGGTATCGACCCGGAACGCGGCCGCGCCCTGGTCCATCCACTGCTCATAGGCGCCGACGAGATAGTCGAGCACCGCCGGATTGTCCTGGTTGAAGTCGGACAACTGGGCCAGGCCGCCGCCGGTGTTGTAGAAGGCGTGCAGCGGATTTCCCTTGGGGTCCAGCCGCTCCGGCCGCAGGTTCTGGTGATCGGCGACCAGCCGGCCATCGCGGTCCCACAGCTTGCCGTACTGCGCCTGCGGCGCGGGCATGGTGTAGGCGGGCGAGCCGTGGTTGGCGACGATGTCCAGCACCACGTCGAGCTGTTGCGCCTTCATCGCACGGGTGAAACCCGCGAAATCCAGTCCGGGACTGGGCAGGTGTTCGTCGAGGCGGTAGAAGTTGATGCCCCAGTAGCCGTGGTAGCCGGTCTTGCCGCGATCGGTGAAGGCGCCATTCCAGGTCACCGGATCGCCGCCGGTGAACGCCTCGTCCGGATTGTCGACGATGGGCGTCACCCAGACCGAGGTGAAGCCCAGGTCGCGGAGGTAGCCGGCATTGTCGACGATGCCCTTGAAGTCGCCGCCCAGGTAGCCGACGTTGTCGGATTCGCCGGCCGGCGCGCCGGGCGTGGGCAGATCGAAGCTGCGGTGCGCGCCGCCCTGCTGGCGCTGGTCGTTGCCGGGATCGCCGTTGACGAAGCGATCGGTGAGGACGAAGTACACCGCCTCGCGGGCGAACGGTTCGGTGGTGCCGTAGAAGTCATCGGCCCGGACCGCCGCGGAGAACAGGAGGCCGGGCAGCAGGGCGACCAGCAGCGTGCGCACGGGGGCTTGCATCAATGCACCTGGGGAGAGAAGGGGGCCGTGGCCGACGGCGCGGCGTGCTCGCGCACCCGCGCCAGCGACAGGGCGGCCAGCAGCAGGCTGGCGCCGCTGATCACCAGCGCGAAGATCGGCTGGTTGCCGAAGAACGTGCGCAGGACCGGACCCAGCAGGGTGGCCGCGACGATCTGCGGGATCACGATGAACATGTTGAAGATGCCCATGTAGATGCCCATGCGATCGGCCGGCACATGGCTGGACAGCAATGCGTAGGGCATCGACAGGATGCTGGCCCAGGCCACCCCGACCAGGGCGAAGGACAGGATCAGCCAGCCCGGCTGCGGCACGAACCACATCGACAGGAAACCAAGCCCGCCCAGTACCAGCGAGCCCGCGTGCACCGCCTTGCGGTTCAACGGCAGGCGCGCGGCGTAGATCGACAGCAGCAAGGCCACCAGCATCGACGAGAGTCCGTAGTAGCCCATGTAGGAGCCCACCAGGTCGGCGGCATCCTGGAAGGCCGCGTTGGCGCCCTGGAACGCGGCGGCCTGCGCGGGCACGACCATGTCGAAGCCGGCGGGATCCGGCGCCGGGGCCTTGAATACGTGCTCGGTCAGGCCGGGCGTGGCCATGCTCCACATCGCGAAGAACGCCAACCAGCTGAAGAACTGGACCACGCCGAGCCGGCGCATCTGCGCGGGCATGTGGATCACGTGATGCAGGACCTCGGAAACCAGGCCACCCTGGGCGCGTCGCGCGGCGCGGAACCGTTCGGTGTCCTCGGGCGGATACTCGCGCGTACTCAGCACCGTGACCAGGATGCTGGCCAGGAACACGAACGCGCCGATCGCGAAGGCGATCTTCACCGAAGGCGGAACCACGCCCGGGCCGGCTTCGTTGGGAACGCCGAGGCGGGTGACCAGCCAGGGCAGGTTGCTGGCCAGCCAGGTACCGATGCCGATGATCAGGGTCTGCAGCACGAAGCCATAGGAACGCTGGCTCTCCGGCAGCTTGTCCGCGACCAGGGCGCGGAACGGCTCCATGCTGATGTTGATGGAGGCATCCAGCACCCACAGCAGGCCCGCGGCCATCCACAGGGTGGACGAGTGCGGCATGAACACCAGCGCGATCGAACTGAGGATGGCGCCGGCCAGGAAGTACGGGCGACGCCGGCCCAGCCGCGGGTGCCAGGTGCGATCGCTGAAATAGCCGATCACCGGCTGCACCAGCAGGCCGGTCAGCGGCGCGGCGATCCACAGCAGCGGCAGCGCGTCCTTCTCCGCGCCCAGGGTCTGGAAGATGCGCGACATGAAGCCGCCCTGCAGGGCGAATCCGAACTGGATGCCGAGAAAGCCGAACGACATGTTCCAGATCTGCCAGAAGGACAGGCGCGGCTTCGGGGTCATGCGGGTACCTGGGTGAAGTTGATGCGGGCGTCGCCGGAAGGTGCGCGATTCGGTGTGGTCGAATCTTGCAGGATCGCGTGGCGATTCCATGCTGCACCGCAAACAGGATTCTTGCGGCCGCCGTCCATGAAAAATTCCGGATTCAACGAGCGATGAACAGAAAAACGCCTTGTTTTTGGCTGTTTAGTGAGCTCGCGTGGTTTCGAGTGCGCAGGAGGCGATGGGAGCCGCGGGCGGCTTCCCATCGATTTCCTGCATACGTATTCATGCCGGCCCGGGGCTTCGTCGCCTCTCCGCCGGTGCGCGGACATGGAATAGTGGCGCCCATTGCGTGACCTGCCGGCACGCCGAACCCAATCGAGATCCGGGGAAGCGATGGACAACAAGCACTGGTGGCGTGGCGCGGTGATCTACCAGATCTACCCGCGCAGCTTCCTGGACACCGACGGCGATGGCGTGGGCGATCTGCCCGGCATCGTCGACAAGCTGGACTACATCGCCAGCCTGGGCGTGGACGCGATCTGGATCTCGCCGTTCTTCAAGTCGCCGATGGCCGACTTCGGCTATGACATCGCCGACTACCGCGACGTGGATCCGTTGTTCGGCACCCTGTCGGATTTCGATCGCCTGCTGGACAAGGCGCATGCGCTGGGCATCAAGGTGATGATCGACCAGGTGCTGAGCCACTGTTCGGTCGAACATCCCTGGTTCAAGGAAAGCCGCGAGAGCCGCGACAACCCCAAGGCCGATTGGTATGTGTGGGCCGATCCGAAGGAGGACGGCACCGCGCCCAACAACTGGATGTCGCTGTTCGGCGGCGTGGCCTGGCGCTGGGAGCCGCGGCGCGAGCAGTACTACCTGCACAATTTCCTGGCCGCGCAGCCCGATCTCAATTTCCACAATCCCGAGGTCCGCGCGGCGACCCTGGACAACGTGAAGTTCTGGCTGGACCGGGGCGTGGACGGCTTGCGCCTGGATGCGATCAATTTCTGCTTCCATGACCGGCAATTGCGCGACAACCCGCCCAAGTCGAAGGAGAAGCGGGTGGGGCGCGGCTTCAGCGCGGACAATCCCTATGCCTACCAGTACCACTACCACAACAACACCCAGCCGGAGAACGTGGCGTTCCTGGAGGAACTGCGGACGTTGATGGATCGCTATCCGGACGTGGCCGCGCTGGGCGAGATCTCTTCCGAGGATTCGCTGGCGACCACCGCCGAGTACGTCACCGACCGGCGCCTGCACATGGGCTACAGCTTCGAGCTGCTGACCGACGATCACAGCGCGGCCTACATCCGCGGAACCGTCGAGCGGCTGGAAGCGGCGATGACCGAAGGCTGGCCGTGCTGGGCGGTGTCCAACCACGACGTGCAGCGTGCGGTCACCCGATGGGGACGCAACGAGCCCTCGGCGGCGTTGGCCGCCCAGCTGGTGGCGCTGGTGTGTTCGCTGCGCGGCTCGGTCTGCCTGTACCAGGGCGAGGAACTCGGACTGCCCGAGGCCGACGTGCCCTACGCGGATCTGCAGGATCCCTATGGCAAGACCTTCTGGCCGAACTTCAAGGGCCGTGACGGCTGCCGCACGCCGATGCCGTGGACCACGCAGGACCGCGCCGGCTTCAGCGCGGGTCGGCCCTGGTTGCCGATTCCGGGGGAGCATCGCGCGATGAGCGTGGCCATGCAGGAACAGGATTCCAGCTCCGTCCTGTCCCAGGTGCGCCGTTTCCTCGCCTGGCGTCGCACCCAGCCGGCGTTGCAGGTCGGCGCCATCGCCTTCTTCGACGCACCGGAGCCGATCCTGGCGTTCCGTCGCGATCACGCGGGTGAGTCGCGGCTGGTGGTGTTCAACCTGTCCGCCCACCCGGTGCGCTGGCCGATACCCGAAGGACTTTCGATACAGCCCATCGGGGGGCCGGGACTGGCCTCCGGAGAACTTGATGCGGGCCAGTTGCAGTTGCCCGCACGCGGCGTGTACTACGCGCGCATCGATTGATCCCGGCGTTCTTCGCTGGCGGATTCAGATAACCACGCCTCCGCGCGCGGTGCTTGCCGCGTGCCTGCTCGGCGCGCGCGGAACACCGGTTACATGCGTCGGAAAATGCGGATGAATACGTATGCAGCGCGATTTGTGCGGTGGTTTCGGCCACTACCATGGCTTCACGTTCCAGCGGCGGCCCATCGTCCTGGCGCGCCAGACCCGGACGATCGCCCGCGACGCATCCGGTTCATCGCACACAACGTCCTTGGAGAGGGGAACATGTTGCAACACAAGCGCAATCTGCTGAGCGCGGCGCTGGCCTCGGCCATCGCACTGGCCGCGACCGGCGTGCAGGCACAGACCGCCGGCACCACCACCGAACAGAAGCCGCAGGCCGACGCCACCGAGCTCGACACGGTCACCGTCACCGGTATCCGTCGCGGCATTGAGGAAGCGATTTCGGTCAAGCGTGATTCCACCTCGATCGTCGAGGCCATCTCCGCCGAGGACATCGGCAAGCTGCCGGACATCAGCATCGCCGAATCGCTGGCGCGCCTGCCGGGCCTGGCGGCCCAGCGCGTGGCCGGCCGTGCGCAGGTGATCAGCGTGCGCGGCCTGTCGCCCGATTTCTCCACCACCTTGCTCAATGGTCGCGAGATGGTCAGCACCGGCGACAACCGCAGCGTCGAGTTCGATCAGTATCCCTCCGAGCTGATGAGCGGCGTGACCGTCTACAAGACGCCGGACGCGGGCCTGGTCGGGCAGGGCCTGTCGGGCACGCTGGACATGCAGACGGTGCGTCCGCTGAGCTTCGATGAACCCGTCGGCGCGATCGGTTTCCGCGGCCAGCGCAACTCGCTGGGCAAGGCGGCCGATGCCTCCGCATATGGCGAGCGCATCAACGCCAGTTACATCACCCAGTCCAAGGACCGCCGCTTTGGTTTCGCCGTCGGTTATTCGCATTCGACCACGCCGATCCAGGAAAACCAGGTGGGCCTGTACGAACCCTGGCAGGCGGTGGGTGACAACTGGCGTCCCGGCGTACCGGCCGGCACCTTTTACTCGGATGGCATCAAGGCGCTGCGCCGCACCGGCGAGACCAAGCGCGATGGCGTGATGGCGACCCTGCAGTTCCGCCCCTCCAATGCCTGGACCAGCACGCTGGATCTGTTTCATTCCGAGGCCGAACAGGTCAACACCGCCAACCAGTTCGAAGTGCATATCGGCGACTACAACGGCGGCTACGGGCGCCTGAACGTCACCAATCCCGTCATCAACGGCAACAACACCTTCACCGGCGGCACCGCCAACAACGTGTACCCGCTGGTCCGCGGCATGTACAACCACCGCGAAGACGAGATCAACGCGTTCGGCTGGAACAACGAGTTCAACCTCGGCCAGGTCCGGCTGGTCGCCGACGTCAGCTATTCCAAGACCAAGCGCGACGAGATCAACCTGGAGAACAACACCCAGCTGTTGCCGGCGCCGCAGCTGGATTCGATTGCGCTGGCCTACCGCAAGAACAACTTTTCCCAGCTCAATCCCGGGCTTGACTACTCGAACCCGGAAGCACTGTTCCTGACCAACACCATCTACGGTTCCGGCTACGGCAAGACCCCGAAGGTCGAGGACGAACTGAAGGCCATCAAGCTGGCGGCGTCGCTGCCGCTGCCCGAATCCTGGGGCTGGTTCTCCGATCTGGACGTGGGCCTGAACTACGCGGACCGCCACAAGTTCAAGCGCCAGCCGGAAGGCAACATCAACCTCGGCGCGCAGGGCATCACCGCGATCGGTTCGGACCTGCAGTACGGGCTGGTGGACCTGAACTTCGCCGGCGTCGGCTACATCCCGTCCTGGAACGTGCCAGCGGCGGTCGCGCGCTACATGGTGTTCAATCCGGTCGACAACCTGTCCTACCTGATCCCGAAGGCCTGGGACGTGGACGAGGAAATCTCCACCGGCTTCATCCGCGCCAACATCGATACTGAATGGGGCGGCGTGCCGGTGCGCGGCAACATCGGCGTGCAGGTACAGCACGTCGATCAGCAGTCGAAGGCGCGCTACTGGGACAGCACCCAGCCGGCCGGCAGCAACATCCAGCCGCTGGATGGCGGCAAGACCTACACCGACGTGCTGCCCAGCCTGAACCTGGCCTTCTCCTTCCCGCACGAGCAGACCCTGCGCGTGGGCCTGGCCAAGCAGGTCGCGCGTCCGCGCGTGGACGAGCTGCGCTCCTCGCTGGAATTCGGCGTCAACACCGCGACCGGCGAGCCCGGCGCCAGCGGCGGCAATCCGAACCTGGATCCGTGGCGCGCCTATGCGTTCGATCTGTCCTACGAGAAGTACTTCGGCACCAAGGCGTATGTCTCGGCCGCGTTCTTCTACAAGGACCTGCGCACCTACATCTTCACCGAGAAGCGCTACGGCTACGACTTCACCGACTTCCTGGTGGACTACGTGCCGGGTCCGAACGAACCGCCGACCCAGACCACCGGTCCGTTCACCGCGCCCTACAACGGCACCGGTGGCAGCTTGAAGGGCCTGGAGCTGACCGCCTCGCTGCCGCTGGATCTGTTCAGCGATGCGCTGCAGGGCTTCGGCATCATCGCCAGCGCCGGCTTCAACGATAGCGACATCACCATCCCGCCGCCGCCCAATGCGGTGAGCAGCGTGGGCAGCCAGAGCATCATGCTGCCGGGCCTGTCCAAGCGGGTGTACAACCTGACCGCGTACTACGAGCGCAACGGCTTCGAGGCCCGCGTCAGCCAGCGCCGCCGTTCCGACTTCATCGGTGAAATCGGCAACTTCGATGGTGACCGCTCGCTGCGCTACGTGGTCGGCGAGGACATCACCGACGCCCAGGTCGCCTACAACTTCGGCGACGGCAGCGCGTTGTCCGGCCTGAGCATCCTGTTCCAGGTCAGCAACCTGACCAACTCGCCGTACCAGACCTACGCCGGCAGCAAGGATCGCCCGCTGGAGTACATCGAATGGGGTCGCACCTACCTGTTCGGGGTGAACTACCGGTTCTGAGCCGGCATGGCGCATCTGCCGCGCCGTGATGCAACACATGGACTGCCGGCGAAAGCCGGCAGTCCTGTTTTGGCTGCGGATGCGTCGCGGGGATCCGACGGGTGGCGAAGTTCCCGGACGGCTGGTGAAATTTTCGCCAACCACCTTGACAGCCTTGCGGTGCCTGGGCGAACGAAGGTTATCCACATCTTTGTGCAGATTTCATCCACATGGGCTGTGGACAAGCGCGGCATGGACAGTCGCTCGGGACAATCCTGTCGTGGCCCGCCGCGACACACGCAAAAAGAAAGGGCCAGACTCGCGTCTGGCCCTTCCGGTATTTTTGGTGGAGAGGATGGGGATCGAACCCACGACCTCGTCATTGCGAACGACGCGCTCTCCCAGCTGAGCTACCCCCCCACGAGGGTGAGACAAGTCTAGCGCCTCGCGCTCCGGTTGCCAACCGGGAGGGTTCAGCGCTGGTTGCCGCCGGCATGCCAGCGCATCGTTTTCCGGTCCGGGCGCAGGGGTTCTCGCGAAGATCGCGTGGTCAGACGGCGGCGGTTGCCTCGCTTCCCAGCAGTGGCTCGAGTTCGGCCCTGCGCCAGCCGGACAGGGCCGTGGGCCACTGGCCCGATTCCAGCAGGACCTCGAGATAGCGGCGTGAGGCGAGCACGCCGTCGGGCAGGCCCAGTTCGGCGCTGCGGCGGGCCACCGCGTCTTGCAATTTGCGCAGGGCAGCCTTGTCGCGATCGGTGGCCGCGTGTGCCAGCGGTGCCTCTGCTTCGTCCGCCAGTGGCGTGGACAGGCTGTCCCACAGGGCGTCGGCCAGCTTGCGCGGCGCCTTGGGCTGGGCGTCCAGCCAGCGTCCGAGCGCGATACGGTCGGCAGGGGGCGTGCGCGCCAGCGCGACCGCCATTTCGTTGTCCAGGATCCAACTGCGCGGCTTGTCGCTCCGGCGCGCGGTGGTGTCGCGCCAACGCAGCAACCGCAGCAGGCGGTGCTGGGCGGGCGCGTCCAGGAACTGCGCGCTGCGCATGGCCAGGTGCGGCCAGCGCTCGCCTTCTTCCTGGGTGGCGTTCTCCAGCAGGCGCTGGCAGTCCTCCGCCAGCCATCCGGTGCGTCCCTGTTCCTGCAATCGCGAGGCCAGGGCGTCATGCAGCGCGAACAGGTAGTGCACGTCCTCGGCGGCGTACCTGAGCTGGGAATCGCTGAGCGGCCGACGCAGCCAGTCCGAACGGGTTTCGCCCTTGGCCAGCACGACGCCGGTGACCTGTTCCACCAGCTTCTGGTAGCCGATGCCGGCGGCGACGCCGGCCAGGGCGGCGGCGATCTGGGTATCGAACAGTGGTTGCGGCGCGACGCCGCAGGTGTAGCCCAGCGCCACCAGGTCCTCGCTTGCGCTGTGCATGACCTTGAGGATCCGGGTGTCAGCGAGAATCGTCGCGAGCGCCTGCGGCATGCCCGGCTGCAGCGGATCGATGAGCAGGATCTCCTCGCCGATCGCCATCTGGACCAGCGCCAGCTGTGGCCAGAAGGTGCGTTCGCGGACGAACTCCGTATCCAGCCCGATGCGGGCGGGCGGCGTGGTGAAGAACGCGGCGAGGGCGTCGGGGGTTTGAATCCAATGGGGCACGAAATCTCCGCTGAATGCATCGGTTGCCGAGTCGGGAGACAATAGCCTACCGTCGCGGGACGGATTTCGTGAGGGTGGAGGGCGGTTTTGCGCGCATTTGGCCTGCTGGTGCTGACCGGTCTGGTGCTGTGCGGTTGCTCGCGCGAGGCCGCGGCGCCGCGCGGTTCGGGGCGTGACGCCGGTGAAGTGCGCATGCCGCGAATCACCGTCACCGGCGACGACAGCGTCAATGCCGCACTCAACTGGCAGCCGCCGGCGGTCGTGCTGACCCGGGAGGGCATCCCGGAAGCACGCCGGCGGGCCTCGGAAGCCCTGGCTGCCGGACGCCTTTATGCCGGGGCCGACGATGCGATTCCGCTGTATCTGGCGATCCGGCGGCTGGAACCGGACGACGCGGCCACGCGCCGCGGCCTGGACCAGGCCCTGGACCGCCTGCTGGAGCGCGGCGAACAGGTCGTGAAGACCGCCGAGGACCGTGACGAGGATGCGCGCGAGGCCGCGGAAATCGCCGCCGTGGCGCGCGCCATCGATCCCGACGACGAAGCCGTGCTGGCCTACCTGTCACGGGTTGACGAAATTGAACAGCTGACCCGGCTCAATCTGGCCAGCGAGCGGGCGCTCAACCTGGGACGGCTGGGTGAGCAGGGCGGTGGCGCGCTGGCCGGTTTCCGCGAGGTCCTGAAGTGGAAGCCGGGCCAGGCGCGTGCATTGCAGGGCATCGCGGCGGTCGAAAGTGCACTCATCCGGCGGGCCGAGGACGTGGCGCAGGCCGGGGATTTCGAGACCGCGAAAGTCTGGCTGGATCACGCCGGCAAGGTCCGCAGCAATGCGCCCACCGTGGCCGACGCGCGCCAGCGGGTCGAGGCTATCCGCACCGTACGCATCGCCGGCCTGCGCGAATCCGGGGTGCAGGACCTGCAGTCGCCGCTGGGATTGAAGGCCGCGCGTGAAAAACTGGCGGAAGTGCTGCGCATCGCGCCCCCCGGCGATCCGGTGGCGGCCGATTTCCGCCAGCGCATCGAACTGGCGACCCACTATGGCCTGTTCCGCCCGGGCCAGGCTTTCACCGACGCGCTGGGCAACGGCGGGCGCGGGCCGGAAATGGTGATCGTGCCGCATGGTGGCTTCCTCATGGGCGCGGACGAGAACGAACTTGGCGCCGCCGACGCCGAGAAGCCTGCCCATTACGTGCGCTTCGATCGCGGCTTCGCGATGGCGCGCAACGCGGTCACGGTCGGCGAGTTTCGCCGCTTCGTGCAGGCCACCCAGTACCGCCCGCGCGCGACCCGGCGCGGGCATTCGATCGTCTACGACGAGCGCAGCGGCAACTTCGTGCGCCGCAGCGGGGTGGATTGGCAATCGGACTACAGCGGCATGCCGGCGCGCGCTGACATGCCGGTGCTGCACGTCAGCGTGTACGACGCCGAAGCCTATGCGGACTGGCTGGCCAAGCAGACCGGGCACGGCTATCGCCTGCCCAGCGAGGCGGAGTTCGAATACGCCCTGCGGGCCGGCGTGCAGGGACGCTATCCGTGGGGCAACGGGGTGCCGCCGACCCGGGTCGAGAACCTGACCGGCGGCAACGACACCTCGCCCAGCGGCCGCCACTGGAACAATGCCTTCGTCGGCTATGGCGACGGGTATTGGGGACCGGCGCCGGTGGCCAGCTTCCCGCCCAACGCCTGGGGACTGCACGACCTGGGAGGCAACACCAGCGAATGGGTGGCCGACTGCTGGCATGCCAGCTACCGGCGCGCGCCCGCCGACGGAGCGGCCTGGTTCAACCCCGGTTGCCGCTCGCGGGTGGTGCGGGGCGGCTCCTGGGCCAGCGCGCCGGTGCAGGCGCGGGCGGCATGGCGTTCGTCCTCGGATTCGGATATGACTAATGCGCGGGTGGGCTTCCGCGTGGTGCGTGGCATCTAGCCGGCGACTGGGAGAAGGCGATGAGGAACGATCCGTTCGGGCAAGGAAGATACGAGCAGGGCGGCGCGCCGCGCCGGCGCGGCCTGTTCGGCAACGTGCGCTGGCTGATCCTGCTGGGATTCGCGGGCTATGCTGCGTTCTACTGGTTCTCCAACCGGGTGACCGATCCGTATACCGGCGAGAAGGTGCTGATCGACAGTTCGATCAGCGTCGAGGAGGAAAAGGCACTGGGCCTGCAGGCCTATCAGGAAATCCTGTCGCAGGAACGCCCGGTGGATCCGAACTCGCAGATCGCCCAGCAGGTGCGCACGATCGCGCAGCGGCTGATCAACAAGATTCCCGAGGTCGAGGCGGCCATCGCGCAGGAGCGCGGCACCCAGCCCAGCGGCAACTGGCGGACCTTCGACTGGGACGTCAACGTCATCCAGTCCGAACAGGCCAATGCGTTCTGCCTGCCGGGCGGCAAGATGGCGGTCTATACCGGGCTGATTCCGGTGGCCAAGAATGCCGACGCGGTGGCGGTGGTGATGGGCCACGAGATTGCCCATGCGCTGCTGCGCCACGGCGCCCAGCGCATGTCCCAGCAGAAGCTGACCCAGATCGGGCAGATGGCCGGCGCCATGAGCGGCATGGATCCGCAACAGCAGCAGATGGTGATGGCGGCGATGGGCTACGGCTACCTGCTGCCCTATGCGCGCACCCACGAGACCCAGGCCGACGAGGTCGGACTGATGCTGGCCGCCGCGGCCTGTTTCAATCCGCAGGAGGCCGTGCCGCTATGGGAGCGCATGGGCGAGGCCAGCGGCGGGCAGGCGCCTCCCGAGTTCTCGTCCACCCATCCCAATCCCGGCACCCGCATCCAGAACCTGACCGCGCTGATGCCCAAGGCGATGGAGTACCGCAACCGCTTCTGCAAGGAAGCGGCGGCGCCGTGAACATGCGCCGATTCGGGGGGCTGGCGGTGGCGGCCGCGTTGGCCTGTGGCCCGGCGACAGGAGCGCGGGCGGAGGTCAAGGATCAGGCGGCCAACGGTTTCACCCTCGAAAACAGCCAATGGGTGCCGGCGAAACCGGAAGCGGCATGGAACGCGCTGCTCGCGGTTGGACGCTGGTGGCCGAAGGACCATACCTGGTGGGGCGAGGCTTCGCGCCTGAGCCTCGAGCCCCGGGCCGGCGGCTGCTTCTGCGAAATCGACGGCGTGCGCCAGGCGCGGCACATGACGGTGGTGTTCGCCGAGCCCGGCAAGCTTCTTCGGCTCACGGGCGGTCTTGGGCCGTTGCAGGGGATGGGATTGTCAGGGGCGATGGAATGGCGCCTGGCCGAGGAAAAGGGAGGGACCCGGATCACGCTGTGGTATCGGGCGGGTGGTTACACGCCGGATGACCTGCGGACGTTGGCGCCGGTGGTGGATCGGGTGCAGGGGCAGCAGTTGGGTGGGTTGGTGGAGTATTTGCGCCAAGGGAAGTAGGTGTTGATCATCGGGCGCTGACGCGCGCGTCTGTCCGCTGGCGTCACCACTGAGGAAGGGGCCCCAAGAGCAAAGGCGATCGCCTTGTTTTTTTCTGGCGCTATCGCGGGTTTGTTATTGGTTGTCGCCGATGGCGCGCTTGCCGCGGGGCCTTACTTTCTTTGCTTGTGCAAAGAAAGTAAGCAAAGAAACACACCCCGGTCCTCGCGCCCCAACGGCTGCGCCGTTGGGGTCCGTGTCGCCGGCGGGAATTTTGGGACGGCACATCCGTGTGCCGGCCCAAAACGCCGCGCGTCGTGCGCGGCGCCCTGCGGGTTTGCCCACCGTCGCCACCGCTGCGGATGGGGCCTCCAAAAAGCAGAAGCCGACTTCCCGATAGCCGCCGTTGCCGTTGCTTTGCTTTGGCTCTACGGGCCCCCGTTAAGGCGTGGCAAGCGGGCCGGGTAAAACCCGCAGGGCGGCGCACAAG
>NZ_JANJUE010000138.1 GCF_024710765.1 Pseudoxanthomonas sp.
CTTGATCTCGCGCAGGCGCTCTTCCAGGTAGCCCTGGGCGGTGATCGCCTCGGGATAGCGCTTGGGATTGTCGGCGCTGATCGTCGAAGGCAGCACGTCGATCAGGAAATCCGGATTCGGATGCAGGAAGAACGGCACCGAATAACGCGGCTGGCGCGCCTGCCCGCCCGGCGGGTTCACCACGCGATGGGTGGTGGACGGATACACGTGGTTGGTCAGGCGCTGCAGCATGTCGCCGATGTTGACCACGATGGTGTCCGCGTCGGAGGTGAACGGCACCCACTCGCCCTGCTTGGACTTCACCTCCAGGCCGGCGGCGCTGGCGCCGACCAGCAGCGTGATCAGGTTGATGTCCTCGTGCGCGCCGGCGCGCACGTTCGGGATGTCGTCGGCGGTGATCGGCGGGTAGTGGATCGGACGAAGGATCGAATTGCCCGAGTTGGTCTTGTCGGCAAAGTAGTCCTCGGCCAGCCCGATGTGCAGCGCCAGCGCCGACAGCACCCGCGCGCCCAGCTTGTCCAGCGCCTGGTACAGGCCGTAGCCATGCTCGCGGAAACCGGGGACCTCGTCCGGCCACAGGTTCGACGGCATCACCGCACGGTAGCCGGAGTCGTCCGGAATCTCGCGGCCGATGTGCCAGAACTCCTTCAGATCGAAATGCTTGGAGTCCTTGGCGGTCTCCACGCCGAACGGGGTATAGCCACGCGCGCCACCGCTGCCGGGCACGTGGTACTTGCGCTTGGTTTCCTCCGGCAGCGCGAAGAAGCGCTTGAACACGTCGTAGGCGGCATCGATGTCGGCCTGCGGGATGCCATGGTTGCGGATGCCGGCAAACCCCCATTCGCGATAGGCCGCGCCCAACTCGGCCACGAAGGCCTCGCGATCGGTGTCGAAACGGGTGATGTCGAGGGTGGGAATACGGGCACTCATTCACTTGCTCCAGGAAGGCGCGGCGGCGTCATTCCAGCCGGCCCGCGCCAGGATTGCATTGATCGACCTCAAGCCGCGGCGGCGCGCACGGCTTCGGCCAGCTTGTCCAGCGTGGCCTGCATCAACGCGTCGTCGTCGGCTTCCACCGTCACCCGCACGACGGGTTCGGTGCCGGACGGGCGCAGGAAAGCGCGCCCGCGACCGGAGACCGCGGCCTGCGCCTCGGCGAGCGCGGCCTGCACGCTCGCCGCTTCGGCCGGACGCGCGCCATTGGCCAGCTTCACGTTGATGGTCTTCTGCGGAACCTTCGACAGGCCCGCCAGGGCCTGGCGCAGGGATTGCCGGCCGTGCTTGAGCACTTCCAGCACCTGCAGGGCGCTGACGATGGCGTCGCCGGTCGTCGCGCGGTCCAGGCACAGCAGGTGGCCGGAGGTCTCGCCGCCCAGCACGCCGCCGCCCTCGACCAATCCCTGGTGGACATAGCGATCGCCGACCTTGACCCGCACAAACGGCACCTGGCGTTCGCCCAGCGCGCGTTCCAGGCCGTAGTTGGTCATCAGCGTACCCACCACCGCGCCTTTCAACCGGCCGCTCCGTTGCCAGGCATTCGCCAGCACATACAGCAGGTCGTCGCCGTCGGCCGGGTTGCCCTGGTCGTCGGCCATCAGCACCCGATCACCGTCGCCGTCGAAGGCGATGCCCAGATCGGCACCGCTTTCACGGACCTTGCGCGCCAGGTTGTCGATGTGCATCGAGCCGACGCCATCGTTGATGTTCAGGCCATTGGGCTCGGCGCCGATCGCCACGACGTCCGCACCCAGTTCGCGGAACAGCAGCGGCGCGATGTGATAGGTGGCGCCATGCGCGCAATCCAGCACGATCTTCATGCCGCGCAGATCGAAGCCGCGCGGCACGCTGGCCTTGCAGAACTCGATGTAACGCCCGACCACGTCGCGGCTGCGGATGGCCTTGCCCAGCTTTTCCGACTCGACGGTGACGAAGCTGCCGTCCAGCGCCGCTTCGATCCCCGCCTCGGTCGCGTCGTCGAGCTTCTCGCCTTCGGCGGAGAAGAACTTGATGCCGTTGTCGTAGTGCGGGTTGTGCGAGGCGCTGATGACGATGCCGGCGTCCGCCCCGAGGGTACGGGTCAGGAACGCCACCGCCGGGGTCGGCATCGGTCCCATCAGCTGCACGTCGGCGCCGGCGGCCACCAGCCCGGCCTCCAGCGCGGCTTCGAACATGTAGCCGGAAATGCGGGTGTCCTTGCCGATCACCACGATCGGGCGGCGCCCGTTGCGTTCGGCCAGCACGCGGCCCAGGGCGTTGCCCAGGCGCAACACGAAATCCGCGGAAATCGGACCTTGCCCGACCCGGCCACGGATGCCATCGGTACCAAAATACTTGCGGCTCATCGGGCAGCCTCCCTGCTCATGCGATGGTTTCGGTCTCTTGCGGCCGCGGCTGGTTCAGCAGCAGCGCCAGCAGGTCGGCCAGGCGGTCGCGCATCTCGCGGCGGTCGCAGATCTGATCGATGGCGCCGTGCTCCAGCAGGAACTCGGCGCGCTGGAATCCCTCGGGCAGGGTCTCGCGCACGGTCTGCTCGATCACGCGCGGACCGGCGAAGCCGATCAGCGCCTCCGGCTCGGCGATGTTGACGTCGCCCAGCATCGCGAACGACGCCGAGGCGCCGCCGAAGGTCGGATGCGTGCTCACCGAGATGTACGGGATGCCCTGCTCGCGCAAGCGCGCCAGCGCGGCCGAGGTCTTGGCCATCTGCATCAGCGAGAACAGGCTTTCCTGCATGCGCATGCCGCCACTGGCGGCGAACGACACCAGCGGCACGCGATCGGCCAGCGCGCGCTCGGCGGCACGGGCGAACTTCTCGCCGCTCACCGAGCCCATCGAGCCGCCCATGAAGGCGAAGTCCATCGCGCAGGCCACCAGCGGACGCTGCTTGAGGGTGCCCTTCATCGCCACCAGCGAGTCGTGCTCCCCAGTCGCCTTCTGCGCCGCCTTGAACCGGTCCGAATACTTCTTCTGGTCGCGGAACTTCAGCACGTCGACCGGGGCCAGGCCGATGCTGATCTCTTCCGTGCTCTTGGGGTCGAACAAGGCCAGCAGGCGCGCGCGCGCGCGGATGGACATGTGGAAGCCGCACTTCGGGCAGACCTCCAGGTTTTCTTCCAGTTCCGGGCGGTAGAGCACCGCGCCGCAGCGGTCGCACTTCTCCCACAGCCCTTCAGGCACGCTGCGTTTGCTTTTGGCGCCACCGCCCTCGGTGCGGATGCCCGACGGCATCAGTTTGCTGAGCCAGCTCATGCGTTATCGACAATCCCGTTCAGGTACCCATCCCGCGGATGGGCAGACGGGTCAGTTTAGCAGGCCGCCCGCGGCGGCCTGTCACCCCGGCGGGCAGGCCGACTCAGGGCTGGTCCAGCGCCTGCCGCAACGGCGCCAGGAACGCGGCCGCGCGGACGGCGGGTGTCTCGACGGCATCCGTCCTGGCCAGTTCGCCGACCAGGGCGCTGCCCACCACCACGCCATCGGCGTCCACCGCCATGGCACGGGCGCTGGCGGCGTCCTTGATGCCGAAGCCGGCGGCGACCGGCGCCTTGGCCCGGGCGCGGATCCGGCGCAGGCGGTCACCGGCGGCACGGATGTCCAGGCGCTCGGACGCACCGGTCACGCCGGCGAAGCTGACGTAGTACAGGTAACCCTGCGCTTCGTCGCAGAGCATCGCCAGGCGCTCGTCCGATGTGGTCGGCGAGGCCAGCATGATCAGGGCCAGGCCGTGCCGGTTGAAGATGGCGCGGGTTTCGTCGGCCTCTTCCGGCGGCAGGTCCACCAGCAGCACGCCATCGACCCCCGCCTGCACGGCTGCTTCGGCGAAGCGCCCGGTGCCATGGATCTCGACCGGATTCAGGTAACCCATCAGCACCACCGGGGTATCCGCATCCTGTCGCCGGAATCCGGCCACGGCATCCAGCACGTAGCGCAGGCCCGCGCCGCGCGCCAGCGCGCGCTCGGAGCTGCGCTGGATGGTCGGGCCGTCGGCCATGGGATCGGAGAACGGGACGCCGAGTTCGATGACGTCGGCGCCCGCCTCCACCAGCGCATGCATCACCGGCACGGTGGCTTCCAGGGACGGGTCCCCGGCGGTGATGAACGGAATGAGCGCCTTGCGGCCGGTGGCGCGCAATTCCGCGAAACGCTGGTCGAATCGGTTCATTCGGGCTTGGCGTCCTGGTTGTCCGTGGCCTGGGCGTCGTTGAAGGCGGCGTATTCGGACGCCAGTTCGGACTCGCCCACGTTGAGGCCGCGCTCGGCGCCCAATGCGTCCAGGTGCTCGTTGAGCATGCGGCGGTACATGTTGGTCATGTAATCGAGGAAATCCTTGCGCGAGGCCGCGGCGTCGCCCTCGAAGGACAGGTAGACATGCGAGTTGAAGCGCGCGGCGGCGTACAGGGATGCCACGCTGATGCGCTTGAGGCCCTGCTGCTTGGCCTGGCGGTTGGTCAGTTCCAGGTACTCGTTGACACAGGTGAAGAAGGCCGGATCGAGCTGGTTCGGATTCTGCTGGGCCTGGGATTCGCTCTGCTGTTCGGTCATTGCACTGCCTTAGAAATGGAGGTTCTCGCGCGCGGCGATGGTGTGGACGTCCTTGTCGCCCCGTCCGGACAGGTTGCACAGGACCAAGGCATCGCGCGGCAGATCCCGGGCGAGCTTGACGGCCTGCGCCACCGCGTGGCTGGACTCGAGCGCCGCAAGAATACCCTCGGTGCGGGCCAGTTGGTGGAAGGCGGCCAGCGCCTCCTCGTCGGTCACGCCCACGTAGCGCGCGCGGCCGGTATCGGCCAGGAAAGCGTGCTCCGGCCCGACCCCGGGGTAGTCCAGGCCGGCCGAGACCGAATGGGTCTCGATGATCTGGCCATCGTCGTCGCACAGCACGTAGGTGCGGTTGCCGTGCAGTACGCCGGGCCGGCCGGCCGCGATGGACGCGGCATGGCGACCGCTGGCGATGCCGTCGCCGGCCGCCTCGGCACCGACGATTTCCACGCCCGGATCATTGAGGAAGGCATGGAACAGGCCGATGGCATTGCTGCCGCCACCGACGCAGGCGGTGATGACATCGGGCAGGCGCCCGTAGTCCTCCAGCATCTGCGCGCGCGCCTCGCGGCCGACCACGGCATTGAAATCGCGGACCATGCGTGGATACGGATCGGGACCGGCGACCGTGCCGATGATGTAGAAGGTGTCATGCACGTTGGTCACCCAATCGCGCATCGCCTCGTTCAACGCGTCCTTCAAGGTGGCCGAACCGGAAGTCACCGGCACCACGGTCGCGCCCAGCAGCTTCATCCGGTAGACGTTGATCTTCTGGCGCTCGATGTCGGTCGCGCCCATGTAGACCACGCACTCCAGGCCCAGGCGGGCGGCCACGGTGGCGCTGGCCACGCCATGCTGGCCGGCGCCGGTCTCGGCGATGATGCGCGGCTTGCCCATGCGGCTGGCCAGCAGGGCCTGGCCGATGGTGTTGTTGATCTTGTGCGCGCCGGTGTGGTTCAGGTCCTCGCGCTTGAGCAGGATGCGCGCGCCACCGACCTCGCGGGACAGGCGGGTCGCCTCGTAGATGGGACTGGGGCGGCCAACGTAATGCTTCAGGTCGTGATCGAAAGCGGCCAGGAAGGCCGGATCCCGGCGCGCCTCGTCGTAGGCCGCAGCCAGTTCCTGCAGGGGACCGATCAAGGTTTCGGCGACGAACCGGCCACCGAACCGGCCGAAATGACCGCGGGCATCGGGGAAGGCATGGAAATCGGCGGGGCGGGATTCGGACATGGACGACGGCGGGAGCGCGGCTTCGGAGCGCTGAGCTTAGCGCACACATGCGAACCCAAAAATCGATTATTTCTGTCTTTCTTGTGAGATAAACTCACATGTCATGAACACCCGCCTGCCCCCGCTCAACGCCCTGCGCGCCTTCGAGGCGACCGCCCGCCTCGGCGGGGTCAGCCAGGCCGCCCGGGAACTGCACGTCACCCATGGCGCGGTCAGCCGGCAAATCCGGCTGCTGGAGGCGGATCTGGGCCTGGCCCTGTTTTCCCGCGAAGGCCGCGGCCTGCGGCTCACTCCGGCCGGGCGCCAGTTGCAGGAGGCGACCGGCACCGCCTTCGCCCGCCTGCAGGACGCCACCACGCGTCTGCGCAGCGACACGCCATCTGCCCTGGTGCTCGGCTGCCCCGGCAGCCTGCTGGCGCGCTGGATGATCCCGCGGTTGGAGCGGCTGGGCCGAGATCTATCGGGATTGACCCTGCACCTGGCCGCCCAGGAAGGCGGTTTCGATCCCGAACTGGCCGGCCTGGATGCCGCCTTCCTGCTGGCCGAGGCGCCCTGGCCCGCCGGTTGGCAGGTGCGCGAACTGGCGCCGGAACGGATCGGCCCGGTCGTCAGTCCGCGCCATCCGGCGGCGGGCCAGCCGGCCCGCCTGCTGGACGAACCGCTGCTGCACACGACTTCGCGCCCGCAGGCATGGCCGAGCTGGGCGGCCCGGCACGGCGTCGATCCCGCGCGGCTGCGCTACGGCAACGGATTCGAACATCTTTATTACCTGCTGGAAGCCGCGCTTGCCGGCATCGGCGTGGCGATTGCGCCGGAGCCCTTGGTGACCGCCGATCTGGACGCCGGGCGCCTGCTTGCCCCGTGGGGATTCAGCGCCACCGGCGGCGCCTGGATTCTCGCCCGCCGACGCGGCACGGCCGACCCGCGCGTGGACCGCCTGGGGGACTGGCTGGAACGCGAACTCGCCATCGCAGCCGCGAACCCGGCCACCGGTTCAGGCGTGGACGAAGCGCCGGGCTAGGCCTGCTGCGCGCGCTGATCGGCGCGGCGGACTTCCTCGACGAACTGGCGCATTTTCTCGACGTCCTTGGCCCCCGGCGCCGATTCGATGCCGCTGGAGACATCCACGCCCCACGGATGCGCGGTGCGGATCGCCACCGCCACATTGTCGGGCGACAGGCCGCCGGCCAGCAGGTAGGGGCGTTCCACCGCTTGCGGCATCTGCTTCCAGTCAAAGCGCTTGCCACTGCCGCCCTGCTCGCCCGCCGCGTGGCCATCGAACAGGAATCCGTGCGCGGACGGATAGCGCGCGACCGCCGTGAACGCGCCCTCGCTGGCGCCGCCCATCGCGATGGCTTTCATGAACGGCAGCGGGAAGCCGGCGCAGAACGCGTCCTCCTCGCTGCCATGGAACTGCAGCAGATCCGGGCGCACATGTTCGATCACGCTTTCCACATCGCTGGCCGGGTTGTCCATCATCAGCGCCACCACCGCGATCTCCTCGGGCACCAGATCGCGCAGCATGCGCGCCTGGCCGATCAGCAGCCGGCGCGGGCTGCGCGGCGCGAACACCAGGCCCACGTAGTCCACGCCCAGCTCCACCGCGGCGCGTACATCCTCGGCGCGGGTCAGTCCACAGAATTTGATGCGGGTGGGCATGGGAATCGGGAATCGGGAATCGGGAACAGCTTCCGCGCACCCTGGCCTTTCCGCAAGGTCCACGGCGTGACGGCCAAGCCGGCGCCGTGCCATCTCGCTAGCCGGGCAGCGTCACTTCGGGCGGCAGTCGCCAGTGCGCCGGATACAGCGGGCTGACGAACACCAGGCCATCGGGTGGCGCGGTCGGGCCGGCGACGGTGCGATC
Source organism: Pseudoxanthomonas sp. (assembly GCF_024710765.1). Lineage (GTDB taxonomy): Bacteria > Pseudomonadota > Gammaproteobacteria > Xanthomonadales > Xanthomonadaceae > Pseudoxanthomonas_A. The sequence goes on from NZ_JANJUE010000138.1 coordinate 7,631, forward strand.
CCGTCCGGCGAGCAGCTCGGCGATCCAGCCCTCCGGCTTCTCGCCGCGTCCGACCACCAGCAATGAGCCGACGATGTTGCGCACCATGTGATGCAGGAACGCGTTGGCCTGCACATCGACCCAGACCTGCTCGCCATGGCGGTGCACGGAGATGGACTGCAGATCACGGAAGGCATGCGGCGACTGGCAGTGCACGGTACGGAACGCGTTGAAGTCGTTCTCGCCGAGCAGCGCCTGCGCGGCACGATGCATCGCGTCCGCATCCAGCGGTATCCGTTCCCAGCTCAGGGTGTGGCGCTCCAGCGCGGGACGGACGATGCGGTTGACCAGGCGATAGCGATAGCGGCGCGCGCGTGCGGAGAAGCGCGCATTGAAGTCATCCGGGACCGGTTGGCACCAGCGCACGCAGACCGCGGGCGGCAGGTTGGCGGTGGTTCCCAGCACCCAGCTGCGGGGATCGCGCGGCGCGTCGCTGTCGAAATGGACGACCTGGCACTGCGCATGCACGCCTGCGTCCGTCCGACCCGCGCAGATCGTGTCGACCTGCGCGTTGGCCACCCGCGAGAGTGCGTTCTCCAGGACCGACTGCACGCTGGTCTCATCCGGCGTACCGGACTTGCTCAGGCGCTGCCAGCCCTGGAATCCGCTGCCGTCGTATTCGACGCCCAGCGCGTACCGCATCAACGACTCCCTGTCCGCATCAACCGAGATCGCGCAGCAGTTGCAGGGCTTCCTGGCGCGCGGCTTCGTCATGGCCGGCGGCGACTTCGTTCAACAGATCGCGCGCGGTCACGGTATCGCCCAGATCCAGATACGCGACCGCCAGTTCCAGCCGCTCGCGACCGGCCGGTGCCGGATTCAGCGGGGCCACGCTGGCCGCCGCGTCGGCGGCCGGCTCGCCCGAATGCCAGGTCGGCCGGGCGGATCCGGTCGCGGCGGGAGCAACGACCGGCGCAGATGGCGCGACGACATCCGGCACCTGCACGTCGACAACGGGAGGCGCCGCCGGCGCGACCGCCGCGGGTGTCTCGAACAACGGCTTTCGCGAGGCCGGCCTGGGCGGCGCCACGCGCTGGCGGCGGCTGCTCAGCAACCAGGCCAGCGCGCCGACGATCAGCAAGGCCCAGCCGACCCATGCCCACAGCGGGGTCCCGGACGAGGCGGCGCCATTGGACTGGTCCAGGCGCTGCTGCGCGGCGGCCAGGTCGCTGTCCTTCATCGCGATCAACTTGTCCTGCTGCTGCTTCAGCTTTTCCAGTTCGGCGACCTGGGCACGCAGCTCCTGCACCTCCGATTCACGGGCGGCCAGATCTTCCTGCGTCTGTTGTGCGTGTTGGTTCGCCAGCATGTTGCCCTCGCCGCCGGCTTCGACGCCGGATTGTGTGCCTGCCCGTGCCGTCGCGCTCGCCAGTGGTGGCGCGATTTCCAGGCGGGCCTGGGTCGTGCGTGCCGGCGCGTCCGCCGGCGACGGCGCCGGGTTCGCCGCGATCGCCGCCGGTTGCGGGATCGGGCGGCGCGCCTGGCGCCATTCGTCGATCTGGTTGCGTACCAGTGCCGCGGCTTCGGCCTGTCCCAGCCCGGCCACTTCGGTGGCGGCGGGAATCCGCAGCACCGCGCCCTGCTTCAGGCGATTGATGTTGCCGCCAATGAACGCTTCGGGGTTCGCGCGCAGCAACGCGATCATGGTCTGGTCGAGACTGCGTCCGCCCGCCAGGTCGCGCGCGATGCCGGACAGGGTCTGGCCGCGGGCCACGGTCAGTTGGTCGCCCGCCTGCACCGCATCGCCCGACGCCGGTGGCGCCGGGACCGGCGTGCGCGTCGCCGGCGCGCCCGCGCTGGCCCGCCCAGGCGTGTCGCCCGTCGTCTCGGCCGGCGGTGCGGGCTCGACCGTGGCGATCGGCTCGACCGGGCGGGCGATGGTGTCGTCCGGCGCCGCCCGCGGCGCGTCGATCACCGGCTGCGCGGCGGCCGCGACCGTTCCCGGGGAATCGACCAGCGCGGAATACTCGCGCACCAGCCGCCCCTGGCCCCAGTCCACTTCGATCAGGAAATTCAGCACCGGTACCGTGACCGGTTCCTGCGTGGTGACCCGGATGACCGGCCGGCCGGCGTCGTCCAGCGCCACCGCGAAATCGAGGTTGCCGACCAGGCCGGTCGGCCTGGGCAGGCCGACCCGCTCGAAGGTGGTCGGGGAAGCCAACTGGGCGCGCAGCTGTTCCAGCTCGCCCGGTTCGCTGGAGATGATCGGGATCTCGGCCAGCAGCGGCTGCCCGGGTGAGGATTTCACCCGGATCTCGCCCAGTCCCAGCGCCAGCGCCGAGCTGCTGATCAACAGCAGCGCCAGCGCCACCAGGCTGCGCCATCGGTATCCCGCCGTCGGCATCAAGCCGTCCCCTTTGCCACGATGGCGCCGACTATAACGGTTCAACCGTTTTTCGCCACCAGTTCCGCCAGCTGCACGGCGTTCAGGGCCGCGCCCTTGCGGATGTTGTCGGCGACGATCCACAGGTTCAGGCCGCGCGGGTGCGACAGATCCTCGCGGATGCGGCCGACGTAGACGGGATCGGTGCCGGAGGCGTGCGTGACGGGGGTCGGGTAACCACCGGGCGCGTGGTCGTCCACCACTTCCACGCCGGGGGCGTTCTCCAGCAGCGCGCGGGCTTCGGCCACGCTCAGCTTGACCTTGGTTTCCACGTTGACCGCCTCGGAGTGGCCGTAGAACACCGGCACCCGCACCGCGGTCGGGTTCACCTGGATGCTGTCGTCGCCGAGGATCTTGCGGGTCTCCCACACCAGCTTCATTTCCTCCTTGGTGAAACCGTTGTCGAGGAACTCGTCGATGTGCGGAATCAGGTTGAAGGCGATCTGGACCGGAAAGCGCTGCGGATCCGGATCCTGGAAGTTCAGCAGGGCGCCGGTCTGGCGGCCCAGTTCCTCCAGCGCCGAGCGGCCACCGCCGGACACCGACTGGTAGGTCGCCACGTTGATGCGCTCGATGCCGGCCTTGCGGTGGATCGGCGCCAGCGCGACCAGCATCTGCATGGTCGAGCAGTTGGGGTTGGCGATGATGCCGCGCGGGCGATGCTTCACCTGCTCCGGGTTCACTTCGGACACCACCAGCGGCACGTCATCGTCGTAGCGGAAGGCGGAGGAGTTGTCTATCACCACCGCGCCCGCGGCGGCGAACTTGGGCGCGTATTCCTTCGACACGCTGCCACCGGCCGAGAACAGCGCGATGTCCACGCCGGTGGGGTCGAAGGTGGCCAGGTCCTGCACGGTGATGTCGCGGCCGTTGAACTCGACGGTGCCGCCGGCCGAGCGCTCGCTGGCCAGCACGTGCAGCTTGCCGATGGGGAACTTGCGCTCGGCCAGGATGGCCAGCATGGTCTCGCCCACGGCGCCGGTGGCGCCAACGACGGCTACGTTCGCGGTCTTGCTCATGGTATTGCGGGTCCTTGGATGTCGTGGTCGGGCGGCGGCGCGTGAGGGGAATTGTGCGCCATCTCCGCC
>NZ_JANJUE010000367.1 GCF_024710765.1 Pseudoxanthomonas sp.
GCGTACATCATCCAGTGCAATGATCGGCAGTATGGCGACAGTCGCATCCGCGCCCCCTTTAAGGACAGCTGGAAACGCGATGTGCTGCGGGTCAAGGGGGGTGTGACCGACTATTGCGTGATTGGCGAAATCGATGTGCAAGCATTGCGCCAGTTTCAGAGCAGTTACCGTTCGCCCGGCGAACGCTTCAAGCCAGTACCAGATGGATTTGAGATTATCTATGATCGCAAGGTGTTGCCAGTGGGAGGGTCTGAATGAGTTTGTTCCTCGGTTCGCTTGAAACATACGTGACTCCTCCATATGTGGGTACAGTGACGTTCCGCCCATATGGCATAAGAAAACCTGGCTACCCTGTTGACAATGAGCGGCTTTATTGGGTGACTGCTTGACTCGGAAACTTGCCCGTGAGCCTTTGATTGAGTGACCGGCGGCAACGGGTCGGGTGGCGACCGACAACTCTTCGGACTCACCGCCGGAAAGCCGACGTTGAAGGTTCGCTTCCCGAAAGCTGCCACTGGCTGGTGAGTCGTTTCGACCCAGAGCAGCCGTTGGGCTTTCAGGGAAGCCGTCGTTCAATGCCAGGTTTCAGGCGCGTCTGGAAGCGAGGGCGACGTCAAAAGCGCACGCTGTAAGACATCGTCTGCAAACCCTTGTTATACACAAATCCCGCTTTTGGCTAAGGTTTTGGAGCTTTGTAGTAAGTATGATCTTTAACCTTCCAGCTACCATCTTCGACAGTCACAACAATTTGCTCAAGCTGATCTGGCCCGTTCTCAAACTGAGTTCGGTACGAAATAATGCGATAATTTCCCTTTTCCCCGTTAGGCAACTGGGATGCTGAAGCGGCTCCAATTAGCTTACGGTCAACGAGGTTGCCCAATGGGGTTAGATAATCTTTGTAGAGTTCTAAAAAGAAGCCTTTTTCGTAATTTTCCTGCGTCGATCTGGATGCTGATTGATAAGCAACTTCATATTTTCCAGCATCTATATTAGCCACCCAATCTTGCACGACTGGCATATAATTCTCAGATGGGTTGGCGGGCGATTGGGGACCCGGATCAATAAGACCGGGCGGATTAAAGAAGAACACTAAAACAAAAACGGCAATAGCACCTCCGGCACGAATTGCAGTATTAACAGAAGGCTTTAGATCGATATCAATAAACCCTGGAATGACTGCAGCAATACCTGCACATGCTAATGAAAGCGTCACTCTAGATATTGTTATTAAAAGAGCATTATGATTCGAGGAGAAAAGAGCTACAAAAAACAAGACCGAAAGTGCGATTATCCCAAATGCAAAGGCCAACCACACTTCGGTGCTAGCTTTTCTTCTTGGCATAGGGTTCAATCTCCAGCGCACTGAAGTGTAGCTTGCCAATATGCTCCACCGCTTCCGCCGTACTGCGGTGGAAGGTAGGGAAGAGAATTCATGACTCTACCGATGGTTGCTTCGCCCTGTCTGTCTATATGGCCAGCTCGTCTCATATTTTTCAAACCTACGCAATTTGCTACTACCTCATCTTTAGTTGGTATAGTCAGATGCGCGCATTCATGATAGTAGGTGAATCTAGTTACTATGAATGGCAACCTAATGAGTTGAGCTACGTCAAAAATTATCGTCGGCCAGCCGGAATGGTCATAAGTTGCAAACCCCCAAAACCCGCCCGCATTTCCATTCATACCCCTCACCGGTACGACTTGACCGGTTGCAGCATGTGGTGCGTAGCAAGTTAAGCTCAAGCCACTAGGTTCAGAATATGTCGGAGGCTGGGCGGTGACTACTCCAGGCAGAATAAACAAATAAGCTAAGGCAACGCACAAAACTACATTTCGGTTACTACTCATCCTGGTCTTTCTCCAGTATCCCCGTTGATGTAGAACGAATAGGGTTTATCCCTCGCGCCGCAAGCGCCGTTCAGTGCGCGGGCGCCTGCCGCGAGGGATAA
>NZ_JANJUE010000186.1 GCF_024710765.1 Pseudoxanthomonas sp.
GGGCCCGGCCGGGCCAGTGCCTGCTCCTGGATTCATTTCTCGTACCGGTGCCCCGGCAACGAACGAACACGGGATCTCCGCGGCAAGCGTCCAATACCGCGAACCGAGGCGGAGACGTTTGAAATGCGCCGGCTTGCCCCGCGCAGCAAGGACCTTCAGCGGCGACGCCAGCCCCGGCGCGCCATGCAGGCCTCCAGCGCCGCTGGCTGCTCGGCTTTGGGACGCGCATCGCTTTCGTGTTCGCACGCTTCCCGCGCATCGTCGAACGGCTGCGCATGTTCGCCGCTCCAGCCGTGTTCGCCCGGGGAGGTCGCGCAGCCTGACAGGAGCGGCAGGACGCCGGCCAATATCGCTGCGTGCATGTCTCGTCTCCTGGAGGGAGGGTGGGGAAGAGGTTTGATACACCGGGTGCGCATCGCCAGACGCCGCCGACCACAAGCCTGGCTTGGCCTGGGATTCCGTATTCGCGTGGTCAGGTCCGCATGGGTCCGGGAATGATGCAGGCCAGTCGTGATCACACGGAGCCAGCATGGATCGACGAAGCTTTCTGCAAGCGTGCGCGACGGCCGCCGGAGGCGGCGCGCTCACGATCCTGCATGCCACACCCGGCAGGCAGGAGAACGCACGGGAGGCCGCGCAGGAGACAGCGGAGTTCAGCCGGTTGCGCCGCTTCGCCGACACGTCTTTCGGGCGCATCGCGTACGTGGAGCGGGGCAGCGGCCTGGCGGCGCTGTTCCTGCATGGCTTTCCCTTGAACGGATTCCATTGGCGCGGTTCGCTCGCGCGCCTGTCGCGCCACCGGCGAACCCTTGCACCCGATTTCATGGGACTGGGATACACGGAGGTCGACGAACGACAGGACCTTTCGCCGCAGGCGCAGGTCGACATGCTGGTGGCGTTCCTCGATCGCCTCCGGGTGGCGTCGGTCGATCTGCTCGCCAACTACAGCGGGGGACGATTGCCCAGCTTTTCGCGGTGCAGCACCCGGGACGGGTCCGCACCCTGCTGCTGACCAACTGCGACGTGCACGAGAACTGCCCGCCGGCGCAGATGCGCAATTCGATCAACACGGCCAAGGCCGGCGCATACGACCAAAAAATGCAACGTCACCTGGACGACCGCGTCCATGCCCGCTCGGAAAAGGGCATCTTCGGATCCGCCTACATGCATCCCGCGCAGGTCACCGATGAAGCCATCGACTATTACTTCAGCCCGCTCGTCGCCTCGCCCCGGCGCAGGTCGCAGCTCAATCGCTACCTGTCGGCGCTGGAGACCAATCCGCTGCCTGCCATCGAGCCGGCCCTGCGTGGATTGAGGATACCCACGCGCGTGGTCTGGGGTACCGCGGATCCGCTGTTTCCACCGACATGGGCGGAATGGCTTGACGAAACCCTGCCCGAATCGCGCGGTATCCGCCTGATCGAAGGCGGGAAACTGTTCTGGCCGGAGGAAATGCCGGAGGCGGTCGCCGAGGAGGCGCGAGATCTCTGGGAAGTTCGGGGATGACGGTTGTCGAAATCGCGCTCCCCCGTTCGTCGATGAACTGAATCCACGCCCGGAGAGACCCCATGCCGCCGAACCATCACCTTGCCTGTGCCTGCGGAGAGACCCGGTTGATCCTGCAAGGGAGTCCGATCACCAGCACCGAGTGCTACTGCGACAGTTGCCGCGCCGCCGGCGCGCGTCTGGAGCATCTGCCCCGCGCGCGTCCCGTGCTGGATCGGCGCGGCGGAACGCGGTTCGTTCTCTATCGCAAGGACCGCGTCGCCTTCACCGCCGGCGCCGATCAGTTGAAGGAATTCCGCCTGACGGCCAACGCCGGCACGCGGCGCGTGATCGCCACCTGCTGCAACACCCCCATGTTCCTCGATTTCAAGGGCGGGCATTGGTTGAGCCTGTATGGTGGCCTGTGGCCAGACCGCACGTTGCCGGCGCTGGAAATGCGCACCATGACCGGCGATCTGGCGGATGCCTCGTTCCTGCCGGATGACGTGCCCAACCTCAGGAATCAATCCATGTCGTTCTTCAGCAAGCTGTTGAAGGCCTGGATCGCGATGGGATTTCGCAGCCCCCGAATCCCGGTGGCGGGCGAGATCAACCTTCCCCCCGGGAACGCCTGATGCCCGTCATTGCTCCCTGCGCCACACGGAGACCGGCACGCTGCCATCGGGACGAGGCGGTACCCGGTAGCTCAATTCGTCGCCGGCAAGCGTGAACTGGCGTTTCTGCACCGTGCCTTCCCAGTTCGGGAACGAGGAGCCTTGGATCGAGAACACCAGCAGCGTCCCGCCTTCATCGATTGACACGGTGCCGTAGTGGGTACTGCTTCCCATGACGGCGGACTTGAACTCGTCGGGCGTGCCATCGGCCTTGCCCTCGGCGGCGAAACGCAGGCGCTCGGCCTTGAGGATCTGCAGCGAGTAGCGTCCCGCCGCATCCACGATGAGCCTGCCTTTCGGATGTTCGCCGTAGTCGCGTACCTGCTCGCCGCCCGGCAGGATCCTGTCCGCTGCGACCAGGATCCAGGTTCCCCGCAGCGGCGACGGTTGTTCCAGCGCGGAGGCGTCGCGGGCGGCCAATCCGGCCAGCATCGCGAAGGTCATGCCAATCAGGCGGTTCATGGGTGATTCCTGCAGTGGGGAGGCGTGCAGGCTAGCGGGATCCGGTCATCAGTAAAATGGGGATAGAATTATATCTATCATTTCAGAATGAAATGACTGCGGATATGGAAATACTCGACATCGGCGCGGTAAAGGCCTTCGTGCTGGCGGCGGAGTTGCAAAGCTTTACCCGCGCGGCGGACGTGCTGGGCATCACCCAGTCGGCGGTCAGCCTCAAGCTGCGCAGGCTCGAGGAACAGCTCGGGCGCCGTCTGCTCGAAAGGACGCCGCGGCAGGTGCGTCTGTCCGCGGAAGGGCTGGCATTCCTGGGCGCGGCCCGCGATCTGGTGACCAGCCACGATCATGCCGTGGCCGCTTTCGAATCCGAACCGCGGCAACTGGCGATCGGCATCAATCACCTTCTGGTGGGCGGTGAACTGCCTTCCCTGTTGCGCCGCCTGCGCGAACTGGATGCGGGCCTGCGGATCGAAATGCGCGTGGCCGGCACGCGCGAACTGATGCAGGCCTACGAACGGGGCGAACTTGACGCGGTGCTGGTCCTGCGCCCCGAGGATCGACGCAAGCAGGGCAAGGCGGTGTTCACCGAGCGCTTCTCCTGGTATGCCGCCATCGGCTGGAAACCCGTGGTTGGCAAGCCGGTTCCGCTGGCGACGCAAGGGGAAGCCTGCCGCATCCGGGCGGCCGCGGTACGCGCACTGGATCGCGCCGGAATTCCCTGGGAGGAAGTCTTCGTGGGCACGGGCGCGGCCATCCTGGGCGCCGCCGCGGCCGGCGGCCTGGCGGTGGCCGTGCTCGCGAACCGGGCGGCACCGGCGGGCACGCTCGATGTGGGCGAACTGCTCGCGTTGCCGGCGATTCCTCCCCAGGAGGTGGTGCTTTACAGCGCGCTCAACGACCGGCGCTCACGCGATGCGTTGCGGGTACTGACACTGGCATTTCGTTGAAATCCGCTGCGATGCATCCGCAGCCGGTGCCCCCATCGGGTCACCGGCTGCAACGGCATCAGTAGTCCAAGCGCACCCGCAGGCCGACCGTGCGCGGATCATTCCAGTAGGCGCGGATGAAACCGCCGGCATCGTCGGCCCAGTTCTTGGTCATCTTGTCGGTGGCGTTGAGCACGTACAACTCGGCGCGCCAGAACGAGGGTGACTGCAGGCTCAGGCTGGCGTCGACGGTGGCATAGGCCTCCTGGCCGTCGGAGACGTGCGGGTTGTCGAGATTGCGCAGGGTGAAGTACATCTTGTCCTGCCACTTGACGTTGAACCAGGGCACCAGCTCATAGCCATTGCCGAACCGGAAGGTGTGGGACAGGTTGACGCCGGCGGTGAACTTGGGGGTCATCGGCAGATGGTGGCCGGTGATGTCGTAGATCTGCCGTCCGGCAAGCTCGGGGTCGGGGCCGTTGTAGGGATCCGGGCAGGGGACGGCGCCGAACTCCTCGCGCACGCCGCAGTTCCACTCGTCGCTGAAGGTCGGGTAGTCCTTGATCTTGCTGTTGATGTACGAGAAGAAGCCGCCGATACGGGTATTGGCCGTGGGCAGGTAGTCGAATTCCACCTCCACGCCCGGGATGTTCACGGTGCCGACATTGACGGTCTGCCACTTCTTGACCACGTCGCAGGTCGGATCCCATTCCGGGCAGGGCTCGTTGACATGCACCTTGGCGGCAAAGAAATCGCCGGTCACCTGCATGTCCTTGTAGCGGCTGTAGAAGGCGGTGACCGACAGGCTCAGGCGCTTGTCCAGCAACAGGCCCTTGTAGCCGAATTCCAGGTTGGTGACGGTTTCCGGCCGGTAGGGGAAGAAGGTGTAGTGCGGACCGGCGGGACCGTCCACGCAGACCTTGCCGTCGCAGGCATCGTCCTTGTCGCCGAAGCCGCCGGCCTTGTAGCCGGTGGACAGCGAGGTGAACAGGATCTCGTGATCGGACAGATCCTTGGTCAGGCCCAGTCGGTAGGTGAACTTGCGCCACGAATCGGAATGCGCGTTCTCCGCCGGCGGTCCCCACAGCCGGTAGGCGCCGATGCCGGCGAACGGCCCCATCCCTTCGGTCAGATCGCGACCGTTGTGCGGACGGAAGCCGGGTTCACCCGGCGTGCCCGGGTCATACAGGCCGTTGTAGTAGGCGGTCGATTCGCTGTCCCAGCCGCCGTACACCTGGCCGCCGCGATCGGTCTTGGAGTCGCGGCTGAAGCGCGCGCCGAAGGTCGCGGTCCAGGTGGGGGCGAAACGCCAGTCGGCCTGGGAGAAGATCGCCTTGGCGTCGATCTGGCGGTTGGGCTGGTGGTAGAACTGGCTGATCGGATAGCCGAACGGCGCGTTGACCAGCATTTCCTGGGCGTAGTCGATCGAATTCTTCTCGTGCATCCAGAACAGGCCGGACACCAGGTTCAGGCGCTCGCCCTGGTGCTTGAACTGCAACTCGTGCACGAAGGACCTGTACTCCGAGTCCAGGGTGATGGAGGTGTTGTCCCGCACCGGCCAGACGCCCCAGTCGCCTTCCGCCGGCACCGGCAGGGTGGCGGTGACCTGCGAGGGGATCTCGTGGTAGCCGCCATCGTCGTCGGAGATCTGGAAGCGCTTCTGCTTGGCGAAGGCCACGCTGTACTCGATGCTGTTGGTGTCGCTCAGATACCAGTTGAGGTTGGATCGCACCGTGTCGATGGACATGTCGGTCCGGCCTGGCACGTTGATCTTCACGTCCCACTTGCCGCCCGTGCAGGCGAAGCGGGTACCGGCAGCCTGGTCGCAGTCCTTCATCCCCACCTGGCCGGCGCCGGAGTTCTGGAATTTCTCGTACGCCAGCAGCCACTCCACGTCGTCGGTAATGGCAACGCGGGCGGCGATGCGGGCGGCCCATTCGTCGCGGTTGTAGTAGTACTTGCTGCGCGGCACCCTGACGTTGCGGCGCTGGTCCACGTCCGGGATGCCGTCGGCGATGAAGCCGCGTTCGGGAATGTCGACATCGGTGAAATCCTGCTGCTGATCGATCCAGCCGTCGCGCTCGACCTTGGTGGCCGCCACGCGCAGGGCGAAGCGATCATTCACCGCGAGGTTCTGGATCAGGTTGACCTGGCGCAGGTTGTAGCTGCCCAGTTCGATCTCCGTGCTGCCGAAGCTGGAGTCGAAGCGTGGCTTGGCCGGAATGATGTTGATGCTGCCGCCGGTCGAATTGCGTCCGAACAGGGTGCCCTGCGGACCACGCAGCACTTCGACCTGGTCCACGTCGAACATCAGCGCCAGCGCGCCCTGCGGGCGTGGCGAGTACAGTCCGGCCACGTGCAGGCCGACCGCCGGATCACCGATCTCGGTGAAGTTGTTGGCGCCGATGCCGCGGATGCTGACCTGCACGCCGGAGTCCGGGCCGTTGGCGATCTGCAGGTTGGGCATGCTGCCGGACAGCCCGCGCACGTCGCGGATGCCTTCGCGGGTCAGCGTTTCCTGGGTGACCGCGGTGACGGTCACCGGCGTCTTCAGCAGATCCGATTCCAGGCGGGTGGCGGACACCCGCACGGTCTGCAGCGTCGTCGGGGCGTCACCGCTCTTGGCCTGCGGCGCCTCGTCGGTCGTACTGGACTGGGCCAGGACCGGAACGGTTGCACAGCTGAACAGAACCGCTGCCACCGCGGCGGCGATGCCGGTCGGTCGAACAGCGCGGGGATGCTTTCTCATCATGGGCTCCTGGTTGTACGGCGACTCGGGCCGGCGGGCCCGCGCGATGGCTGGTGCGATTGCCCGGTCAGGGCGAAGCGGGGGTGTTCCTTGCGGAATACAGGGTCTGGTTGCGCACCAGTGGCCTGGCCCAGGCACTGACGCTGAGGATGTAGAGCAGGGGCACGAAGACCAGCGAGAGGCCCACGCGCAGGCCCCAGTGATCGGCCACGAAACCGATCAGCAGCGGCACGATGGCGCCGCCGAGGATGCCGCTGCACAGGATTCCCGAGAACGCGCCGTGGTGCTGGCGCACCGAGTTCAGTCCCAGCGAGAAGATCACCGAGAACATCACCGACAAGAAAAAGCCCGCAGCGGGGAAGGCCAGTGGAGAGACGGCTGCAGGGCCGAAAAGGGCGAGTGCGAGGCAGACCATGGCCAGGGTCGAGAAGATCGCCAGCACGAGCTTCGAATCCAGCAGTTTCAGCAGGCCGAGTCCGGCCAGGCAACCCAGCGACATCAGGCCCCAGAAACGGCTGACGGCGACCGCGCCCTGCTCGGTCGCCGACAGGCCGTGATAACTGTGCAGGAACTGCGACATCCAGTTGGCAATGGATTGTTCGGTGCCGACATAGGCGACGATCGCCAGGAAGAACAGGCGCACGTCGCGACGCTGCAGCAGGCTGCGGTAGGCCTCGCGGCTGCCGGCGCGCTCGTCGTCCTTCAGTTCCACCGCCGGCAACGGCAGCTTGTAATTGAGCAGGGCCAACAGCACGAAGGCGGCGCTGAAGTACCAATAGAACGTCAGCCATGCCAGCGGCTGCCCTTCGACGCCAGGGCGCTGCATGTAGAGCTTGAAGGCGAGCGGGCTGAGGAAGGAGGCCAGGCCGAACACCAACTGCGCCATCACCGAGAAGAAGGCGAAGTGCTGCTCGCCGCCGGCGGTGCGCATCAGTGGATTGATCACCACCTGCAACAGCGCCATGCCCAGGCCGATGACGAACAGGCCGCCGACGACCGAGACATAGCCGGGAATCAGGGCGATGGCCAGGGCACCGATGAAATTCAGCGCGAAGGCGGCAAACAGGGTGAAGCGGGTGCCGCGGACTTCGATCAGCATTCCGCCCGGAATGGAAATCAGGCCGTAGGCGAGAAAGAAGGAGAACGGCATGAAGCCGGCCATGGTCAGGCTCAGTTCGAAGTCCTGGATGGCGATGGGCATCAGCGGCCCGATCAGATTGGTGATGAAGGAGATCGCGAACCAGATCAGGAGGATGTAACCGATGATCAGCGGCCGGTGCTTCATGGTCGTGCCTCCGGGGTCAGGGATACGACTGCAGGCAATGGGAAAGCTCGCCGGCGGCGATGCTCTTGCGCGGGAAGCGCGGCAGGATGGCCGCGGCGGTCCGGCAGCCTGCGCCGAGCGCCTCGTGCAGGCCGGCCTGGCTCAGCCGCGCCGCCAGATAGCCGGTGTTGAAGCTGTCGCCCGCGCCGACCGTGTCGAAGATGCCGGGCGCCACTTCGGTCGCGTAGTAGGTGCTCTTGCCGTCGACATGTCCCAGCGCACCGGCGGCGCCCAGCTTGATGATCAGGTGCGCGCCGGGCTTGAGCAGGTTGGCGATGCGCTGCACCGCCAGCGTCAATTCCTGGGTGCCGGCGATGCTGGTCGCCTCCAGTTCGTTGATCAGCAGGTGGTCGCAATGGGCCAGCCAGCCTTCGACTTCCTCGTGGACCCTGGGCGTCCAGCCTTCCGGCGGCCAACCGGGATCCAGCGCCACCTGGTAACCCCGTGCCGAGGCCTGGGCCAGCAGCTGATCGTAGTGGTCGCGCATGCCCGGCAGCAGGAAGGGCGCGGTGAACAGGGCGATGCTGCCAGCCGGCGCGCGTGGCAGGTGTTCCAGCACGAAGGCCGGGGTCAGGTGCTGCAGGTGCCCGCAGCTGGTGAAGAAGGTGCGCTCGCCATCGGCGTGCATCAGGCCGACCGACATGGTGGTGTCGCTGGCGCAGGTCTGCAGTTCGACCCGGATGCCCACCAGTTGCAGCAGCAGCCATTGTGCAAGGTCGTCGTTGCCGATGGCGCCGATCAGGCGAGAGCTCAAGCCGAGATGGCGGGCGGCCAGCGCGGAGTTGGCGGCCGAACCACCGGCGCGCAGCTCGCTGCGGGGCAGCAGTTGTTCGGTGCCGATCTTCGGCCATTGGTTCAGCGTGCCCAGGACCAGGTCCACGCTGACGTCACCGATGATGCTGAATTGGGGCTGATCTTGCGTCATGGGGCGACTATAGGCACCCCTATCCGACGCTGTCAATAAAAATATCCAGTGGAAGTTTAATTAAACCCGGCGACCGCCATTGGCCAGCCGATGGCCCAGGAGTTCCGCCGCCTGCATGTCGCCCAGATCGTCTTTCTGAAGGCCCTGCAAGCGCGGCGAAAGCAGTTCGTGGATCGGCAGCACCGCCGCGCCGAGCAGGGAGCAGTCTTCCTCGCGCTGGGAGATCATCACGCGTGGCAGCTCGGGAGCAGGGCGGCCGCGTACCGAACGATGCAGCGGCTGCGCCAGTTCGACCAGCCGCTGGACCAGCTTCTGCGGTGCCGAACCACCGATGACGATGGTCTGCGGATCGAGCATGTTCTCGATCATGCAGATGGCATCGCGCAATCGCTGCGCCGCCTGCCGGCACCATTGCTGCAGGGGCTGGTCGTCGGCATCGTCCAGCCGGTCGAGCAGGTCGGTGGTCCGGATCTGCCCGTCGTCCACGCCCAGCGCCTCGGCCAGCGAGTGCAGGGACAGGTAACGCTCCAGGCAGCCCCGGTTGCCGCAATAGCAGGGCGTGCCGCCGGGAACCACCGGCACATGGCCGATCTCGGTGGCATTGCCGTCGGCGCCGCGGTAGTGGTTGCGGCCCACGATCAGCGAGCCGCCCAGGCCCATGCTGAGGTGCAGGTAGAAGAACGTGTCCAGGTGCCGGGCCACGCCGTACAGGGTTTCGCCCAGCGCGCCGGCGACGCTGTCGACGCTGTGGAACAGCGGCAGGCCGGTGGCTTCCTGCAACTGGTCGAGGATGGACAGGTCCTTCCAGCCATCCAGCGCGGTGGGACCGACGAAGCTGAGTTCGGTGTCGCCCAGCGGGCCGGGCAAGGCCACGCCGATGCCCCACACCCGGGCGTTGGCCTGCCGCCGCAGGTTGGCCACCAGTTCCAGCAGGCCAGCCAGCAGCTGCGGGCGGTCGCAGCCCTGCAACTGGACTTCGAAGCGGGCGTCGATCCGGCCCACCAGGTTGACCAGCGCACCCGAGGCGCGGCCCGGCTCCAGGCTGATGCCGATGGACTGGCCGGCGTCGGGGTTGATCTCGAAGGCGATGGGCGGCTGGCCGCGGGTTTTGAGGTCCTTCTGCCGGCGCGAGACGATCAGGCCGATGGACTCCAGCTCATTGGTGATGTTGGCGACCGTCTGCGGACTGAGAGAGACCTTTTCCTGGATGTCCTTGCGCGAGGCGGCGCCATGCTGGCGGATGAAATCCAGCACGAGGCGTCGGTTGTAGGGAGCGCTGGACTGCTGGGTGGCGCCGCGACCAATGTTCATAGGCGTTGAAACCGATTGAGCGTAGGGGAGGGGAGGCAAGCACCCATATTTTCATACATCCATATGAAATATTTATTGACAGCGGTCAAATGCATGGCTAGGTTGCGATGCCAGTCTATCCGGAACCGTGCCAATGACTCCCTTGACGCATTCCCGCAAGACCGGAATCCAGGTGCTGGCCGCGCTGGCGGTAGCTTTGTCCGCCGTCGCGCATGCGCAGCCGGCCCTGGCGCAGACGCCGGAGCCGACGACCACGGTGTCGGTGAGCCTGCCGACCGCGCCGCTGCTGGTCCAGCTCAACCAGGTCGCGCTGGAGCGGCGGGGGCCGAAACAGGCCATCGTCGAATACGCGGGCGATGCGACCGGAGGCAGCTACACGGTGCTGCGCGACGGCGAGCCCGTCATGAGCGGCGAGCTGCGGCCATTGCTCCCGTTCACCGAATGGAGTCCTGGCAAACGCTATTTCGGCGTCGATTTTTCGTCCGTCGAGCAAGCCGGCCGATATCAGGTCGACGTGCGCATCGGCCAAGCGCATGCAACGTCGGCACCGGTGCCGGTACGCGACAACGCCGTCTTCGCCACGACCGGCGCGCAGCTGCTGGGCTACTTCCAGCGCAGCCGCCACACCGACGACGCCGATCGCGACCTGCCCATCTTCAAGACCTCGCGCAGGGTGAACGCGTGGGGTGGCTGGCAGGATGCGGGTGGCGACAAGGGCAAATACCTGTCGCATCTGGGCTATGCCAACTTCTTCAATCCGCAGCAGGCTTCGATGGCCGTGTGGGTGCTGGCCTACGGCGCGCACGCGCGCAAGGCATTGTTCGCCGCCCATGGCCTGCAGGCGCAGGTCGAGGAAGAGGCCTTCTGGGGCGCCGACTACCTGCACCGGATCCTGGACGCGGAGGGCTACTTCTACACCACAATCTTCGACCAGTGGGGCACGCCGGGCGCCGAACGCATGGTCACCGGTTACGAGGGCGCGGCGGGAACCTACAACACCGCGTACCGCTCGGCATTCCGCGCCGGCGGCGGCATGGCGATCGCGGCGCTCGCACGCGCCTCGATGCTGGCGAGGCAAACCGGCCGCCACGGCGAATTCGATGGCGCGACCTACCTGGCCGACGCGCAGCGCGCCTATGAGCACCTGCGCCAGTTCAACCCGCAGTACTGCGCCGACGGCAAGGAAAACATCATCGACGACTACACGGCGCTGATGGCGCTGGTGGAACTGCACAATGCCACCAGCCAATCGCGCTACCTGGACGATGCACGCCTGCGCGCGGCCAGCCTGATGGCCAGGCAGCAGGCCGATGGCGGTTTCATCAGTGATGGCGGCAGCCGGCCTTTTTTCCATGCGGCCGAAGCCGGCCTGCCGGTAATCAGCCTGTCGGCCTACGTCGACATCGAGCCGGAACCGGCGCGTCGCCAGCGTGCGCTGGCGGCCATCGACTCGGCGCTGGCGCACGAGTTGGCCATCACCGGCGCGGTCGCCAACCCCTATGGCTACGCCCGCCAGCGATTCCAGCTGACGACGAACGGAAAGGCCGCGGGCGAGGTACGGGAAGGATTCTTCATTCCGCACCGCAATGAGACCGGCTACTGGTGGCAGGGCGAAAGCGCCCGCCTGGCTTCGCTCAGCGCGGCCATGGTCATCGGCGGACGCAAGCTGGCGGAACACGGCACGGCAGGATATGGCCTGCGCGGGAACCGGGCAGGCTACGCGCAGAACCAGCTCGACTGGACACTCGGCCGCAACCCCTACGGCATCTCCATGCTCTACGGCTTTGGCGAGAAGAATCCTCCCACCGTGCTGGAGAGCGCCGGCGAAATGTTCGTGGGCGGCATCTCCAACGGCATCACGGGGGCGGTGGGCAGCGACACCGGCGCCGGCATCACCTTCGCACCGGGTCCGGACTCGGAACAATGGCGCTGGGTGGAGCAATGGATTCCGCACACCACCTGGATGCTGTTCGCGGTGATGGCGATGAGCGAGGATGAGGACTGAGCGCCTGGCTCGGCGCTTTTTTCCCCGTCCAAGCATCGTGTCGCATCGACGACCTGCGGCGCACGCTGGTTGTGTTGATGCCTGTCCGAATGCGTTTTGTGGCTGCCGTCGGGGCCGGTAGCATGCCGATGCGATGCCGGCCATTCGTGCGTGTCCACGCCCGATAGCGGCCGCTGGATGACGGCAAGCGAATGGCGCCGCGCGCGACACCGCCGCAAGGGAAGTCGCGTCGGGGAACTATGGCATCATCGGAAAACAGTTGCCGGTTGGGAACGCTGCGATGCCATCACCCCGGATGCGGTTCGACCTCAGCCTTGCCTATCCCCAATGGCAGGGGTCCGGCCGTCACGAGAACCTTCCGCGAGGAGCAGCTGCGGTTGCGGCGATCTGCGGGGAATATGCTCCCCAGGTTCAGGTGCAGCCCTGCGATGATGATGCCGACGCCCACGGCGTCCGGCGCTGGAACGCGATATTCGCGCAGTTCCAGAGCGCCAGGCACCTGCTCGCGCACAGCGGTGCGCGCCGCGTGCTGACCGCAGGCGGCGACTGTGCCGTGGATGTGGCGGTGATCGACTACCTCAACGGCGTACATCCCGACCTTGGCGTGATCTGGATAGACGCCCACCTCGACGCCAACACCCCCGAGACTTCCCCCAGCGGCAACTTCCATGGCATGCCGGTGAGCGCGATCCTGGGCCGGGCCCCGAGCCCATGAAGCCTCTTCTGGGAACCCCGGTATCTCCGGACCGCTTCCAGTACTTCGGCGCCCACGTCGGTGACGACGGCGACTGGGCGCTGCAGAGTGAACTGGCGTTGGCGACGCTGGACCCACAGGCCCCCGTTGGCGGCCCCGTGCATATCCACTTCGATCTCGACGTGCTCGACCCGCAAGATTTCCCTTTCGTCGCATACCCTGATGGAAAGCTCCGCCTCCAGGACGCGCTGTCGCTGCTCCGTCGCATCTCTCGCGACGCCGATGTCGTCGGGCTCACGGTCACCGAGTTCGCGCCATCCAGCGATCAGGACGTGATTGCCGGCAGCAGGATCATCGCAAGCCTCTGCGAGGCGGTCATCGATCCCTAACAGGAATGGCAGGGCAGGGAACTGTCGCCTGATCGGCGCATCCATTGCTGGCGGTGACGAGGCGCATGGGCCGATGCCCGCGGACCCCGTCGGCGGGCGAGGTCCCGAAGACAGGTTGTCAGCCGCTTTGACGGACGGTTTCGGTATGGGCCGACGCCACCCAGGCCCCATCCTTGCGAACCCACGTGGTGGTGTCATAGACCACCATGTCCTGGCTCCTTCCGTTGACAGTGATGGACTGGTCCGCCTTGTATGTGGCGACGGCAACATCGGGCGTTGGAAAAATCACGCGCTCTTCGGAGAACTTGAAGGCGGTGACCCGTGCATCGCCGGCCAATGCCATTTTCCTGTATTCGGCGGGAGTGAAGTGATGGATGCCCCAGCCGGAAACAGAAACCGATTCTCCATCCAGCAACGAAGTCGCGGCATCGACATCCATATCGACTATCGCCTGCCAGAATTGCCGTTCCAGCTCCATGATGTCCTTCTGCGTGGTCATGTCGAATCCCGAAATCAAAGGGAGCCTCGATCTTTCACGTCGAGCGTTCAGGCGACGTCATCGCGCGGTGAGGCCGGGCTCCACGGCCAAGCCCGGAACCGAACACGTTCAATGCAGCCGAACGCGACCGGCAGAGACGCGGACTCGATCGCAGGCAAGAGCGGTCATGGTGCGCCGGCGCGCAGGGTTGATTTGAACCCGTTCGTGGGCCAGACGAGTTCAGAGACCTGGTGGCGCGGGATCGTACCGGGAACCTTGCAACGACCGGTCCAGTGCCAGGCGCAGCAGGGACCAGCAATAGCGCCAGACCCGCCGGACTGCTCCCATGGTTTATTTCGCATAATGCATAGTGGTTAGCGCTTCGCCTAGCAGGGGAGAGGCCGTTTGAGCTGCATGCACCGCGCCCGTCGCCGCGTGCGCGATGCTGGGGAGCGTCGCGAACATTGCGAGCATGACTGCGGCAGTAGTTAGGCCGAGCCGCTTCAACGCATGTTCTAGCACCGTTTTTTCCGCGCCTTTCGCCTGCTCGGTAAGAACCATCAGCGTCCAGTCATCGGTGTTTACTCGCGCGATCTTGGTTATCTCAATGATGCGCTCCGCTGACATTGGTACGTCGCCATTTTTCCACTGGTGGACGGTTTGCGGGGTTACGTCCAGCCGGCGAGCGAGCGCCGCGTAGGACTGGCCCTCGCACGCATCCTTTGCTTTGTCAAGCAATTTCTTTACGGCGCTCATCAGGTGAATCCCTTGACAGGTGGCTGGGCTGTCAGGTTACATGCCTGATATCAGGTGATGCACCTGATACCCCGCTGGGCCGCGAATCCCGCCGGGGTTCCCCTCCCCGGTCGCCCTTGGCCGGGGCAGGGGACTCTCAAGGGCACAAGGGCAGGGGACAAGGGCTATGGGTTGGGTACTCGTCGCATGCGCCGGACTGGTGTTGTACGGGCTGCTCCGCGCGCACGAAATTTTCCAGCAGTGGCACCTGCGTAGCGAGCGGGCGCATCAGCAGTTCATTGCCGAGTGCGTCAAGGCGGCCGTGCTGCATCACAAGGGCCAGCCGGAGGACGTGCAATGACCGGCGAGATGACTGCTGACCAGCAATTCATGCTGTTGCTGATTCTCGTCGGCATCGTCGCCGCGTGGTTCTACGTTCGCAGTGACCGGTGGCGCAAATGAGAGAAGACCGCGCTCCCAAGTCGCGCCCGCCGCGCATGCTCACCCCGGTCCACACGCCCATCCCGGACGCGCTCGACCTCGCCGACCGAATCATCACCGTCGATGGCGAAGACGTCCGCCTGGGCGACTACTGGCATATCGCCCGCATCGATGCCGCGTTCTCGCGCCGAGGTGGCGAATGAGCGTGTCTACGTTCGTTTTGACAGAGTCGGAGATTCGGGAGTGTGCCCGGAATCCTGTGGTGCTTCGTGCGCTCGCTGATTGGCGCGAGGTGCAGTTGTTGGAGATGGATTCAATTGGTTTAGCCGATTTTGGGGTAGAGGCGAGGCAGTCGCAGTTGTTGGCGGAGGCTGAGCGGATTGAGCGGGAGGTGGTCAATGGCTAGCGCTGTTCGTTCGCGTCATCGTTGCCAGTGCTGCGCGCGTCCTCTGCCGGTCCATCACTACCGCCTGCTGGTCGATGGCGCTGTGTGGCACCTGTGCGCATCCGATTATCGGGCCGTCATGGCGGGGAGGGTCGATGACTGACCCCTTTTCCCCGGTCGAAGCGGTGGTAAGCGGAGCGATTGGCCCGGGGAGTAACACGGGCCAAAAGTCCGCCCTCCCGACCCATGGCGCACTGGTGGACTTTTTGACCGTCGTCTTTTCCCAAGACCGCCTCGCGGAGCGAGGCTTCACCCGCATTTCGCTGCTGCTGCCCGGCATCTTCGGCCTGCGGCCTTCTGACGTGAGGGCAGGGGAACTGCACGCCAAACGTTGGCAGTTCTATCGGTCCAGCGCGGTGATTGTGGATAGCGAAGGTGAGTTGGTGGGACGCATCGGCTGCGAAGGCAACGGCGATACCGTGTGCGTAAGCCTTTCCGGTGCCGCCTGCAAGTTCATCCGCACGAAGGATGAGTGGCGCAGGGTGCGGATGCAGATTGAGGCCTGTGGTGGCCGCATTAGCCGCTGTGACGTCGCCTATGACGATTACGACGGCCTCATGGGCACGGTACGGGAGTTGGAAGCCAAGGCCCGTGAAACGCTCACAGAGAGCGGCGGATGCCTGCTGTTCGCCAACGGCGGAACCCCGCCCAAGACGAAGTTCCTTGACGACCACGGCGGCGGCTCCGGCTGCACGCTGTATGTCGGCCAGAAAGGCCACAAGCAACTATGCGTCTACGAGAAAGGCAAGCAGCTCGGCGTCACCGATTCGCCCTGGACGCGATACGAAGCGCGCCTGTACGGCAAGCACTGTGAAGTGCCGACCGACATTTTGACGGAGCCCATGAAATACCTGCGCGGATCCTACGGCTACATGGAACTGCTGCTAGCAAAGGTGTCTGAGGGCATCGCCTGCGCGATTGAGTATACGAAGCGCGCCGTCGAAGCGACCGGCATTGCGATGAAACGGTGGTCTAAGCGCCAGTGGGGCAAGTCCGCATGGCTCCTGATTCAAGTGTTCGGCGTTGAGGGCTTCGCCCGTTACGTCAACGAGGAAATTGCGCGTGAGGGGATGCCCACGCGCTTCCTGAAAAAAGGTAAGGCATCCGTAATCGTCCAACAATTGAGGGCTGAACTATGTCCATCGTGAGGGTCAAAGATGACCGCGTTATCGAGCGTCAAATCAACGGCAAAAACGGGCCGCAAATCATCCGTGAACAGCGTGCGGTCATCCTGCTGGGTGGCGGGTATGAAACCACCTTCAATGTCGGCCTCGGAACTGGCCCCGTGTATACGGTGGGCGATTACCTGCTCCATCCGGACAGTTACGGGCACAACAACTGGGGCGAGGTTGCGCTGAAGCGCGTGAAGCTGTGGCCGCTCGCGCTGGCGTTCAAGGAAACCGGCGTCACCGTGCCGGTTGCGGCGAAGTAAGGGGTCGCCATGCCAGCCGCATACGTCCTGCTGTGTGATGAGGAAGATTTCTCCATCACCGTCGATGGCAACGGCCAGCAGACCGGGACGTGTGCGGCTCCGTATTACGGACCGTTGCCCACGATGATCCCGGAAATTTCCATCGATGAGGGAATCCAGATTGCTGCGGCGATAGGGGGAGTGTGGTGCATCGGCCTAATCGCGCGACTGCTGATACGCGCGGGTCAACAAGAATATCAGCGCCCATGAAAACCAACGAAAGGAGTATGGCTATGAAGATGTTGAAGAAGTGGAAGGCTGCTGCGGTGGCCGGTGTGACCGCGCTGGTCGCCGCGCCGATGGCGTTCGCCAGCACGGGCGGCGGTCTGGGTGCGCAAATGCTGGCGAAGCTGGCGGGCGTGGAGGCGGACGTTCAGTCCGTCCTGGTGGTGCTGGTCGGCGTCATCGCGCTGTTCATTCTGTACAGCCTCATCAAGCGCGCTCGGGCCTAAGGCCCAACATCGGACGCGGCGCGGCGCGTCCTTCTCGGGAGAATGTCATGGGTGGTTACTTCGCAATCATTGCAATCCTCGGTGCGCTGTGGCTGGCGTTTGACGCCGTATGAACATCGGGCGCATCTTCGCCAATGCCATCGCGCGGCGCGTTGCTTACGTGCTGGTGGCGATGTTATTGGCGTGGTTGGGCATCGGTAGCGCAAGGGCACAACAGAGTTTCCCCGACCAAGGGAGCGCGTACGCGGCATGTCAAGCGGACATGGCGGCTCACCCGTATGAGGTAAGGGATGCGTGCTGGCATCAGCCATGGGGTCAGTACGGTTGGTACTACTGTCGTGGCTTGAATTCCAATGGCGTAAGCATTGTAAATTGCAACGGGGGGCCGGGCTCCTACGTTTACCCGATAGCCAACAACTGTTCGTCTCGACCGAACTATGTGGGGTCTGGGCCGGTGTCTACAGTGCAAAGTACGGCGCGAAACGGAAGTATTTCCTGCGTCAACGGCTGTGATGCGGTCTGGCAAAACAATGGCGATGGCACGTGGACCGGAGATTTTGCGCTGGGGCAGGCGTGCACCGCCGATACGTCCAAGAGTAAGTGTGAGCATACGGCCGGCTATCACTGGAACGCATGGAATCAGACGTGTGAGCCTGATGAGCAGAAGTGCGGCACCAATCAAATTACCGATTCGGTCACGGGTGCATGCAAGGATGCCTGCCCTGCGGGCATGGTGGTAAATCAGCAGGGGCAGTGCGACAAGGCTAAAGAGGAGTGCCCGGCGGGAAACATCAAGTCGCCGGATGGCGCGTGCTTGCCCGGCGAAGGCCAGTGTGCGGCAGGCGAGGCACGGCGCGACAACGGCACTTGCGGCAAGGATTCGGATGGTGACGGCAAGGCCGACGAAGACGACGATGACCCGAACAATGACCCGGACAAGGAATCGGCGTCCGGTGGCGATACCTGCAACGTACCGCCGTCCTGTTCGGGCAGCGCCATCATGTGTATGCAAGTCAAAATCCAATGGCGTATCGACTGCAATACGCGAAAGAACCGCAACATTGCGGGCGGTGCATGTGCCGCGATGCCGGTGTGTACCGGTGATGGCTGCGATGCGCTTGAATACTCGCAACTGCTGATGCAATGGCGAACGGCCTGCGCGGTGGAGAAGCTCTCAAAGGGCGGAAGCGGCTCTCCTTCGGACGGTCAGCCGGAGTGGACGAAGGTGACCGGCGACGGCACGGAAGGGGCAGGGGAGGAGCCGGAAGGGCCGGTTAAGACGGTTACGGGGGATCCGACCAGTCGCCTGGACATGAGTGGTTTCGGCGGCGGCGGAAGCTGCCCGCAATTGGGCGTCATCAATCTGCCGTTCGGCGTCGCGTTCGACTTGAACAGTCTGCCTTGGGCCTGCGACCTGTTCTACCTGACGCGCGTGTTCAACCTGTTGTTAGCGGCCTTCCTCGGCACGCTGATTCTCATGGGTAAGCTCTAATGGAATCCATCATCCTGAAGTTTGTCGGCAAGCTCATCACCGGGCTAAAGCTGGCGGCGTCTTCCATCTTCGGTCGGCTGTTCGCCGGTAGCGCGATGTCGCTGGCCACGTTTCAGTACGTCTACCCCAACATCAGGGGATTCCTGCAGTCGAAGTTCTTGGCGCTGCCGCCCAAGGCGGTTGAGCTGATGACGTACTGCGCCGTGGATGTGCTGATTACCGTCATCGTTTCGGCCTACGTGGCGCAAATGGGCTTGAAGCTGGCGCTGGTCAGTTCCACCGTGCTGCAAAACCAAATCAACGGGGCCAACTGATGTATTTCCAGTTCACCGGCCAGCCGGGGCACGGTAAGACGGTTCTCGCTATCGAGCGCGCATTGAAAATGCGCGATGACCACGTAAAGCACCAGCAGGAGTGCAGGACTAAGGGCAAAGAGGTTCCACCGGACCGGACGCTGTATGTCTGCAACGTGCGGGATTTTGACTACGCCGCCGCTGGGGCGGTGCCGCTGACGCCGGATGAACTGCGGACCTGGGCGGACCATCCGGAGTATGTTGCCAAGGTCGAGGAAATAACCCGGCATCTGCGGAGTCAGCCCATGCCTGAGCGCATGTTCGCTGAGCGCCTAGAGGAAGCGCTGGAAGCACCGGAAGTCCAGAAACTGGCGAACGAAAAAATCAATCCTGCGTTCGAGAATGCCATCATCCTTGTGGATGAGGCTTACGAGCATAAAATGTTCCCCAAGCGCTCGCCCAGCACCAAGGTGCCGCGCCACGTCGGGCGCGTGGCCAAGCACCGGCATTTCGGCATCGACTTCATCATGATTTGCCAGTCGCCCAAGCGCCAGATGGACGACTTCCTGCATGACCTGATTGAGGAGCATTACCACGTGCGGCGGCGTTTCGGTCTGCCGTTTGTCCACGTCAAGCGCTGGGACAAGTTTGAACCGTACCCCGACAAGGCGCTCGCGCTCACGGTGTCCCGTCGGAAGTATCCGACCCATATTTTCAAGCTGTACACGTCCACGAAGTTCGACACCAGCACCTCGCGCGTGCCGTGGTTCTTCCCGGCTGCTGCCGCGTTACTGCTGGCCATTCTCGTGGGCGCTTACTTCACCGCGGCCAGCGTCCGCGCGAAATTCACGCCTGCTGCCCATGCCGCCCCTGCAAAGAGCGCGCCCCCGGCAGGGGCGCCTGCGGCAGCAGGCGCACAGCAGGGGGGCGCGCCGACCCCGGAGAAGTGGGCTACTGCCACGGACTATGCGCGGGCGCACCTGCCACGGTTCGGTACGATGCCCTGGACGGCTCCGGTGTATGACCAGCGGTCACTGACAGCGGATCCTCAGGTGTATTGCATGTCGTCCAGTCCGGGCCGGGATGCTGGCGGGGAAGAGCGGGATTATTCGTGCACCTGCTACACCGAGCAGGCAACGGTCTATGACATGAGCCAGCCCGAATGCCGCCGTATCGCGCGCCACGGCTCGATATATAACCCGTACCGCCAGAGGGAGGTGCAGCCGGCACGCGAGCCGCTACAAACGCCTGCGGGAGCAGCGCGGGTGCATGCGCCTGTCGCGATGACGTTACCCGGGGAGATTTCCGACGTGGGCGTCGCGTCAAACGTAGTGAAAGCGCCGACGCCGCATTTCTGACTTGCTTAGCAGGGGTCACGCGGTAGCTGTTGCCATCCGTTCTCGATTCGGAGGAAGCGTTCGCCGTGGATGCACCGTTCGCCCGGTCGCAGCGGCGCAAGGTGGTGCTCTGCTGGGGGTGACCCAACGCGAATGACGCGTACAGGTGGATTCTCCTTGAGGAATCTCTCGTCCTCGATGCGTTCCATCTCTTGTCGCTTCAGTTCTTGTTGGAGCATAACCTCGGCATCTTTCCGGTCTTGATGGCGTTCGTAAGCATTGAACAGTAAGAGCGCTGCTAGGACAGCAATGCCTATGCCTAAGCTCAGTTTCCAGACGAGGCCATCATGGCTGACGGATGGTCGGGTAGGGCCTCGATAGCCGGTTGGCCTGAATTCCAAGTCCGCCATGTCGGGCTTAGAAATCTTCGGTTCTTCTCTGTCCATGAATTCCCCCAGGTGCTTCCCCGGGGCGATGGTATCAGGGCTCGTCCAGCGGGTGCTTTTGCAGGTACGCCCGTGTCCAGCGCTCGGCGAAGCGCTTGCCCTGGGCAATGCTGGCGGCGCGCCCGGAAAGCCATTTGTACTGGTAGCAGTGCTGTTTGAGCTGTAAGCGCACGCCACCGTCGCATTTCACCATGGAAGCGACGCGGTAGATGCCGACGTGGAGCGTCCAGGTCGCGAACGGTTCGCCGGGTGGTGGGTCTCGCCATTCCATGCGCATAGGCTACCGCTAGCAGTCTCCGTGGCTGAGATGACTACAGGTGTAGTTATTCCGGTCTTTTGGGGTGTAGGGGCATCGCCCCTACGGTGACGCCTTCAACCGGCGCGGGTTCCGAAGCGCTGGGCCTGCCAGTCGGCTAGTTCGACAACAACGACCTTCACCATCTGCTGCCGAACCGCTTTTCGTGACGCGTTACGGCTCCGGGCAGCGGTCAGGCGTTCTTCCTGTTCCAGCCTCCATAGAACGCCTTTCATGCGCTCGGGGCTGATACGGTCGCCGGCAGGTGAAACCAGCCAGCGGCCACGCTGTTTCCAGCCCAGCCAGTCGGCGGTCAGGTCGGTGTGTCCTTCAACGACGCGGGCGTAGTGCGCCAGTGCGCACGGGTTGGGCTTGGTGCGGTCCTCGGGCCAGCACGGGGGACGGTTCATAGGCATAGGGCCTCCATGGCTTGGGAATCGTCCCGGTTTCCCTGCAACAGCCGGTCCAGCACTAGGCGCAGCAGGGACCAGTAATAGCGCCAAATCCGGGCCATCCGGAGCCGCGTCCGCCGGATATACCTTTTCGCATAATGCATATTATGTAATTGGCGGGATGGCGCCCGGACCCCGAACTTGGCTACCGTGTTCCGAATTTCTGCCTTCTTTGCCTAGTCCTTGCCAAGGCAGATTTCGAAGAGCACCTCCCGTGTAGCGCATGGGGAAAGGAGACAGTAGTCGAAGCAGCCGCTGGCCCTCTACCATCGCCGACTTCGGACCACCAGCTTGCTGCCGATGCAGAATGACCCGACACGCCGTCGTTTGTGTACCGCACTGCTCGCCGCGGGGGCCGGACTTATCGTGCCTGGCGCCCGAGGAGGCAGCCATCAACCGAAGGAATGCCAATCCCTGGCCGTCCTTCTCGAGGCCGAGCGCCAGCCGGGGATTGCCGCGGTCCTGTTGGAACGGGGGCGGATAGCGGAAATGGCCGCCGCGGGACGGCGCAACGACGCCAGCGATGCGCTGGTCGACCGCCATACGGTGTTCGAACTGGGCTCCATCACCAAGGTATTCACCGCACTTCTGGTATTCCGGCTTCGGCAGCGTGGCCTGCTTGATGTAGATGCTCCCATCGGTCGCTACGTGGACGACCTGCCTGTGGCATGGCAGCCGATTGCACTCTCCATGCTGCTCAGCCACACGTCGGGCATTCCGAACTATCTCAATGAGGGAAACTTCCTTGAACTGATGCCGACGGATCCTGCGCCCAGGGAATTGTTGGCGCTGGTCGCCCAGACGCCACCCGACTTTGCTCCCGGAACAAGACACGCCTATTCCAATACCAACTACATCCTGCTGGGACTCGCCATCGAGCAGGTGACGGGCGCGGACTACTGGCAGTTCCTGCAGGATGAGATCCTGGGTCCACTGGGCATGCGCAATGCCGGGCCGCGTCGTGCCAGCGATCGTCGTCTCATCGCCCAAGGTCATCTTTACCAGGATGGCCGTTGGCTCGACCCACCCATTACCGCCCCCGGCTCGGCCTGGGCCGCCGGAGGACTGCTCGCCAGCATCGACGACATGGCGCGTTTCGCCGTCGCCCTTGACCAGGGCACGCTGCTGCCCGATGCCCTGCTCCACGATATGTGGCGCGACGCACCGCTTGCCGACGGTGGCTCAGCCGGCTGGGGCGCGGGTTGGGAACTGGCTGACGGTGGTCAGGTGGTGGGGCATGGCGGGGGCACGGCGGGATTCACGGGATACCTCCGTCACGTCCCCGCCCTGCGACGTACTGTGGTGGTACTCATCAATCGTGCAGGAGACATTGGCCCGCAGGGCATCGCCGAGCGCTTGGACTCGGGCTCGCGCTCATGCAGGCGCGGGAATGACGGGCCGGCCAAGTGACCCACTCATCATTCTTGTAGTCCGTGCAGACCTGTCCGCTGGGAACCCTCAAACCGGATCATGGCGTCATGAAACATAGCTGAGCCCAGGGCGACCGGCATCCCGTCAACCGCCGCGGCAGCGCTGCCATCCTCCCGCGCTCGAATGCACCTGTTCCCAGCCATTGGCGAGCCGCTTGAAGGCTTGCCCGCCAATGCATGTATAGCCCAACTGTTTCGCTTCGGGCGAGCCCAGCGCGGGAAGTTCGACAATGCTCTCGGAGGGACCCGGCCTACCCGCACGACGTGCTTCATCGGCAAGCAGCGTGTTCTCCATGTTTTGGCAGAAGTCGTACATGCCGGGATGCGGATGGTTGCGGTACTGCTCGCATTTGAACGGCGTCGTGTCGTTGGCCATGGAGTTGTGCGATGCCTTGGGCGTTGACGTCACACGAGGCATGCCTTTGCCGCGCGCGCTCTGGACCTGTCCAAGGGCAGTCATCGAATAGACGGCCAGCATGGCCGCGAGGAATGTCCTTTTCATGCGAAGTTCCCCATTTGCCGGGCGCGGCGTATATCACCGGCCCCTACTCTGCCCGACTTTCGCGGTGAGGCGCGCCATGCGTGACAGTCAGCCAAAGATGGCGCTGCTCCGCGGGACCATCGGGGGCTCCGGCTTGTCGTCGATGCGGTCAATCACACCGTGTTCCGCGGACGTGGGCATCAAGCTTTCGACATGGCCGCGTGGCAAGGGACAACTGGATTCGATGAAGCAAGGAAACAGAAACCCCATCAAGGCGGCGCGCTTGTTCATTGGTTCCTCCCCAGAACCGAAATTACGCGCGCCATTCTAGGCGCGCGGCCAAGCCGGTCCGCAAGTGCCGCACCGACCCCGGGGCATCCCGGTCTGTGCCGCCCCGCTGCTGACTGGCCCGCCGCATGTCGGACCGGGGAGGACGGCGTCGTTGACCGCGGCGAACGCGCCGCGTTGCTTCACTTGCCTGTCGAGACTTCCCGACCGGTCAGGAGCCAGGCGCTTTCAGCATGAAGTCGCCCGCGCGCGGTCCGGGCACCAGCGTCCAGCCCGGCTTCAAGGTCAGCTTCCAGCCCGGGCCACGCGGTTCGGGTCCGGAGACATCCGGGGCTGCGAGGATGACCGCCTTCCAGTCACTGCGCATGACCGCGCCGTCTTCCACTTCCAACCTGCCCCAGTCATCGGTGACACGCATGGTGGGATAGACGGTGCCCAGTCCATCCAGCGACTGCAGGTTGCTGGGATTGAACTGGACGCTCATGTGTTGCAGGTCCAGGGTCAGTACCGGGCCTTTGATGAAACGTGCCTGGTTTCGTTCGAGCTGGGCCAGTCGCTGCTGTTCGCGTCGTGTTTCCACATCGCGCAAGGTGGCGCCATCGTAGCGGGCGGCCGCAGCAGCGAGCCTTGCTTCGCCGGCCGCCACCTCGATGCGTGCCGAATCGCGAAGGCGCGAGCCGAGATCGGTCGGTGTCGTCCCCAGTTGCGTGCGCCACCCCTCGGCGAACTCGTCGAGCAGCATGCCGTAGGCCGGGCCGGTCGCATACGCGAAAGAGCGCACGAAGCTGGCGTCCCCGACATGCGAGCGCAGATCATGAAGCGCCGCCTCCAGGCGTGCCTCCGGCGTCGCATTGCCGATCATCACGCCGCTGTATTCGGCCAGCCCTTCGTTGATTTCCAGCGCCGCCTCGTCCTGGGCGGCATCGGGAAAACGGCGGTAGCGTTCGGCGCGAAAGGCTAGGGCATCGGCCGCCGCGTCGCGCCTGGCGGCGCGGTTATCCGCCTGGAGCGCCATGGCGAGTGCCCGCCACTCCAGTTGCAGCAGGTAGCGTCCTTCCAAGGTATCCAGATGGGGATTCTCGCCACCCTTCGCGGCGGCGATCGGCAAGGCAGGCTGCAGGCGGTGGAACATTTCGTGCGCGATCAGCGTGGCGCGCTTGCCTTCTTCTTCCGGCAATGGCCACAGCATCTGGGTCCAGCGCGTGCCGGACCATTCGACAGCCGTATTGGCCGCAAGTGCGTCCGGCGGCAACTGGCCGACGAAAACGTCGTCCAGCTTGCCCAATGCGCCCTTCGCATCGGCATGGGAGGCAACGATCCGCCGTGTCTTCGGATCAACCAGCATGATCGGGCCGCACAACGACGCACCCCATAGGCGACCGCCATCGGCGTCGCACAGCAATTCCGCCTGGGCAAACACGGCACGCGCGTCGGCAGTCGGAATCGGGGACTCCTGTGCCAGCGCAGGCATCACCAAGCACGGCAAAAGCAATACGAGCCGATGGATTCGAAACGTCATGATTCCCTTCCCCGCCTGGACCGGGCATTGAATACCATCGGACCGAGCTGCGCCCGGAGTGCCATAGGTTGGGCTTCGGGCATCAAGCACCGGCAAAATCTGATCACATTCCGGCAGTGCCGGAGACGCGCCGCTATCGCCAGCTGTTCTTGCGCGCAACCGGCGGAGGCGGCGTATCGTCCAGCACGGGCACCAGTTTGCCCAGTCCAACCCGCCTGAAATCGCCCGTGCCATGGAAATCGAGTTGTCCGAAACTCTGGGCGTTCAACGATTCACTGCCGAGGAACACTTCCTTTCCTTCGCCCATCGGCCGGGTCGTGCTGCAGACCGACTGCGGCACCCTCAGGACGCTGATGCCGGCCTGTTTCCATTCGACATCGGGCAGCAGCCTGCGCACCACCGAGCTGTCGACCCATACCTCGACGGTGCCTTCGGCGATGGAACGAAACTTCCCGATACCTATGTCGAATGCCATGTGGACTCCTCTAGAACGCGGTGTTCGTAAGCGTGAACCGATAGCCTCGCGCCATCAGCAGACTTCGCATCCTGGCTTCGGCGGACTTGCGATCGAAACGCTCGCCCACCCACAACCCATACGATGGAGGGCGCGCTCCGACCATCTTGCGATTGACCCTGATATCCAGTGACTCGCAGGCGGTCGCCCACATGACCCGGAGGTCATCGGGTCCGATCGATTGACCGGTGCCGACGTGAAGAACGAAGACTTGCCGTTGGTTCTTCATGTCTCTCCCGAGGCATTGATGACACGCCGTTGGCCGGGAGGCGCGCCCATGTCCGGGAACGAGCTCAGCTATCGCGCAGTGCATCCACGTATACGCCCTTCCCCTCGTGGAAGCAAGGAAGAAACGTATCCGCACATGCTTGATGACTGCGAAAGCAGGTGATTCCGAGGAACGGTAGCGGCGCTTTCGGCGACCCTGCCGCACAAGGCGGCCGACCCTCGCACGCCTTTCACTTCCCCCGCCGCTGCCTTGGAGAAGCCATCGCGGCCTGACGAATGGCATGCTGACATTCGGCACTCCGCGCTACTTCACGGAAGCCGCACCATGTGCGGGCTTTGTCCAGGCGGATGGGGAGACTGCTCGAATGCTGGGAAGAACATTGGCGTGGTTGCTGATGACACTGCTGGCGCTGCTGGTCGCCTGCTATGCGATGGCGCTGCTGGGCGTCCCTGAATTCCGCCCGTCACTCGTCCGCACACTGATGAGCGAGCGCCCGATCGCCGCGGCTGCGCATTTCGGCGGAAGCGCGTTGGCGCTGGCCATCGGTGTGTTCCAGATCAACGGCTGGCTGCGTGTCCGCCTTGTCGGCGCGCATCGCTGGATGGGTCGCCTCTATGTCGCGGGCGTCGCCGCCGGCGGCGTGTCCGGATTTTTGCTGGCGGTGCAGTCCTCGGGCGGCGTTGTCGCGCAAGCGGGCTTCGCATGGCTGGCGGTGTGCTGGCTGGCGACGACCTTCCTCGCCTACCGGCATATCCTGGCGGGCAACGTGGCCGCGCATCGCCAATGGATGATCCGCAGTTTCGCGCTCACGTTCGCCGCGGTGACCTTGCGCCTCTATATTCCCGCCAGCCAGATCGCCGGTATTCCGTTTCCCGTCGCCTATGCCGCGATCGCATGGCTGTGCTGGATCCCCAACCTGTTGTTGGCCGAATGGATCATCCGGATCAGCGCCTGGCCAGGGACCGGGCCGGAAAGGCTGCCGGCGACGCGCTCCGCGACGTGAGCCCGATGGACGCCGAATCTGATGCGCGGCGCGCGGTGGTCAGGAATTTTCCGTGTCCATGGCGCCGACCGCCTTGCGCTCCCCGGTACGCTGGTTGACCTTGACCCGCCAGGGGTAGTGGTCCCCTTCCCCGCCGGCGCCGCGTTGCTGGAGATGGTTGGTGACGGCCTTGCGCCAGGCGGGCCCCTGGTTGGCCGTGCTCATGTGGGGCGTCTTGGAATGATGGAACGCCACGTCGCCCCGCTGCATCGGGCAGACCACCGTGCGTGATTCATCCACCGCGCAGGTCAACAGATCGCT
Source organism: Pseudoxanthomonas sp. (assembly GCF_024710765.1). Classification (GTDB taxonomy): domain Bacteria; phylum Pseudomonadota; class Gammaproteobacteria; order Xanthomonadales; family Xanthomonadaceae; genus Pseudoxanthomonas_A. Next base: position 27,043 of record NZ_JANJUE010000186.1, read on the forward strand.
CTGCACGCCTTCGACCAGATGGTGCGGCAGGATGCCGATCCGGTGGCCTTCGTCGATGAAATGCATGCAGCCGTTGATCGCGTCGACGTCCTGCAGCGGAATCCAGCCGGTAATACCGCGATCGGCCAGGTTGCGACCCCAGTAGCCCTCATCCTGGTGCCATTCGGTCACTGCGCCGTGACCGGGTGGTTTGCCCAGGAACTGGTCGTACCAGAAGGCCATGTCCAGCGCCATCAGCTGCGAAGCGAACCGCTCCAGCCATTGCCGGTAGGGCTGTTCGGCGATCTCCGCCCAGACCTTGCTGGGCGAGGACTGCACGATGCGGAAAGTGCGGTTTTCCCTGGACTCGCCTTCGCGCCATGCCCAGTCGTTGGCCAGTTCGTGCTTCTGCGCGATCAGGGTGTCGCAGTGTTTTTCGAGTTCGTCCAGATCCTGCTGCGGGATGGCCTGCTTGACCATCAGGTAGCCGTGCGTTCGAAAGAAGGCGATCTGGTCGGCGTCTGCATCGGGATACATGGTGGCCCGCGGTGATGGCTCGGATGTGGCGCCAGTACATGCCTGCGGACGCGGCGGATCAATGGCGCGCGCTTATATTGAGTCTGTAGAAAATGTTCCGATTTGCCGCCGCGGGATGCGTCAGTCGTCGAACCGTCCGGGGGCCACCGCGGCGATCAGGTAGTCGATGAAGCAGGTGATGCGCGAGGCCAGGGCCGTGTTTCGGTAGTAGACGGCATGGATTGGCTGGCGGACGTCCAGGGTCGCCTTCGGCATCAACGGAAGCAGACGGCCCGCCTTCTGGTCGTCCCGGGTCATGAAATCGGACAGGCAGACGATGCCTTCGCCGGCGATGGCCAACTGGCGCAGGGTTTCGCCGCTGGATGAAGCGATGGCCGGGCGGATGTGCAGTGGATTGCCGCGCGGGTCGCGGACCGGCCATTGGTTCAGCGATTCCGGTTGGGTGAAGCCGAGCAGCGAATGCGCCGCCAGATCGGCCACCCGGCCGGGCGTGCCGGCGCGTTCCAGATAGGCCGGACTGGCCAGCAGGCGCAGGCGGCTGGTGCCGACGGGGCGCGCATGCAGGGTGGAATCCTTGAGCGGTCCGATGCGGAACGCCACGTCGGTGCGCCGCTCCAGCAGGTCGATGATGCCCTCGTTGCTGTTGAGTTCCAGTTCGACCTTGGGGAAGCGTTCGCGGAAGCCGGCTACCCGCGGAACGATCACGTGCAGCATGAAGGGCGTGGCCGCATCCACCCGCAGGCGTCCCACCGGCTGCTGGCGGCGAATGGCCATCTGCTCCTCGGCTTCCTCGACCGAGTCGAGGATGGCGCGGGCGCGGGCCAGCAGGGCGGCGCCTTCCTCGGTCAGCTCCAGCCGGCGGGTGGTCCGGCGCAGCAGGGTCGTCTCCAGCTTGGCTTCCAGCCGCCCCAGGCTGCGGCTGATGCCGGAGACCGTCTGCTCCAGTTGCTCGGCCGCGGCGGTGATCGAGCCACTGTCGACGACGGTGGCGAAGGCCTGCAGCTCGTCGAGGGTGATTTTCATTGTTGCCGCCAAGTCAAAAGTATTTGGCTTATTAGGGTGTTTTTCCGGGAATGTAAAGCGCCCAGACTGCGCGGCATCCGCTTTCCCTTTCCCGGGAAAGCCCGCTCCGGAGCCCGCCATGCCCCTTGCCCTGTTCGCCCTGACCCTGGCTGCATTCGCCATCGGCACCACCGAGTTCGTCATCGTCGGCCTGATTCCCACCATCGCCGCCGACCTGGGCGTCTCACTGCCCTCGGCCGGCCTGCTGGTCAGCCTGTATGCCCTGGGCGTGGCGATTGGCGCGCCCATCCTCACCGCGATGACCGCGCGGGTGCCGCGCAAACCGCTGCTGGTGGGCCTAATGGTGCTGTTCACCGTCGGCAACCTGGTGGCCTGGCTGGCGCCCGGCTACACCACGCTGATCGCGGCCCGCCTGCTCACCGGCCTGGCGCATGGCGTGTTCTTCTCGGTCGGCTCGATCGTCGCCACCAGCCTGGTGCCGCGCGAAAAGGCCGCCAGCGCCATCGCCACCATGTTCAGCGGCATGACCGTCGCTTTCGTCACCGGCATTCCGCTGGGCACCTTCATCGGCCAGCACTTCGGCTGGCGCACGACTTTCCTGGCGGTCGCGGTGTTTGGACTGGTGGCGATGATCGGCGCGCAGCTGCTGGTGCCGCGGAACATCGCGCATGCCGCGCCCGCGCCGCTGCGCCGCCAGCTCAACGTGCTGCTGCAGCCGCGCCTGCTGCTGGTCTATGCGATGACCGCGGTCGGCTACGGCGGCTCGCTCGTCGCCTTCACCTTCCTTGCGCCGATCCTCGAGGACATCGCCGGCTTCAAGCCACAGATGGTCGGGCTGGTGCTGCTGGCCTACGGCGTCTCGGTCGCCATCGGCAATGTCTGGGGCGGTCGCCTGGCCGATCGCCGGGGTCCGGTGAGCGCGCTCAAGATCATCTTTGGCCTGTTGGCGGCGGTGTTGCTGGTGCTCACCTTCACCGCCTCGAACCCGTGGCTGGTCGTGTTGACCGTGCTGGCCTGGGGGGCGGTCGCGTTCGGCAACGTGCCCGGCTTGCAGGTTTACGTGGTGCGCCAGGCCGAACAGGTGGCGCCGGATGCGACCGACGTCGCGGCAGGCTTCAACATCTCGGCGTTCAATCTGGGCGTGGCGGGCGGTTCGTGGGCCGGCGCGCAGGTGGTGGCCCATCTCGGCCTGGCGCACACGCCCTGGATCGCGGCGCTGGTGACGCTTGGCGCCTTCGGCCTCACCGCCCTGTCGGGCCGCCTCGACCGGCGCGCTCCATCCGCCCTGCCCGCCCGGGCCTGATCGTCATCCCCTGTTCCCGAGCACCTTCCCTCATCTTCCCCAACCCATCGGAGCCTTCCATGAATCTTCCTTCC
>NZ_JANJUE010000189.1 GCF_024710765.1 Pseudoxanthomonas sp.
CCTCGCGCAGGAAGCGGCGCTGGTGATGCGCGCGCACGTCCGCGTCCAGGCCGGCATGGTAGGGCAGGGCATTGAATCCCTGTTCCAGCAGATAGCCGGCGAACTGCTCCACCCGTTTGCGCGAGAGGCAATAGACGATGCCGGCCTCGCCCTTGTGGGCTTGGAGGAAATCGCGTAGCTGCCGCTTGGCGTTGTCCTTCTGGGTGACCGTATAGCGGATGTTGGGGCGATCGAAGGAACTGACGAAGCGCTGCGCCCCGGTCAGCCCGAGGCGCTCGGCGATTTCGCGCTGGGTCGGCGGATCGGCGGTGGCGGTCAGGGCGATGCGCGGCACCTCCGGCCAGCGCTCGTGCAGGATCGTCAGTTCCAGGTACTCGCGGCGGAAATCGTGGCCCCAGGCCGAGACGCAGTGCGCCTCGTCGATGGCGAACAGCGCAATCCGGCTGCGCTCCAGCAGGGACAGGAAACGCGGGGTGAGCAGTCGTTCCGGCGCGACGTAGAGCAGGTCCAGTTCACCCTTCAACAGCGCCCGCTCCACATCCGCCGCGGTGGCGGCGTCCAGGGTCGAGTTGAGGAAGGCGGCACGGACGCCGAGCTGGCGCAGCGCCTCCACCTGGTCCTGCATCAGGGCGATCAGCGGCGACACCACGATGCCCACGCCCTCGCGCAGCAGGGAGGGAATCTGGTAGCACAGCGACTTGCCGCCGCTGGTCGGCATCAGGACCAGGGCGTCCTGGCCGGAGACGAGCTGTTCGACGATGGCCTGCTGGTGGCCGCGGAAGCGGGAGTAGCCGAAGACCCGCTGCAGCAGGTCCGTGGGACGTTCTGACATGGGCGATAGGGTAGCAGGCCGGCGGGACCGGGCGTTCGGACAAGGGCCCGGACGGGTGTCCGTGGAGACGGGGACAGCGTGTCGGTCTTTTCCGCACACCCGTCGGGCAGGAGCCCCCTTGCCACGAAAAAACGCCCGGACGGAGCCGGGCGCTTGGGTCGATCAAACCGCCGGTTGCCGGCTCATTCCAGCAGCGAGCGCAGCATCCAGGCATACTTCTCGTGGGTCTGCAGGCGCTGGGTGAGCAGGTCCACGGACGGATCGTCACCGGCATCGTCGGCGGTCTTCAGGACCTTGCGGGCCGTCCGGCACACCGCTTCGTTGCCCGATACCAGCTGCTTCACCATGCCCTGCCAGCCGGGCACGCCATCGGCGCCGGATTCCTCCTGGATGGAGGACAGGCGCACGAACTCGCCATAGGAACCCGGCGCGTTGTAGCCCAGCGCGCGAATCCGCTCGGCGATCTCGTCCAGCGCCGTCCACTGCTCGGTGTACTGGGTTTCGAACATGGTGTGCAGCGAGTTGAACATCGGCCCGGTCACGTTCCAGTGGAAGTTGTGGGTCTTCAGGTACAGCGTGTAGCTGTCGGCGAGGAATCGCGACAACCCTTCGGCGATCTTCTTGCGGTCGCCGGTGGTGATCCCGATGTCGATGTTCGGGGAGGTGGCCGCGGGCGCGGAAGCGGCGGCCTGCTTGGTCTTTGCCTTGGTCTTGGACATCTGCACTCTCCTTATGGGGGTCAATGGCCCACAATAACTACCCTAAACCCGTTTGGGTAATAAAACGTTTCACCCGATTGGATTGATGAACGCTATCGAACCTTCTCCCGACCACGAACTCCAGGCCGCCCGCCGCGCCATCGATGGCGCGCTCAGCCGGGATCGTGGACAACTGCATGGATTGTGGTCGCGCTGGCAGTCCCGCCCGCGTGACGTTGCCGCGCGCGAGGCCTTTGCCCAGGCGCTGGCCGGCTCGGTGTCGCGGCGCGAGGCGCGCGCGGCCTCGGTGCCGGAGGTGAGTCTGGACGAAGCCCTGCCGATCGCCCGTGAAGGGGAGCGCATCGTCGAATTGATCCGCCGCCATCCGGTGGTGGTCATCGCCGGCGAAACCGGCTCGGGCAAGACCACCCAGTTGCCCAAGCTGTGCCTGGCGGCCGGGCGCGGCGTGGCCGGCATGATCGGCTGCACCCAGCCGCGCCGGATCGCCGCGCGCGCGGTGGCCCGGCGGGTGGCCGAGGAACTGAAGACCGGCATCGGCGACGCGGTCGGCTACCAGGTCCGCTTCACCGACCAGGTCGGCGACAACACCCGGGTCAAGTTCATGACCGACGGCATCCTGCTGGCCGAGATCGCCAGTGATCGCTGGCTGTCGGCCTACGACACCATCATCGTCGACGAGGCCCACGAGCGCAGCCTCAACATCGACTTCCTGCTCGGCTATCTCAAGCAGTTGTTGCGCAAGCGCCGCGACCTGAAGGTCATCGTCACTTCGGCCACCATCGACACCGAGCGTTTCGCCCGCCATTTCGAGGACGCGCCGGTGATCAGCGTGGAGGGGCGGACCTACCCGGTGGAGGTGCGCTACCGTCCGCTGGAAGGCGAGGGCGAGCAGCAGGGCGAGCGCACCGTCAACGACGCCATCGTGGCGGCGGTGGACGAGATCACCCGCCAGGACCCGCGTGGCGACGTGCTGATGTTCCTGCCGGGCGAGCGCGAGATCCGCGATGCGCACCAGGCGCTGGAGCGCCGCAAGTACCGCGAGACCGAGGTGCTGCCGTTGTATGCGCGCCTGTCCGCGCGGGATCAGGACCGGGTGTTCAGTCCCGGCCCGAAGCGCCGGCTGGTGCTGGCGACCAACGTGGCCGAAACCTCGCTGACCGTGCCGCGCATCCGCTACGTGGTCGATCCGGGCTACGCGCGGGTCAAGCGCTACAGCCCCCGCCAGAAGCTGGATCGCCTGCACATCGAGCCGATCTCGCAGGCCAGCGCCAACCAGCGCAAGGGCCGCTGCGGGCGCATCGCCGAAGGCATCTGCTATCGCCTGTATGGCGAGGCCGACTTCCAGGCCCGCGCGGAATTCACCGATCCGGAAATCCGGCGTTCCAGCCTGGCCGGGGTGATCCTGCGGATGCTGCAGCTGGGGCTGGGACGGATCGAGGATTTCCCGTTCCTGGAACCACCGGACGAGCGCGCCATCGCCGATGGCTGGCAGCAGCTGACCGAACTGGGCGCGGTGGACAAGGATCGCAAGCTCACCACCATCGGCCGGCAGATGGCGCGCCTGCCGGTGGACGTGAAGCTGGCACGCATGCTGGTGGCGGCCCAGCAGCACCGCTGCCTGCGCGAGATGATCATCATCGCGGCGTTCCTCGGCATCCAGGATCCGCGCGAGCGGCCGCCGGAAGCGCGCGAAGCCGCCGACAACGCGCATGCCGTGTTCGCCGACACCCGTTCGGAGTTCCTCGGCATCGTCAAACTCTGGGATGCCTATCGGCAGGCCCACGAGGATCTCACCCAGTCCAAGTTGCGCGACTGGTGCGAGCGCCATTTCCTCGGCTTCCTGCGCATGCGCGAATGGCGCGAGCTGCACCGCCAGCTGCTGTTGCTGTGCGAGGAGCTGGGGTGGACGCTGGAACCCTCGCCCGCGCCCAATGCCGACACCGTTCCGCGCAAGGCACCGCAGCGCGCGCGAAGGGGCACCGGAGCGAGCGCGATCACGGTCACCACGGATGCGGAAAGCGTCACCGACAAGCAGCGCCAGGCCGCCTACGTCGCCCTGCATCGCGCGCTGATCGCCGGGCTGCCGACCCAGGTCGGGCATCGCGGCGAAAAGGGCGACTTCCAGGCGCCGCGCCAGCGCCGCTTCCAGATCTTCCCGGGCTCGGCGCTGGCGAAGAAACCGCCGCCATGGGTGCTCAGCGCCACCCTGCTCGACACCCAACGCGTGTGGGGCCTGACTAACGCGGCGATTGAGCCGGACTGGGTCATCGCCGAAGTCCCGCACCTGCTGATGCGCAAGCACTTCGATCCGCACTGGTCGCGCGCGCAGGGCCATGTGCTGGCATCGGAGCAGATTAGCCTGTTCGGACTGGTGCTGGCGCCGAAGAAACCGGTTCACTACGGCCGCATCGCGCCGGTGGAGGCGCACGACATCTTCGTGCGCCAGGCGCTGGTGACCGGCGAGATCAACACCCGCGCCGGCTTCATTGCCGACAACCTGAAGACCCTGGAACAGGCGCGCGAAGAAGAAGCCAAGCTGCGCCGGGCCGGCATCGTCGCCGACGAGGACTGGCAGGCGCGCTGGTATCTGGACCGGATTCCGCCGGACATCCACTCCGCCGCTGGCCTGGACGCATGGTGGAAGGGGCAGTCGCCGGAGGCGCGCCGCCGCCTGGCCTGGACGCTGGCGGATCTGTTGCCGGGCGAAGGCAGCGAGGAGGATCGTTTCCCGAGGTATTTCGCCCTGGGCGACGCACGGCTGCCGCTGCATTACCGTTTCGAACCGGGCGCCGCCGACGACGGCGTGACCCTGGAGGTGCCGTTGCACCTGCTCAACGCCCTGGACCCGGCGCGGCTGTCGTGGCTCGCGCCGGGCTTCATCGGCGACAAGGCGTCGGGACTGATCCGCAGCCTGCCCAAGGCGATGCGGCGCAATTACGTGCCGGCGCCGGACTTCGGGCGTGCGTTCTTCGAAGCCCATCCGCAACCCACCGCCGACGACATCCGCGGCGAGCTGGCGCGGTTCCTGTCGCGCGCGACCGGCGCGGCGGTGACCGCGCTGGATTTCGACGAATCCGCGCTGGAGCAGCACCTGCGCATGAACCTGCGCCTGCGAGAGGATCCGCGCAAGGGGGGCGAGGGGCGCGTGTTGGCCGAATCGCGGGATCTGGATGAGTTGCGCGCGCGCTTGGGCGAGCGCGCCGGCCAGGCGTTCGCGGCGCGGGCCGGGCGGGCGATGGCGGCAAGCGGGCTGCGCGAGTTCCCGGCCCAGCCGATTCCCGTGCAGGTACCGGGGGAAGCAGGCGTTCCCGCGTTCCCGGCGCTGCGCGACGACGGCGACAGCGTCGCCCTGCAGGTGTTCGCCGACCGTGCCGAGGCCGAGGCGGCCCATCCGGGCGGCGTGCGGCGCCTGCTCGAGATCGCCCTGGTCGATCGTGTCCGCCAGGCACGCAAGCAACTTCCCGTATCGCCGAAGGTGGGGCTGCTCTACGCCGCCATCGAGCGTTTTGGCGAAGGCGACAAGGCGGGTGAAAAGGAGCGGTTGCGGGCGGACATTGTCGGCGCGGCGCTCAATGCAGTGCTGGCCGACGGGCTGGAAGGCATCCGTGACCGCGCCACATTCGAGCAGCGGCGCGAGGAAGCCGGCCGCAACCTGTTTGGTGAAGCGATGGAACGGCTGAAGCTGGCCGAGTCCATCCTTTCGGCCGTGGCCGAGCTCAAGCCGCACCTGGAGTCGTCGTTGATGGGCTGGGCGCGCGGCAACCTCGACGATCTGCGTGCACAGCTGGAGGGCCTGGTGCATCCGGGTTTCCTGCGCGATACCCCCGCATCCGCACTGGCCGACCTGCCGCGCTATCTCAAGGCCATGCGCCTGCGCGCCGAGCGCGCTGTGCGGGATCCAACCCGCGATCAGGCGCGCATGCTCGAGATCAAACCATTCGCCGATGCGCTGGAAGACGCGGCGCGGCTGGGCGTGGCGCGACAACCCGGCTGGCAGGCGTTGCGCTGGGAACTGGAGGAACTGCGCGTTTCGGTGTTCGCGCAGGAACTGGGGGCACGCGGCGGAATTTCACCGAAGAAGCTGGCCCAGCGCCTCCAGGCCTTGCGTGGTTAGCAGCACACAACCGGTGGGCATGAACGGAATGCGCGGTGAGGCTGTTCGCCGGCCGTGCGTGCGGGTAACGTACTGACATCCCGCCCTCAGGATCCGATCGTGTTCCCCGTCCCGCGCGAAGCTTTGCTGGAACTGCTGCAACGGCCCTCGGCCGCGGTGCTTCCAGTGGCATCGCGGGAACTCGTCGCCATGCGCATCGCGGCCTGGCCCGAGCCGGAACTGCCGTTGCAGGATCCACCGACGGTGCTGGCCGACACGCTGGAAACGCTGGTGGCGCTGTCCGCCGATGGCGAGGTGATCGCCGCGGCCTGGCTGTTCGCGTTGCCCTCTCCGGAACCCGCACCGGGCGGCAAGCCCGCCGTGCTGCCCGCGGGCATCGTCGATCTGCTGGAGGGACAGCAGGCGGCCGCGCAAGTGTGGGCACTGCACGCCGAACAGCATCGCGGCGCGAACAATGAAGGATTGCGCCGCCTGCTGCTGGCGATCGTGCGCGATCTGCGCGTCGTTCCGATCCTGCTGGCGCGGCAGCTGGCGCGGATGCGCAACGCCGGCTTGCTGGAAGAATCGCAACGGCGCGCGCTGGCGCGCCTGACCCGCGACATCCATGCGCCACTGGCCAACCGGCTCGGCATCTGGCAATTGAAGTGGGAGCTGGAGGATCTGGCGTTCCGCTACCTGGAACCCGACACCTACCGGCAGATCGCCGCGCAGCTGGACGAGAAGCGCGTCGGGCGCGAGCGCTACATCGAAGCGGTCAAGGCGACCTTGCGCCTGGAACTGGCGGGGCACGGCATCGCGGCTGAAATCAGCGGCCGCCCGAAGCACATCTACAGCATCTGGCGGAAGATGCAGCGCAAGCAGGTCTCGTTCGACGAACTCTATGATCTGCGCGCGGTGCGGGTGACCGTCGACGACATCGCGGCCTGCTACGCCGCGCTGGGCGTGGTGCATGCGCTATGGGCGCCGGTACCGAGCGAGTTCGACGACTACATCGCCCGGCCCAAGGCCAACGACTACCGCTCCCTGCACACCGCCGTGGTCGGCCCGGAAGGACGCACGCTGGAAGTGCAGATCCGGACCCACGAGATGCATGCCCAGGCCGAACTGGGCGTGGCCGCGCACTGGCGCTACAAGGAAGGCGGCGGCGATCGCGCTTTCGATCGCAAGATCGCCTGGATGCGACGCCTGCTGGACCAGTCCCAGGAGGGCGGCGAAGGCGCCGGGCTGGCCGGCGATCTGGATTCGGAACTGGTCGAGGATCGGGTCTACGTCCTGACGCCGAAGGGCGAAGTCATCGACCTGCCGCATGGCGGCACCGTGCTGGATTTCGCCTACCACGTGCACACGATGGTCGGCCACCGCACCCGCGGGGCCAAGGTCAACGGCCGCATCGTGCCGCTGAACCATGCCCTGCGCAGTGGCGATCGGGTCGAGATCATGACCTCCAAGACCGGCGAGCCACGCCGCGACTGGCTGCTGCCAGCCAATGGCTTCCTGGCTTCCGGCCGCTCGCGCGACAAGGTGCGCGCGTGGTTCCACAAGCTCGATCGCGCACGCAACCTGCAGGCCGGCCGGGAGTTGCTGGAAAAGGAACTCAAGCGCCTCGGCCTGCACCACGCGGATCTTTCCGGCGTGGCGAAGAAGTTCCACGCAGAGAACGTGGAGGAACTGCACATCCAGGTCGCGTTGGGCGATGTCGGGCCCAATCAGGTCGTGCGCGCGCTGCACGAGGAACAGCGCGCCGCCGCGCAGCCGGCCACGCCGTCGTCGCTGCCACTGCGCAAGCCGGGCGGACGCAAACCGGCGCCGCCCTCCAAGTCCCGTTTCACCGTCGAAGGCGTGGGCAACCTGCTGGTGCAGTTGGCCCGCTGCTGTCAACCGGTGCCGGGCGAGGCGATCAGCGGCTACCTGACCCGTGGCCGGGGCGTAAGCGTGCACCGGACCGATTGCACCGCCTTCCAGCGCCTGGCCGCGGCCAACCCGCAGCGCGTGCTGCCGGTGGAGTGGGGCCAGACCGGGGGCGGCTACGAGGTGGACGTGCAGGTGCGGGCGATCGATCGCAAGTGGCTGCTCAAGGACATCACCACCCTGATCGCGCAGGAAGACGCCCACGTGCTGGGCATCAACAGCGACCAGGCCGGCGCCAGCGGCCGGGTGCACCTGCGCCTGCGGCTGAAGGTCGCCGACTTCGGCCAGTTGTCGACCCTGCTGGGCAAACTGGATGCGCTGCCGGGGGTCGAGGAAGCGCGACGTTCAGCCTGAGTGGTTATGCTGGGCCGGTGATGCCCGAGCACAACCACGAGCAGCCCCGCCAGGACGGCCGTATCGAGCCGATCGCCGACTGGGAACACCTGCGTTTCCGCAACGAGCCCGGGCCGCCGCGCCACGGTCCGCCGTTGTGGCGGGCACGACGGACCTGGCGTTGGGGCGCCCTGGTCGTGGTGGCGTTGGTGATCCTGCTGACCGTGTTCCGGCAACCGCTGGCGAACCTGTTCTGGCCGGATACCCGCATCCAGCAATTGCTCGACCAGGGTCATGCCGCATTGCGCTCCGATCGGTTGAGCGCGCCCGACGGCACCGGCGCGCGCCAGTATTTCGAGGCGGCGCAGGCGCTGGACGGCGACCGCGCGGAAGCGCGCGACGGGTTGGCGCAGGTGGCCAGGGCCGCGCTGGAGCAGGCCCGACGCGCGACCGCCCGCGATGATTTCACCGCCGCGCACGCGGCGCTGGCGCTGGCCAACGAATTGCAGGTGCCGCGCGCCGAGGCCGCCGCGGTGACCGAACAGCTGCGCCAGCGTGAAGCCGCCGACGCCGGCATCGAATCGCTGCTGCGCCAGGCCCGGACCGCACAGGCGGCGGGTCATCTCGATGGCGATCCCGCCGCCGCTTTGCCGCTGTTCCAGCGCGTGCTGGCGCTGCAGCCGAACCGCATCGAGGCACTGGAGGCACGCGAGGACATCCTCAGCGACCTGCTGCAACAGGCCGACACGATGATGGCGCGAGGAGATCTCGCCGCGGGAGGAAGCCTGATAGCCCAGGTTCGCGGCTACGACGGCGGGCACGTGGATCTGCCGGCCGCGCAGGCGGGACTGGCGCGCGCTATCGATCAGCGCCTCAAGCGGGCCGATGCCGATCTGCGCCGCCGACGGTTGGCCAGCGCGGCGGAAGGCTATCGGGTGGTGCAGTCCGCCGCGGGCGAGGATACCCGCGCACGGCAGGGCATCGAACGGGTGGCGACCGCACTCGCGGAAGCCGCCCGACGCCAGGCCGGCGACTACCATTTCGAACAGGCCGAAGCCGCGCTGGCGCGGGCGCGGGAACTGTCGCCGCAGTTGCCGGCGGTGCGCGAGGCATCGCAGTACCTGGAGCGGGTTCGCGCGTCCCATGCCAACCTGCCGCCGTCGCTGCCACCGCGTGAAAGGCAGCGGCGGATGGAAAGCCTGCTGGCCGGCATGGCGCAGGCCGAGGCACGCGGCGACTGGATGACGCCGCCGGGCGAAAGCGCCTATGACAGGCTGCGCGCGGCGCAGGCGCTGGCGCCGGATGACCCGCGTGTCCGGCGTGCCGCGAGCCGCGTGCTGGCGGCGGCGCAGCAATGTTTTGAACAGGAATGGCGCGGCAACCGGGTACGCCGCGCGCAGTCGTGCCTGTCGGCCTGGCAGACCATCCGTCCGGGTGACCCGGCGCTGGTGGAAGCGCGCCGGCGCATGGCGCAGAAATGGATCGCGGTGGGTGATGAGCGCCTGGGCGCCGGCGATGTCGTTTTCGCCGCGCAGGCGCTGGACGAAGCGCGCGGCATTGACGGACGCGCGCCCGGACTGGCGGATTTCGCCGAGCGGGTCAGGCTGGCGCGGCAGGCGCAGCGCTAGCGGGTTGTCGCAGCACCTGTTCCGCGATTGCCTCCAGGCGCGCCGCAAGCGCAGGCCAGCTGTAGCCTTCGACGGATTCAGGACCCAGGTCGAGGCCTTGCTCCAGCCTGTTGGCCGACTTCAATTCGATTGCCTGATCGAACCAGCGCTGCAACGAAGGCAAAGAGCCATCACTGACCCATCCGCGCCGCAGGCTGGCGATGAGTTCGGCGCTGGTGTCGTGCTGGCGGGCGATGTGCAGGATGGGCCGGCCCGAACCCAGGTATTCGTAGAGCTTTCCGGGTACCTGCCCAGGATCATCGTTGGCGATGTTGATGAGCACGTCGGCGGATCCTTGCAGTTGGAGAATACGTCGATGCGGGAGGAAGCCGAACAGCCGAACCTGCCCCGGCAGCGCTTCCGCGGCTCGCAGCAATGATTCCGGAACGGTGACCGAAGCGATGTTGAGCCTCGCCCCGGGATGCGCGGCAATCGCGGCCACCAGATCGTCCGGCTTGCGGAAGTGATAGAAGCTGCCGGTGTAGAGCAATTCCAGGCGACGGGGATCGAACGGAGTATCCGTGGGGGGGGGCGCCGATCCCGATGCATGGCCCTGGGAGATGACAGTGACGCCGGATCGCGGGCCGTGGCGGTTCGCAAGCAGGCCGGCGGCACCGGAATGGGTGACGATGAGATGATCGGCCCCGCGGCATGTTTCGCGTTCCACCCGGAGTGCGCGGGCATGCCAGCGTGCGGGTGTATAGGGCGCCAGCACGGGATCTCCGAGGTCCGCGATCCAGCGGTATCCCCTTGCCTTGGCAATCAACCCCAGTTCCAGCGATGTCGCCGGTTCGTGGGAACTGATGACGATGTCAGGATGGAATTCCTCCAGGCACCGGATGAGCGCCCGCCTGGCCCAGGGAAACCATTCACCGCGCACATCCGGAAACACGAAGCGGGCGGCGAAGCCCTGCGCGGCTTCCGAGAGCGATTGTTTCCAACTGCGAGGCGGGCGCAACGGCGAAACGGCCGCGGCGTGCCCGTTGTCTGTCGACGCGGGTGCGGGACGTGACTGCCTGCGATCACGCAGGTGGGCCAGCAGTCCCCGCACGGGACCGGCGAAGGTGCGATGCGTTTCCAGGGCAGGCGGAAGTTCCGGCAAGCCGGGCGTTTCGCCGCCCAGATGGATGGTCAGGACCTTGACCCGATGGCCGCGTGCCACCAGTTCGCGCGCCAGGTATGCCCAGCGAAGCGATTGGGGCGAAGGACTTGGCGGGAACTCGTAGGCGATCAGGAGAAATCGCATGTCATCGTTTTTCTTTCATTGACGCGGTGGATGGGTGGAAGAAGGGAACGTGCGCAGGATGGCCGGCATCATCGCTTCCTCGGAAAAATGGCGCGCCACGCTGGCCAGCGCGTTCAGGGACATGCGTTCCCACAGATCCTGGTCCGCGTGGAGCCGTTCGATTGCGGCGGCAAAACCGGACTCGTCATCCGCTAGCAGTACGTCGTTTCCATCGCTCAGGTACATGGCCTCGGCGGCGCACGATGTCGCTACCGTCGGCAGTCCGTGCGCCATGTACTGGTTGATCTTGCCCTTGACTCCGGCTCCGAATCGCAGCGGCGCCACGCCAACGCGGCATTTTCCGAGCAATGGTGAAAGATCCGGTACATGGCCGTGCACGTGCACGCAGGCCGGCAAGTCCAGGCCCGCCAGCGCTTCCTGCAGGCCCGCGCCCACCAGATGGATGTCGATCTCAGGTTCCGTGCCGCGTGACAACCGCGGCAGGATGCCGGAAACCAGCCACCGGACCGCGTCGGCATTCGGCGGATGCCGTCCGCCACCCACGAACAGCACGCCCTGCCGCTGCGCGAATGCGCATACCTGCGAGCTGGGACGGTGGATGTTGGAAACGACTTCAATCCTTGCAGCGGGCACCAGCTCCGCCAGGAGCTGGCGCTCCACCTCGCTGACCAACCAGGTGACGTCGGCGTTCCTGATCTGGCAAAGCTCCTGCTTCCGGGTTGCGCGTGCCAGGCGCGCCAGTGCGGGCTTGCCCAGTAGTTCCGCCTCCCGGCCTTCGCGCAGGAAATGCAGATCGACCGTGTCGAGAACCAGGCGGGTCGATGATGCGTGTTGTCGCAACAACGGGAACCAGTAGCGGGCCAGGTGATACCTGCACACCAGCGCGCTGGCGTACGGCGCGGAACGCAGCAGGCGGCGCGCGGGAGAGGTTGCCCAGCGCCGTCCCAGGACGCGGACGCCCATTGCACGCAGCGCATCGGCATCGGGACCATGTTCCTGCCCGTCCTCTGGAAGGAAATCGACCTCCAGCCCCGCCTGCCTCAGGAGGCGCAGGATACCGAGCATGCGCACGGAGCCCGAGTCGCGGTCCGGACGCGGCAGGCTTCCGTCAATCACCAGCAGGCGGTCCCGCGGGTCGAGTGTCTGCGCGAACGGCGGTTCCTGCGGCAACCGATGGACGGATGGTGCGACAGTGGAGTCCACTCCCAGTCTGCCTGCCAGCCCACCGAACCCCCGGGATGCCAGCACCAGGCGCATGCGATGCAGCCTGGAAAGCAGGCGATGCCAATGGAAAGCCGTCAATGGGAACATGGGTAGCTGGGTGGACACTGAATTCGCGGGCGTTCGGGGCCCTTGGGTTTGCCGGGACTGCGCTAGACTGCCCGGAATTCCCATTGTCGCATCCCCGTGGCCCATACCGACTACGACGACGAAGACGATTACGAGTACGACGAGGACGACACCGAAGGCCGCCCGGTCTGGCGCCAGCGGCTGATCACCTGGGGCCTGGCCGCCCTGGGCCTGGGGCTGGGATTCCTGATTCCGTATACGTTGTACCTGAACCACCAGGTCACCCAGCGATTCGGGGAGCTGCGCTGGCAGGTGCCCACGCGCGTCTACGCGCGCCCGCTCGCGCTGGCGCCGGGCGTGGCGATGGACGCCCAGACCCTGAAGACCGAGCTGGCCGCCGCGTCCTACCGCGAGGACGGCACCGGCAAGCTGCCCGGCACCTACGCCCGCGAGGGCGGCCGCTTCACCATCTCCAGCCGTGGCTACGTCGACGTCGACGGGCAGGTGGCGCCGCGCCGGATACAGGTCAGCCTGTCCGGCGGCCCGGTCGCCGGGGTGCGCGACGTCGATCGCCGCCCGAACCACAAGGCCGCGCGGCTGGATCCGGCGCGCATCGCCACCCTGTACGGGCAGAAGCAGGAGGAGCGCCGGCTGGTCCGGTTGAAGGAAGTCCCGCTGCTGCTGGTGACCGGCCTGCAGGCGGTCGAGGACCGCGACTTCAAGGATCACCACGGCATCGATCTGAGCGGCATCGCGCGCGCGGTCTGGGTGACCCTGCGTTCCGGTGGCGAGACCCGCCAGGGCGCCAGCACGTTGACCCAGCAATTGGCCCGCAGCGGCCTGCTGGGCATC
>NZ_JANJUE010000204.1 GCF_024710765.1 Pseudoxanthomonas sp.
GGCCTGATCCAGCTCTCCGAGGAGGGCGCCACGCAGTTCTTCAAGCCCATCATGGGCAACGATCTGATCCTCGGCGCCGTCGGCACGCTGCAGTTCGATGTCGTCGCCTACCGCCTGAAGGACGAGTACGGCGTGGACTGCGTGTTCGAGCAGGTACAGATCCACACCGCACGCTGGATCGTCGGCGACGATGCGAAGTCCCTCGAAGACCTAGAATCCAAATCCCCGCAGAACCTCGCGAGGGACTCCGCCGGCGCGCTGGTTTACCTCGCCCCGACCCGCGTCAACCTGCAACTGACCGAGGAGCGCCATCCGAAACTGAGGTTCGTGGCGACCAAGGAGCATGCGCAGCCGGTGGAGCTATGACGAAGGGCTCGACGACCGCACGCGATTGAGCCCCAACAACACCGCGAGTCCGTGGGTCGGCATTCATGCCGACGCTCTTCCGGACTCGGACCCGGGACCGAGCCTCGAGTAGGTGGGTCGGCACGAATGCCTGACCCACAAGAGCACCGCAAGGCTCGAGGCAGGGCTCCCAGCCGTTGCGCGACCCAGACAGCCGGCGCAAGATATCCAACACGAAGAGCAGGATATCCACGCGGATGCCCAAGACACTCGTCAACCTCGACCCCGAAGACCGCGCCTGGCTCGACCAGGAAGCACGGCGCCTGCAAGTACCGATGACCGAACTCGTGCGGAGGGCCGTACGTGGCTACCGGCAAGGACAGATACCGGGCACGAGCAGCGAGCTCGATGAACTGCTGGCGCGCACTTCGGGCCTCTGGCCCCAAGGTGACGGTCTGGCCTGGCAACAATCGCTACGCAACGAATGGCACCCGGAGACGTGAAGTACCTGCTCGACTCTGTGGTCGTCATCGATCACTTGAACGGACACCCCGAGGCCACCCGATTCATTTCGCAACACGCACGCGAGATCGCCATCAGCGTCATCACCCGTGCAGAAGTCCTCGCGGGCCTGCCGGAACCAACGCGCGCCGTCGTGGCTACGCTCCTCGATCGCTTCCCGAATCTGCAGATCACACGGGAGGGCGCCGACATCGCGGCAGCCCTGCGCCACGCGCAGAGATTGAAGTTGCCCGATGCGTTCCAGGCCGCCCTGGCGATCTCCGAACAGCTCACGCTGGTCACCCGCAACACCCGGGACTTCCGCAGCAATGACATGCTCACCGTGCTGACTCCCTATCACCTGCCATGAAACAGCCGGCCGCAATCCGCCTCGTGAAGGCCGTCGGTCGGCAATTCTCTTCCTTCTCAACGCACTGAAATGGCATCGCTACTCTTCTGGTGGAGCACCGACGGCGCCCCGATCGACAACACGATCTGGCGCCGCATGGTCGCGCAGGCCGCAAAGGACGCCGGCCTCGAAAAGCCGCCCGAAACCTGGATTGAAGGGCCGAACTACCGGGCGTTGGCGATCAGGACGCTGCGCATCGAACCCGAACCCGTCCGCCGCATCGAGCCTGGAATCCTGCTCCTTTCGGCCTTGCGACACCCGATGACCGATCGCGAGATCCTGAACCCGCCGTTTGAGGAGCCGGCGGCGGTGATTTGTTTCGACCAGTCAAATCAAACCCTCCAACTTACGCGTGACTTTTTGGGTCACAGGTGGCTGGTCTGGTCGAAGACCGGGAGCCACATCTTGGTTGCCTCTAGAGAAGAGAGCCTTCTGGCGCACCCGGCAGTCAGCTTCGAAGTGGATGAATTCCATATTGCATGTAGAGTCAATTTCTTAGCACCCTCGGAGCAGAGCACACCATTTCGCGCAATTAGATGCGTACCTGCAGGTTCCACCGTTGAGTTCCGTAACGACCATGCAAAGATCCTGTGGAGAGACCCGGAACCCGATGATGCAGGCTTCACGGCCTGTGAATACACAGCGGCGAGTGCTCTACTTGAACGTCTCGACGACACTGTCGCCCGGTCGGTCATGGGTGCCGCCCGCGTCGGAGCACACCTTAGCGCTGGCCTCGACTCGCCGAGCATCGTTGCCAGTCTGGTCTCACAATTCTCCGCAGAAAAACTGGCTGCCGTGGTGTCCTACGGGTTTTCTCAATGCGATGGTGCTGACGCAGATGAGCGCGTGCTTGCGAGGCAACTTTGCGATCTCTGGGGATTAGAGCAGAGGACAATCGATGCCTCGACTATTCCCCTGTGCCTGGCTCAACGAGATCCGAAGACACCACTCGTGATGGTGCTCTTGAATTTCTTCGAGCCGCTTATCAGGGAAACTTTTAAAGTCCTGCACGCCCAGAATGCCGATATTGTACTTACAGGATACGCTGGCGACGATTTCTTGCACGCCCCAGCCAATTGGGCGAGCTCGGCCTTTTCATCGAGACGTTGGGACATCGTCAGAAAAAGCTATGGGTACATTCGAAGAAAGAACGGGATAATTCGAGCGTTAAGGGACCCATCCCTTCGACGCCTCATCAATTACATCGCAAGAGGTCGCTCCATTTACTCCAATGTACCTCTACCTACGATTGCTGACCCCCAATTTCGAGAACGATG
This sequence comes from Pseudoxanthomonas sp., assembly GCF_024710765.1. Taxonomy (GTDB): domain Bacteria; phylum Pseudomonadota; class Gammaproteobacteria; order Xanthomonadales; family Xanthomonadaceae; genus Pseudoxanthomonas_A. Next base: position 2,533 of record NZ_JANJUE010000204.1, read on the forward strand.
GATAGAAGAGAGCTGCCAATCCATTAAGAGGTTCAAACACTGGCCCATACCCCAGTCCGCCAATGAATTCTTTGGCACCGCTTCAGCGCTGCATCGCTCCCTTACCCATCTATACCCGCATTCCTTTGGAATCGATGTGCGCCATCCATTCAGTGATTACACCTATGCGCGCTATGCGCTGTCACTGCCGACCTTCTTGTGGACTCAACCCGGTGCCAGCAAACTTGCGCTTCGGATCGCCAACAAGGACAGGTTGCCCGAATACTGGCTCGAGCGGGAGCGATGCGGCAGTTTGACTCCGTTGTTTCGGAGGGCGTACGAGCATGTTGCTCGAACAGACAGGGAATCAGGAAACTTGAAGGTCGGATTAAGCTGCGATAGCGATCAGTTTGACGACGAGCGAGCTGTGCGGGACATCTGGCGGATTCAGGCAGAGCTCTGGAGAACAACCGCGGCAGCAGTGGTTGACGACCTTCGTCAGTCATCGAGCCCCATTACGGCCGGTGACAAAACACTGTGGGGCGCCGAAACGACGCCCCACGGCCCCTGAAAAGCTGACAAGCGACGAACCTCGAAACTTTCCTGCGTTTTCAGCAGAATCAGGATCTCTGGCTCAGCATGACCAAGGAAT
>NZ_JANJUE010000421.1 GCF_024710765.1 Pseudoxanthomonas sp.
CCCTCACCAGCCTGAGCGATTTCCTCGAGATCGCCGAGGCCACACCGAACAGCGACCCGTCCTGGTTCGGCGTTCCGGTCACGCTCAAGGAGTCGAGCGGCGTCAAGCGCGTCGACCTGCTCAAGTACCTCGACCAGCACAAGATCGGAACCCGTCTGCTCTTCGCCGGCAACCTCACCCGGCAACCCTACTTCAAGGACATCGAGTACCGTGTCGTCGGCGAACTGACGAACACCGACCGCACCATGAACCAGACCTTCTGGCTTGGCGTTCAGCCCTCGCTGAGGCAAGAGCACTTCAATTTCGTCGCCGAGAAGCTGGAAGAGTTCTTCGGAGTGAACTTCTGATGACCACCCTAGCGGCCAATCACGCAAAAACTAGCGCCGGCCAACCTAGCGCCGGCCAACGATTCGCACCAGCGAGAATGCGCCGCACCGTGCTTGAGATGGCCTACGCCGGATCCACGGTGCACATCGGGTGCGCCTTCTCGATCATCGAATTATTGGCGGTCCTCTATCGCAACCACCTCCGCTACCCAGGTAATGATCCACGCGCCGAGGGCCGCGATTTCCTAGTCTTGAGCAAGGGCCACGGCGTGATGGCCCAATACGCGTGCATGCACGAACTAGGCTGGCTCGATGAGTCGCATATCAAAAACTACTTCAAGGATGGTAGCGAACTGAAAGGGTTGTCGGATTCGAGGGTAGCCGGACTAGAGGTAACCTCAGGATCGCTGGGGCACGGCTTCTCCGTTGGGGTTGGCATTGCCATGGGCTTACAACGTCGAGGCACCAACCAGAAAGTGTACGCGATCGTCGGTGACGGCGAACTCAATGAGGGCCCGATCTGGGAGGGAGCCCTAGTCGCAGCTCATCACCGGATGGACAATCTGATGCTGATCGTCGACAAGAACGGTTTTCAGGCGATGGGCACCACCGATGACGTCCTGGCGCTCGGCGATCTAAGGGCAAAGCTCTCGAGCTTCGGCTTCGAGACCAAGGAGGTCGACGGCCATGACGAAGCAGTGGTCGACGAAGCAATCCGGCAGCTTTGGGCAACCGGCACTGGCAAACCCAAGGCCCTCATTGCCCGCACGATCAAAGGGAAGGGCGTGCCGTTCATGGAGTCCGACAACCGCTGGCACTACACCCGGCTGAATCCGGAGACCTTTGCTGAAGCCATCGCCGCCCTTGAACTAACCGGAGCGCAAAAGTGAGAGAAGCCTTTTCAATCGCTCTGGTCCGTTTAGCCATTGCGGACCCAAAGGTCCTGCTGCTGACTGGCGACCACGGCTATGCACTTTTCGATGAGTTCCGTAAGCGCTGTCCGCACCAGTACATCAATGCCGGCATTGCCGAGCAAAACATGGTAGGCATGGCTGCGGGCCTGGCTCGCGTTGGCTTCCGGCCTTTCGTGTACGGTCTCGCCGC
>NZ_JANJUE010000206.1 GCF_024710765.1 Pseudoxanthomonas sp.
GGACGAGCGCGCCGACATGGTCAAGCGCGCCACCCGCTACCTGGCATCGGTGAACGACTACCGTGGCTACGACGCGAAGGAAGGCTGGCGGCACGGCGTCGCCCACGGCGCCGACTGGCTGCTGCAACTGGCCTCCAACGAGCAGGTGAACCGCGATCAGGTCGAGCAGATCCTGGCCGCGCTCACGGTCCAGATCGTGCCGGAGCAGGCGCATGCCTACGTGTTCGGCGAACCCGGCCGGCTGGCCCGGCCGATCATCTTCATCGCCCGCCGCGGGGTGCTCGACGACGCGGAATGGCAGGCCTGGTTCACCGGCCTGCCGCAGCGCCTGGGCAACCAGGACCAGGCCTATCGCGACGTCGCCTGGCTGGCGCGACGCCACGATCTGATCGCCTTCCTCGGCAGCCTCTACCTGGAGGCGGATCAGTCCGCCGATCCGAAAGTGCAGGCGCTCAAGCCGGCGGTGGTGGCGGGGATCAAGGCGGTGCCGTGAAGGCCGCGTGAGTTCGCCAAGCAGTTCGCGCTCGTGATGTGAGCGCGACGCTGCCGTCGCGGTAGCGCGGGTTACGTTCGCGCGCTGTAAACGGTTTTGTCCCTGTTCGGCCAGGTGGACCCGGGCGTAGATTCGGGCGACGCGTGCCGCGCGTTTCCATTCGCCCACCGGGGATCGCCTATGCAACGGAACCGTCTGTCCTTCTGCGTGTGTTGTTCCCTGGCATGGATAGCGACCACGCAAGGCGTGGCGGCGCAGGAGCAGGCACCGCCGGACAGCGGGCAGGCGCAGGCGACCACCCTGGATCAGGTGACGGTGCTCGGTTCGCGCCGGGTCGCGCGCAGTTCGGACACGCAGTCGCCGGTGCCGGTGGACGTGATTCCGATGGCGCAGGCGGCCGAGCAGGGCGCGCAGTTCGATCTCGCCCAGACCCTGCAATACACCGCGCCTTCGCTGATATCGACGCGACAGACCGGTGCCGATGGCGCCGACCTGATCGACGGTGCCGCGTTGCGGGGACTTGGATCCGACCAGACCCTGGTGCTGGTGAACGGAAAACGGCGGCACACGGTGTCGCTGGTGAACATCTACGGCGCGCGCGATCGCGGCAACACCGGCACGGATCTGAACTCGCTGCCGATGCTGGCCATCGATCGGGTGGAAGTGCTGCGTGATGGCGCGGCCGCGCAGTACGGATCCGACGCGATCGCCGGGGTGATGAACATCGCGTTGAAGCGGCGCCCGGGTTGCGAGGCGATCGCCGGCTGGGGCCAGTATTCGCGCGGCGATGGCGAGAACTGGATCGCCTCGGCTTATTGCGGGCTGGCACTTTCCAACGGCGGCCATTTCGCGGTGACCGGCGAATGGCAGGACCGCGATCGTTCCAACCGCGCCACCGCCGAGAACCCGCTGCGCATCATCGGCGACAGCCGGGTCAAGAACAAAACCCTCTATCTCAACGGCGATCTGCCGCTGACCGATTCGGCCGAGTTCTACTTCACCGCCGGCATGCAGGACCGCGACGCGTCGTCCGCCGCCTTCGCGCGCGAGGGCATCGGCTCGGAGGACATTCCCTCGCGCAACTCGGCGGCGATGTATCCGGACGGATTCGTGCCCTTCATCAACGGCGACCTGCAGGACCGCTACAGCATCGCCGGCGTGCGTGGCGACCTTGGCCAGTGGCACTGGGATGTCTCGCATACCTATGGTTACAACGAACTGCGCTACACCATCGATCACACCCTCAATGCCTCCATCGCCAATCTGGATCTGATCAACGGCGGTGCGGGCATCAGCCCTAGCCGCTTCGACGCCGGCGGCTTCTCGTTCAAGCAGAAGACCATCAACGCCGATGTCTCGCGCTATTTCGACACGGTGCTGCACGGATTGAACCTGGCCTTCGGCGCCGAGCACCGGCGCGAGGATTACCGCATCCGCGCGGGCGAGCCCAGTTCCTACCTGGACGTGGACGGCGCCGGCGAAGGCGGCAACCCGGGCAGCCAGGGTTTCCCCGGCTTCCAGCCCAGCGACGTGACCGACAAGCATCGCGACAGCTGGGCCGCGTACGCCGACGTGGAAATCGACTTTACCGAGCGGTTCATGCTGGGCCTGGCGGCGCGCTACGAGGACTACAGCGATTTCGGCAACACCCTCAACGGCAAGCTGGCGGCGGCGTTCCGGGTCAGCGACAGCTTCCTGCTGCGCGGATCGGTGAGCACCGGCTTCCGCGCGCCGTCGCTGCAGCAGAAGTATTTCTCTTCCACCATCACCGACTTCATCAGCGGCGAACCGGTGGACGTGGTGATTGCGCCCAACGGCGGCGCGCTCGCCAACCTGGCCGGCATTCCCGCGCTCAAGGAGGAAACCTCGCGTGGCGCCACCCTGGGCTTCACCTGGTCACCGACGACGGCGGTATCGCTGACCCTGGATGCTTACCGCATCGAGATCGACGACCGGGTGGTGCTGAGCGGCGAGTTCGACACCAGCGATCCCGTCATCGGCGCGGCGCTGGAGGCGTTGGACGTGGGCCTGGCGCGGTTCTTCTTCAACTCGGTGGACACCCGCACCACCGGCGTGGACCTGACCCTGTCGTGGGACATGCAGGCCGGCGCGGGCAAGCTGAACACCTACCTGGCGGCCAACTACAGCAAGACCGAGGTCACCCAGGTGCATACGCCGCCCGCGCTGGCCGGACGCGAGGACGTGCTGCTGTCGCCGCGGGATCGCCTGTTCGTGGAAAATGGCGCGCCGCGCAACAAGGCCGTGCTTGGCCTGGACTATGCGCTGGACCGCTGGGACTTCGGCCTGAAGATCATCCACTTCGGTTCGCAGACCCTGGGTACGTTCTCCGGTCCGCCGGTGCCCGATCAGCACTACAAGGCCAAGACCTCGGCCGACCTCAGCATCACCTACAGCTTCACCGACAACGCCAAGCTGACGATCGGTGGCGCGAACCTGCTCGATGTGTTCCCGACCCGGCAGGATCCCAACGAGACCGACAACGGCCACATTTACGAGAGCGTACAGTTCGGCCTCAACGGCGCATCGTACTTCGCCCGCTTCTGGTACCGGTTCTGATCCGGCGCCGGGGGGCGCCGCTCAGCGGCCCAGCAGATCCGCCGGAATCGGCGGCAGTGGCGTGCGCTCGTCGTCCGCCTCGGCCTTCAGCCAATCGATGAAGGCCAGCGCCGCCGGGCGCGGAACGCGGTGCGAGGGATGCACCACGTAGTAGGCGAAGCGCGCTTTCAACGACGGACCGGGCAGGCGCACGAGTTCGTAGCGCTGCAGGTAGGGCTGCGCGATCACCTTGCGCGCCAGCGCCGCGCCCACGCCGTAGACGCTGGCGCGCATCACGTCGGTGCTGTCGCTGAAGCTGTGCATTTCCGGCAGGCGCAGGCCGCGCACGCCGGCGGCGCGGAACCAGTCGCGCCAGCCCTGCAGGGCCAGATCGGTGACCAGCGGCAGCCGCGCGATGTCGCGTGGCGTCTTGACCGCCTCGACGCCCGGCAGTCCCGGCGAGGCCACCGGGAACAATTCGTCGTCCATCAGGTGGTAGGCGCTCAGGCCGGGCCACTGGCCCGGACCGTGGCGGATGCCCAGGTCGGGGCCGCCTTCGTCGAAACGGGTCAGGGCGATTCCGGTATCCAGTTGCAGGCGGATGTGGGGATGCAGGGCGGTGAAGCGCGGCAGCCGCGGGACCAGCCAGCAGTAGGCCAGCGAATGCAGGGTGGTCACCCGCAGCACCGAGACGCCGTCGGTGTGGCGCAGATTGGCGGCCACGCTTTCGATGTCGGTCAGCGCGGTGGTGGCCGCGTCGGCGAGTTGCCGGCCTTCCTGGGTCAGCTTGACCCCGCGCGCATGGCGCTGGAACAGGGCCACGCCCAGCAGCGATTCCAGCTTGCGGATGTGGTGGCTGACCGCGCTGGCGGTGAGGTGAAGCTCCTCGGCGGCGTGGGCGAAATTCTGGTGCCGGGCGGCGGCGGCGAACACGCCCAGGGCGGGCAGCAGGGCAGGGCGCAGGTTCATGGGAAGGCATCAACCAGATTTGTGGCTCGCCCGCATAATATGCGCTTGCGGCCCATGCCGGGCGCGCCAGAATGGCCGAGACACAAAAAAGGTGCACGGCGATGGCGGGCAATGGCGCGATGGCGGATGCGGGCAAGACGGGCTCCCTGCGAGCGAGGGACATGACACGGGACTGGCGAACTCCCCTCGAACTGCTGGTGCTGGGCGCCATCTGGGGCAGCTCGTTCCTGTTCATGCGCATCGCGGCCGAGCCGTTCGGCGCGTTCGCCCTGGTCGATATCCGGCTGACGCTGGGCGCGCTGGTCCTGCTGCCGTTCCTGTGGCGCGACCGCGCGGTGTTCACCCGGGCGATGTGGCCCAAGCTGGCGATCATCGGGTTGATCAACTCGGCCATTCCATTCCTGCTGTTCGCGTGGGCGGCGCAGCGCTCGCCAGCCGCCATCGGCGCGATCTGCAATGCGATGACGGTGCTGTTCGCCGCCTTGATCGGCTTCCTGTTCTTCGGCGAAAAGATCGGCACCCGCCGCGCCATCGCGCTGCTGGTCGGATTCGGTGGAGTGGTGCTGCTGGCGACCAGCAAGGCCGGTGGCATCAGCGTCGGCATGGCGGTGATCGCCGGTTCGACCGCCGCGCTGCTGTATGGCGTGGGCGTCAACCTGGTCCGCCGCCACCTGGGCGGCATACCGCCAGCCGCCGCGGCCGCCGCCACCCTGGGTTGCTCGGCGCTGCTGCTGGCGCCGTTCGCCGCCACCCACTGGCCCACCGGCGCGATTTCGCCGCTGGCCTGGGGCAGCGCGATCGCGATCGGCGTGCTCTGCACCGGCTATGCCTTCCTGCTGTACTACCGGTTGATCCAGCGCATCGGCGCCGCCCGCGCGGCCACCGTCACCTATCTGGTGCCGTTGTTCGGCGCGGCCTTCGCCTGGCTGTTCCTCGGCGAACCGGTGACCCCGGCGATGCTGGCCGCCGGCCTGCTGATCCTGGGCAGCGTGGCCTTCAGCCAGCGGGCGCCGAAGCCATGAGCACGACGGCAAGGACGGAACAGAAGCGGGTCGTGTTCGATTTCGAGATCGACTTCAGCAACGGCGGCGGGCTGCAGGGACAGGACTTCCGCCTGGACCTGCACGGCGACGACATCGCGGACAGCGCATTGGCCGACTACATCGTGCGTGATCTGCGCCTGTTGATGGTCGGCGCGCTGCGCATCCGCAACAAGCGCATCATCCACGAAGCCCACAAGCGCCCCGAAGGCGACGCCTGACCACGGGCCTGACGGTCTTCGCCAGGCCGACGTACACTGCCGCCAGGTTCGGTTTCCGGGACGTGCGATGAAACGCTGGCTGGCTGGGGGATGGACGGCACTCGCGCTCGCTTTTCTGGTGCAGGCGCCGGCGGACGCGCAGGACGGGAAAGAGACAACGGCGCGGGCGGTCGATCCGCTGTTCGTGGCGTCGCCCGCATCGCTGAATCCGGAACAGATCGCCTCGCTCCAGCAGCGCCTGGTCGACTGGCCGCAACTGGCGCGCTACCGGGAGGACAACGCGGCACTGCCGCCGCCGGCGTCCGGCGAACGGCGAGTGGTGTTCTACGGCGACTCGATCACCGACGGCTGGGGGCGCGTGGACGGCACCGTGTTCTTTCCCGGCAAGCCCTACGTCAATCGCGGCATCTCCGGGCAGACCACCGCGCAGATGCTGCTGCGCTTCCGCCAGGACGTGATCGATCTGAAGCCGGCTGCCGTCGTCATCCTCGCCGGCACCAACGACATCGCCGGCAACACCGGTCCGGCCACGCTGGACATGATCGAGGACAACCTGCGCTCGATGGCCGAACTGGCCCGCGCCAACGGTATCCGCGTGGTGCTGGGCTCGGTGCTGCCGGTCAGCGAATACCCGTGGCGACCGGGCCTGCATCCGGCCGAAAAGGTGCGCCAACTGAACGCATGGCTGCGCGACTACGCGCGCGACAGCGGCGCGGTCTACCTCGACTACTACGGCGCGATGAGCAATGCCGCAGGTGGGCTGGACGCGCGCCTGGCGGCCGACGGCGTGCCTCCCACGCCCGGCGGCGATGCGGTGATGGCGCCGTTGGCGCAGCACCCCCACGAGCAGGCCCGGGCGAAATAGCGGGTCGAATCAGGCGAACAGGCCGTCGTTGGCGATGAGCACTTCGCTGCGTTCGGCCGCCTTCTCCAC
>NZ_JANJUE010000007.1 GCF_024710765.1 Pseudoxanthomonas sp.
ACCGCGTTCGGGCTGTCGGTGCACAACGCGATTGCCGCGCTCTACACCATTCTCCGCGGCGAGCGCGGCAACTACCTTGCGCTGGCCGCCGGGCGCGCCAGCGTCGAGACCGCCTTGATCGAGGCCGCCGGGCTGCTGGCCGACGGTGCATCCGAGGTGCGGGTGGTGGTGTACGACGTGTCGCTGCCGGCGGACTACGGCTGCTTTGTCGACGAGCCGGAGGCCGGTTACGCGTGGTGCTGGCGGGTGCGCGCCGCGGCTGCCGCCGGTGCGCGGCTGTCGTTGGAATGGATGCCTGCAACGGATGCCGATGTGGCGGCTCCGGCTGCCGCGTTGCCGGCGGGACTGGCGCCGCTGCAGTTCCTGCTGGCCGGCGCGCAGCAGCACGAACAGGTCGATGGCGACGTTCGCTGGCGCTGGCGGCGACATGCCTGATGCAGCGATCGCGCCGGCCGTCGCATCCGGCCGCGGCAACCGGCTGTGGCGGGTGCTGGCGACCGGCCTGAGTTTTCTCGCGTTCGGCGTGGGCGGCGTGCTGTTCGGGCTGCTGGCGTTCCCGGCGCTCAACATCGGGGTGCGCGACGAGGCCCGGCGTCGGCGGCTGGCACGCAAGCTGGTGCAGCGCAGCTTCGCCTTCCACATCGAACTGATGCGGGTGCTGGGGGTGCTGACCTACGAGATCCGCGGTCGCGAGCGGCTGCAGCGCGATGGCTTGCTGGTGCTGGCCAACCATCCCACCCTGATCGACGTCGTGTTCCTGGTCTCGCTGCTGCCGAACGCGGACTGCGTGGTGAAATCGGCGGTGGCGCGGAATCCGTTCATGCGCGGGCCGGTCCGGGCCGCGGGTTACGTATCCAACGACGATGGCGCCGGACTGGTGGAGGACTGCATCGCGGCGGTGAAGGCGGGCGGCAACCTGGTGATCTTTCCGGAGGGCACGCGGACCGTCCGCGGGCAGCCGCCGAAGCTCCAGCGCGGGGCGGCCAACATCGCCGTGCGGGGCCGTCTGGACGTAACGCCGGTAAGGTTGAGCTGTACGCCGATGACGCTGGGGAAAGGGGAGAAATGGTATCGTGTGCCCACGCGCCGATTCCATGTGGTGGTGGACGTTCAGGAAGACCTGCCAATCGCACGGTTCCTGGATGCCGCCGAACCCGGAACCGGAGGGGACGCGGCAGCCGCCAGGCGGCTCAACGACTATTTGACGAACTTTCTTTTTGTTTGACGAACTTTTCCGGAGAGAGGAAACGCGTGCAGGCACTTGAGCACGAGATCAAGGAATTGATCATCACCGCCCTGTCCCTCGAGGACGTCGGCCCCGATGACATCGACACGGCGGCGCCGCTGTTCGTCGAAGGACTGGGGCTGGATTCGATCGATGCGCTCGAACTGGGCCTGGCGCTGCAGAAGCGCTATGGCGTCAGCCTGTCGGCCGACTCGCAGGAGACCCGCCGGCATTTCGCCAGCGTGCGCGCGCTGGCCGAGTTCGTGGCATCGCAGCGGGCGGCGTGACGCACGGCGCGGGGGGACAGACATGACCAAGAACGAACTATTCGATCGGATCGCCACGATCCTGCACGACACCTTCGAAATCGATACGGCGAAAATCACGCCGGAATCGCGCCTGTACGACGACCTGGACATCGACAGCATCGACGCGGTCGATCTGATCGTCCAGCTCAAGCCGTTGCTGGGTCGCAACCTTCAGCCGGACGCGTTCAAGGCCGTTCGCACGGTGCAGGACGTGGTCGACGTGCTGTATGGCCTGATCCGCGATCAAGCCGCCTGACCAAGCGCGGCGCGCTCATGGCGAACCGGGTCCGCGCGGCATTGTTCATCGCGCTGTCGCTGGCCTATCCGCTGGTGGTCTACCTGGCGCTGGGCCGGTTCGAGCCGCGCTGGCTGGCCCTGCTGCTGATGGCGCTGGCGTTGCTGCGCGCGCTGGCCACCCGCCAGGCGGTCTGGCTGGCGGCGGCGGGCGGTGCGGCGATCCTGGCCGGCCTGACCACGGTGTTCAACGACGCCCTGCCGCTGAAGCTGTATCCGGCGCTGGTCAACGCGGTGATGCTGGTGGTGTTCGCGGTGAGCCTGCGCTTCCCGCCGCCGGTGGTGGAGCGGATCGCCCGGCTGACCGAGCCGGATCTGCCGCCGCGCGCGGTCGCCTACACCCGCCGGGTGACCCAGGTGTGGTGCGTGTTCTTCATCTTCAATGGCGCGCTGGCGCTGGCAACGGCTTTATGGACCACCGACCGCACCTGGGCCCTCTACAACGGCGGTATCGCCTATCTGCTGATGGGTGCCTTGTTCGCAGGCGAATGGCTGGTGCGCCAGCGCGTGCGGGCGGCGCACCGGCATGAATGAGTGGTTGCCGCTGGATCGCGTCGCGGTCCATGCCCACGCGGGCCGCCAGGTCGCGCCCGGGTGCGGGCATGCGGATTTCCGCGCGCGGGTGCTGGCCTGGCAGGCGGCGTTCGCCGGGGCGGACGGACGCGACTGGGCCCTCTATTTCGATGACGCGCCGGCGTTTGCCGCGGCCCTGTTCGGGGCCTGGCATGCCGGCAAGCGGGTATTCCTGTGCGCCGACAATCTGCCGGCCACGCGCGAGCGCCTCGCCGGCCAGGTGGATGGGTTCGCCGGGGACTTTCCGCAGGGCGGCCTGACGGCGGCCGCGCCGGGCACGGCCCGGGCGCCGCAGCCGCTGGATGAAGCAGCCACCCGGCTGGTGGTGTTCACTTCCGGCAGTACCGGCGAACCGGTGGCGATCGAGAAGCGCCTGGACCAGCTGGCGCGGGAAGTGGAAGCACTGGAGGCGGCATTCGGCGCGGAGGCGGGTACCGCCATCGTGCACGGCACGGTTTCGCACCAGCACATCTACGGCTTGCTGTTCCGGGTGCTCTGGCCGCTGGCGTCCGGACGGCCGATCGCGCCCCGGACCTTCTTCCACGAAGACCTGCTGGCGGCCCTGGCCGGGCAACCGTCGCTGCTGGTGGCCAGTCCGGCGCACCTGAAGCGGTTGCCGCAGCAACTGGATTGGGAGGCGGCGCGGGGACGACTGCGCGCGGTGTTTTCCTCCGGCGGCGCGCTGGCGGCCGAGGCCGCGCTGGAAGCACGCGATCGGCTGGGCGTGGCGCCGACCGAGATTTACGGCAGCAGCGAGACCGGCGGCATCGCGTGGCGACGCTGGGAAGGCGAGCAGCCGGCATGGCGTGCCTTGCCGGGCGTGGCGTGGCGCATCGAGGACGGACGCCTGCAGGTGCGCTCCCCGCATCTGGCGCGGTCCGAAGATTGGTGGACCAGCGAGGATCAGGTCATGGCCGATGGCGACGGGTTCCGTCTGCTCGGGCGCGCCGACCGGATCGTCAAGATCGAGGAGCGCCGGGTATCGCTGGATGCGCTGGAGCGCGACATCGCCAGCCACGCCGGGGTCGCCGAAGTGCGGGTCTGCGTGCTGCCCGGCGCGCGCGATGCGCTGGTGGCGGTGGTGGTACCCAACGAGGCCGGCTGGGAATTGCTGCGCGGGCAGGGACGGCGCGCGTTCTCGCAAGGCCTGTCCCAGCATCTGTCCGGCCGTCATGACGCGGTGACCCGTCCGCGGCGCTGGCGGTATGCGGCGACGCTGCCGGTCAATGCGCAGGGCAAGGTCACCGAGCGTGCGCTGACCGCCTTGTTCCGGCCGGAACGCCCGGAGCCGCATTGGCGCGTGCGCGAGGCCACGGCCGCGGAACTGGAGCTGGATCTGGAACCGGATCTGGCGGTGTTCGACGGCCACTTCCCGCAGGCGACGATCCTGCCGGGCGTGGCGCAGTTGGACTGGGCGATCCGGTTCGGCCGCGAGGCCTTCGCGCTGCCGCCGCGATTCCTGCGCATGGAAGCGCTGAAATTCCAGCGGGTGGCGCGTCCGGGCGATCGCATCCGGCTTCACCTGCAATGGGCGGTCGACAAGAACACGCTGGCGTTTCAGTACACCTCGGCGCACGGGCCGCATGCCAGCGGCCGGGTCGTGTTCGGCCCGCAGGACAGGAACTGAACGATGCCGGGCGAACGCTTGCTGGTGATCATCCCGGTGTTCGATCACGAACACGCGATCGGCGCGATGGTCGAAGGCGTGCTCGCATCCGGCCTGGATTGCCTGCTGGTGGACGACGGTTCCGGTGCCGCCTGCGCGCGGGTGCTGGATGAACTCGAAACGGCGCACGCGCCGCGGCTGCGCCTGCTGCGGCTGGCGCGAAACCAGGGCAAGGGCGGGGCGGTGATGGCGGGCTTCCGGGAAGCCGCGCGCCTGGACGTCACCCACGTCCTGCAGATCGACGCCGACGGCCAGCACGATCCGGGCGACATCCCGCGTTTCGCCGCGGCTTCGCGCCAGCATCCGGATGCGATCATCTGCGGGGTGCCCGAATACGACGAGAGCGTCCCGAAAGGGCGCCTGTATGGCCGTTACCTGACCCACCTCTGGGTCTGGATCAACACGCTGTCGTTCGCCATCCGCGATTCCATGTGCGGTTTCCGCATCTATCCGCTGGCGCCGGTGCTGGCGCTGATGGCGCAGGAGCCGATCGGACGGCGGATGGACTTCGACGTCGAGATCATCGTGCGGTTGTTCTGGCGCGGGGTGACGGTGATCAACCTGCCGACCCGGGTGACCTATCCCAGCGACGGTGTCTCGCATTTCGATGTCTGGCGCGACAACGTGCGCATCAGCCGCATGCATGCGCGGCTGTTCTTCGGCATGTTGCGGCGCCTGCCGCGCTGGCTGCTGCGCGGCCGGACGGTGCCGGCGTGAGCGCGGCCGGACAGCCGCACTGGGCCGACATCGCCGAGTCCACCTCGGTGGCCGGCGTACGCTTCCTGTGCGGCGTGCACCGCTGGCTGGGGCGCTGGCCGTTCCGACTGTGCGCCTATCCGGTGGTGTTCTTCCACTGGCTGGGCAACGCGACCGCGCGGGGCGCCTCGCGACAGTATCTGGCCCGGCTGCATGCGCACGATCGCGGCGTGTTCGGACGCGAACCGGGCACCTGGCACAGCCTGCGTCATTTCTTCATGTTCGCCGACACCCTGCTGGACAAAATCCTGGCGATGGGCCACCGCTATCCGGAGCAGCGGGTCATCACCCATCGCGACGTGATGATGGCGATGGTCGCGCAGCGGCGGGGTGGACTGATCATCACCGCCCATATCGGTTGCCTGGAACTGTGCCAGGCGCTGGCCGATCGGGTGCCGGGATTCCGCCTGACCGCACTCGTGCACACCGCGCACGCCGCGCGCTTCAACCGCCTGCTGGATCGGCTGGATCCGGCCAACGGCGTGCGCCTGATGCAGGTCACCGAACTCGGACCGGCGACGGCGACCGTGCTGGCCGAACGGATCGCCGACGGCGAGTTCGTCGCCATTGCCGGCGATCGCGTGCCGCTGCAGGGCGGGCGCAGCGTGCGGGTGCCGTTCCTGGGACACATGGCGCCATTTCCGATTGGCGCCTACGCGCTGGCCTCCGCGCTGGGCTGCCCGGTGTTCACGATGGCTTGCACCCATGCCGGCGATGGTTACGAGGTCCGGTTCGAGCCGTTCGCCGAATCCGTGCGCCTGCCGCGCGGCTCGCGCGATGCGGCGCTGGCGGAACACGCCGGCCGGTTCGCACAATGGCTGGAGCGCCAGTTGGCCCGCGCTCCCTACGACTGGTTCAATTTTTTTCCGTTCTGGGATCAGGTTACGCATGACGCTTCCCCCCGAGAGTGACGCCGGCGCGGTCCGGTTCGGCGATGCCCCGCTGCGCATCGAGGACGTGGGGGCGCTGGCGCGCCGCCAGCGCCAGGCGCGCCTGTCCGACGACGCCGGTTTCCGCGCGCGCATCGCGCGGGGCGCCGACTTCCTGGATCGCGTGCTGCGCGAGGATGGCGTCATCTACGGTGTGACCACCGGCTACGGCGATTCCTGCACGGTCAACATTCCGCCGGAGCTGGTCGCCGAGTTGCCGCACCATCTCTACACCTATCACGGTTGCGGCCTGGGCCGTTTCCTCGATGCCGAGGAAACCCGCGCGGTACTGGCCGCGCGGCTGGCGTCGCTGGCGCGCGGCATGTCGGGCGTCAGCCAGGGCCTGCTGGACGGTCTGGAGAACCTGTTGCGGCACGACGTGCTGCCGCTGATTCCGGCCGAAGGCTCGGTCGGCGCCAGCGGCGACCTGACGCCACTGTCCTACGTGGCGGCGGTGCTGTGCGGCGAACGCGAGGTCATCCACGCCGGCGTGCGCCGTCCGGCCGCCGAGGCGCTGGCGGAGATCGGCATGGCGCCGCTGAAGCTGCGGCCGAAGGAAGGCCTGGCCATCATGAACGGCACCGCGGTGATGACCGCGCTGGCCTGCCTGGCCTGGGAGCGGGCCGATTACCTGGGGCGGGTGGCGACCCGCCTGACCGCGTTCAATGTGCTCGCCAGCGACGGCAACGCGCACCACTTCGATGAAGTACTGTTCGACGCCAAGCCGCATCCGGGCCAGTCGCGGGTGGCGGCCCGCCTGCGCCAGGACCTGCACAGCGATCGCCCGCCCCGCAACGAGCAGCGCCTGCAGGATCGCTATTCATTGCGTTGCGCGCCGCACGTCATCGGGGTGCTGGAGGACGCGCTGCCGTTTTTCCGCCAGCTCATCGAAACCGAGCTCAACAGCGCCAACGACAACCCGCTGATCGATCCCGAGCGCGGCCAGATCCTGCATGGCGGGCATTTCTACGGCGGCCATATCGCCTTCGCGATGGACGCGATGAAGAACGCGGTCGCCAACCTGGCAGATCTGCTGGATCGGCAGCTGGCGCTGCTGGTGGATACCCGTTTCAACCATGGCCTGCCGTCGAACCTGTCCGCCGCGATCGGTCCGCGCGCGGCCATCAACCATGGCCTGAAGGCCCTGCAGATCAGCGTGTCCGCCTGGACCGCCGAAGCGTTGAAGCTGACCATGCCGGCTTCGGTGTTCTCGCGTTCGACCGAATGCCACAACCAGGACAAGGTCAGCATGGGCACGATCGCCGCGCGCGACTGCCTGCGCGTGATCACGCTGACCGAGCAGGTGGTCGCGGCGATGCTGATCGCCGCGCGCCAGGCGGTGGAACTGCGGGCGCGCGCCGGCGGCTCGGCGGCGTTCGGCGAACAGGCCGCGGCGATGTACGCGGACCTGCGCGGGCGCATCGCCCTGGTCGAGGAGGATCGCGCGCTGGATACCGAACTGCGCGCACTGTGCGACGACCTGCGCGAGCGGCGCTGGAGCCTGTATGACGGCGCCTGATCTGTCCTGCGAAGTCGCGCTGTCGCCGGCCTTCCACGACTGCGATCCCATGCAGGTGGTCTGGCATGGCAATTACTTCAAGTATCTGGAAATCGCCCGCTGCGCCCTGTTGCAGCGGCATGACTACGACTACCCGCAGATGAAGGCGTCCGGCTTCCTGTGGCCGGTGGTGGACGCGCGGGTGAAATACATCCGCCCGCTGCGCTATGCGCAGCCGCTGGTGGTGCGCGCGGAAATCATGGAGTGGGAAAACCGGCTGAAGCTGGATTACGTCATCCGCGATGCCGGGTCCGGACAGATCCTGACCCGCGCCCACACCCTCCAGGTCGCGGTCGATGCCGCTTCAGGCGAAATGCTCTATGTGTGTCCTCCGGTGTTGTGGGAACGGCTGGGAGTGCGGGTCGAATGACGCGATGGTCGAGGTTCCTGTTGTTCCCCTTGCTCGCCCTGGCCGGCTGGGCCGGAATGCCGACCGCGCGCGCGGCCGACGATCTGGCGATGGTCCAGCAGCGGGTGGCGCAGGTCGAGGTGCTGCGGGGCCGGTTCGAGCAGGAGAAGCGCATCACCGGGTTCAAGAATCTGCTGCGTTCGCAGGGGAGGTTCGTGGTATCGCGCAAGCAGGGCGTGATCTGGACCACGGACAAGCCGTTCCCGTCGGAAGTGGTGATCACCCGTGATCGCATCCTCAGCCGCCAGCGCGACGGTAGCCAGCGGGTCGAAGTGGATGGACGGGAGCAGCCGGCGCTGCGTTCGGTCAACGCGATGATGTTCGCGCTGGTCAGCGGCGATGTCGGCGCGCTGTCCCCGCGCTTCGAAACCCAGGCGCAGGCGCTGCCGGACAACGGCTGGCGGTTGAGCCTGAAACCGCGTTCGGCGGCTCTGGCAAAGGCGTTCGCGCGGATCGTGCTGAGCGGGGACCGCTACGTGCGCGAGGTGCGGATCGAAGAAGCCAATGGCGACAGCACCCAACTGCGGTTTTCCGAACTGAAGGACGTCCCGGCCACGCTGAGTACGGACGAGGCGCGCCGTTTTGATTGAAGGCCTGGACGCGCGCGATCGCCGCTGGCGTTCCGGTTGGCGCTGGCTGGCGCTACTGTGGTTGCTGGTGGTGGCCGCGGTCGCGGCGCATCAATGGCGGTTCTGGCAGCATCCGCCGATCGACAGCGACATCCTCGCGTTGCTGCCGCGCGACGCCGGCGACCGCGTGCTGGCCGACGCCACCGAGCGCATCGCTGATGCCGGCGCGCGCCAGATCGTGGTGATGCTGGGCGCGGCCGGGCCGGCGCAGGCGCAGCGGGCCGAGGCGGCGTTCCGGCGCTCGCTGGCGGGTGAAGACGCCGCGCGCCTGCCGTTCGCGCCGGCCGACACCGCCGCGGACTGGTTCCCGCAGGCGCAGGCGTTCTACGCGCCTTACCGGGATCGCCTGTTGACGCCCGCGCAGCGCACGCAACTGGCGGCGACCGACCCTGGCGCGCTGGCGGAGCAGGCCCTGGCGGCCTTGTACGGACCGATGGGCGCACCGCGCCTGACCGAGTGGCGGCAGGATCCGCTCGGCCTCTGGCCGCAGTGGTGGCAGGCGCGTGCGCAGGCCTCGGGCCTGCGTGTCGGCGAGGACGGTCTGCTGGAGAAGGACGGGCGGCATTGGAGCGTGCTGACCTTCCAGACCCGCGCCTCGGCGTTCCGGCTGGATGGCGAACGCATCATCCAGGACGCGCTGG
>NZ_JANJUE010000037.1 GCF_024710765.1 Pseudoxanthomonas sp.
GCGGAGGGGCCCGATGATGGAACAGATGAAGGTGAAATGGGGGGCGGCCAGCACCGTCGCGGTGGGAAAGGCGACCGGATGGGCAGTCCTGTTGCTGCTGGCGGCCTGCGGCGGACCGGCAGGCGATTCGGGTCCGGGGTCCACGCCGGTGGAAGCATTTGCCGCGGGAACCCCGCCACCGCTGATCCCGGCGCCCGCGCAGGCCGCCTCGGGCCAGGGCCATTTCGTGGTGGAGGCCGGCACCCCGGTGGTGGCCGCGGCCGCCGATCCCGGCGCACAGGCGGCTGCCGGACAATTCATCGCGATGCTGCGCGAGGGCACCGGGGTCTCCCTGCGCCAGATCGAGTCGGCGACAGGACCCGCCATCGTCTTCGCCACCGACGCCAAGCTCGAGAGCCGGCCGGAAGGCTATGCGCTGGACGTCTCCGCCCAGGGCATCCGCATCACCGCCCGCGACGGCGCCGGCCTGTTCTACGGCGGCGTCAGCCTGTGGCAACTGCTGACCACCGCCGACACCCTGCCGGTGCGCGTGCCGGCGGTACGCATCGCCGATGCGCCGCGTTTCGGCTGGCGCGGCTTCATGCTGGACTCGGCGCGGCACATCCAGAGCGTGGACGAGATCAAGCGCCTGCTGGACCAGATGGCGCGGCACAAGTTGAACGTCTTCCACTGGCACCTCACCGATGACCAGGGCTGGCGCCTGGAGATCAAGCGCTATCCGAAACTCACCGAAAAGGGCGCGTGGCGCATTCCGGCTGGCAAGGCCGGGCAGGGCGCCGACGGCAAGCCGGTGCGCTACGGCGGCTTCTATACCCAGGCCGAAGCCCGCGAGATCGTCGAGTACGCGCGCCAGCGCCACATCACGGTGGTGCCGGAAATCGAGATGCCGGGCCACGCGCAGTCCGCCATCGCGGCGTACCCGGAATTCGGCGCCACCGGCCAGGCGCCGCCGGTCTCGCCCGACTGGGGCGTCAACACCTGGCTGTACGGCGTCGAGGATCCGACCTTCGAATTCCTGCAGAACGTGCTGACCGAAGTGATGGACATCTTCCCCGGCCAGTACATCCACATCGGCGGTGACGAGGCCGACAAGTACCAGTGGCGCAACTCGCCGCGCATCCAGGCCCGCCGCAAGGCGCTCGGCCTGGCCGACGACATGCAGTTGCAGAGCTGGTTCATCAAGCGCATCGAGACCTTCCTGGTGGCGCACGACCGCCGCCTGATCGGCTGGGACGAAATCCTCGAAGGCGGGCTGCCGCCGGAAGCGACGGTGATGTCCTGGCGCGGCATGGAAGGCGCGGTGGAGGCGGCGCGCCAGGGCCACGACGTGGTGCTGAGCCCGAGCAACGTCACCTACATCAACCGCATGCAGTCGGAGGAATCCGACGAACCGCCGGGCCACGACTACACCACCACGCTGGAGAAGGTGTACGCCTTCGAGCCGGTGCCGCCGGAACTGGACGCCAACCAGGCCAAGCACGTGCTGGGCACCCAGGCCAACCTGTGGACCGAGCATGTGCGCACCGAACCGCGGGTCGAACACATGGCCTTCCCGCGCCTGTCGGCGCTGGCCGAGATCGCCTGGTCGCCCAGGGCCACGCGTGATTGGGACGGCTTCCTGCAACGGCTGGCCCCGCAGATGCGGCGCTTCCAGCGCGCCGGCATCCGCGCCGCCGACAGCGCCTTCGCCGCGCGCATCCGCGCGCGCGCCGAAGGCCAGGGCGCGCAGGTGACGCTGCTCAACCAGACCGGCTTCGGCGAACTGCGCTACACCACCGACGGCAGTGAGCCGACCGCGCAGTCGCCGCGCTACCAGCAGGCATTGCAGGTGGCGCTGCCGACCACGGTGAAGGCCAATGCCTTCTTCCAGGGCAAGCCGCTGGCCGCGCCGCGCGAACTGCGCGTCGATGCGCGCACGCTGCGCACCCGCGAGGCCGAATACCTGGACGCCTGCCGCAAGGACAGCTACGTGCTGCGGCTGGAGGATGACGAACCGCGGGAAGGCGAGCGCGCGGTGGTGCCGGTCGACATCGGCACGCCCTGCTGGCTATGGAAGCAGGCGCCGCTGGACGGCATCGCCGCGCTCAGCGCCGAAGTGCTGGACCTGCCCTACAACTTCCAGTTCGGCGGCGATTCGGTGGGCGTGGTGCTGCCGCCGGCCGGACCGGTGGACCTGCAGGTGCGTGTCGGCGGCTGCGACGGCGCGCCGGTGGCGAGCGCGCGGGTGGAAGCCACGGAGACGGCGGTGAAGCGGGTGGACGTCGCGTTGCCGAAGATGACCGGCGCGCAGGATCTGTGCCTGAGGTTCAGTGGCGATCACCGGCGCGTGCTGTGGGCGATCGATCGGGTCGAGCTGCGGCCCGCGGCGGAGGCGCCCTGATGCGCATGGTGACCGGCAGCGCGCTGGCGATGGCGCTGCTGGCCGCAGTCACGGGCATGCGGCTGCAGGCGCAGGATGCCGATCCCGCGCCGGTCTTCGCACCGACGCCGGCGATCTACCGCGACGGCTGGATCGATCTGGACAAGAACGGCCGCAAGGACGTCTACGAGGATGCCCACGCACCGATCGACGCGCGGGTGGAAGACCTGCTGGCGCGCATGGGCCCGGAGGAAAAGACCGCGCAGCTGGCGACGCTGTACGGCTATGGCCGGGTGCTGAAGGATCCGCTGCCGACCGCGCAATGGAAGACCGCGTTGTGGAAGGACGGCATCGGCAACATCGACGAGATGCACAACGGTTGGGGCGATGGCAGGAAAAGCGTGTACGCCACCGACCTGCGCCGGCACGTGTGGGCGATGAACGAGGTGCAGCGGTTCTTCATCGAGCAGACCCGGCTGGGCATTCCGGTCGACTTCACCAACGAGGGCATCCGTGGCGTCGAGGCGCATGGCGCGACCAGTTTTCCCAGCCAGCTGGGCATTGGCCACACCTGGAACCGCGCGCTGGTGCGCCGGATTGGCCGGATCACCGGGTTGGAGGCGCGCGCGCTGGGCTACACGAATGTCTATGCACCGATCCTGGACGTGGCGCGCGATCAGCGCTGGGGCCGGATGGAAGAGGTCTACGGCGAGGATCCCCATCTGGTCTCGCGCCTGGGCGTGGAGATGGTGAAAGGCCTGCAGCAGGACTTCACCGTCGCCGCCACCGCCAAGCACTTCGCCGTCTACAGCGCCAACAAGGGCGCGCGCGAAGGCATGGCGCGCACCGATCCGCAGGTCGCGCCGCGCGAGGTCGAGGAGATCTTCCTGCCGCCGTTCGCCGCGGCGATTCGCGAGGGCGGGTTGCTGGGCGTGATGAGTTCGTACAACGACTATGACGGCGTGCCGGTCACCGGCAGCCGCTACTGGCTGACCGAACGCCTGCGCGGCGAGTTCGGCTTCCGTGGCTACGTGGTCTCCGACAGCGAGGCGGTGGAATTCCTGCACACCAAGCACGGCGTCGCCGCGGATGCGAAGGACGCGGTGCGGCAGGCGGCCGAGGCCGGCCTGAACATCCGCACCAATTTCACCCCACCGGAGGATTACGTGCTGCCGATGCGCGCGGCGCTGGCCGACGGTTCACTGTCGATCGCGACCGTGGACGATCGCGTGCGCGACGTGCTGCGGGTGAAGTTCACCCTCGGCCTGTTCGATCACCCCTAGGTGGCCGACGCCGACACCACGGCGCGCATCGTGAATTCGGAAGCGCATCGCGCGGTCGCCCTGCAGGCGGCGCGCGAGAGCCTGGTGCTGCTGAAGAACGCCGATGCCGCGTTGCCGCTGCGCAAGGATCTGAAGACGATCGCGGTGATTGGCCCCAACGCCGACGACGGGCGCTATTCCCACCGCCACTACGGCCCCTCCGGCGGCCACGTGGTGACGGTGCTGGAAGGCGTGCGGCGGAAACTGGGGACGCGCGCCGAGGTGCGCTACGCCAAGGGCGTGGACATCGCGGGCGACAACTGGCCCGCCATCGAGATCCTGCCCGAACCGTTGAGCGCATCCGAACAGGCCGGTATCGACGAAGCGGTGCGCGCGGCCACCGGCGCCGACGTGGCGATCGTGGTGCTGGGCGATGGCGATCGCACGGTCGGCGAAAGCCTCAGCCGGACCAGCCTGGATCTGCCCGGCCGCCAACTGGAGCTGTTGCGCGCGGTGCATGCCACCGGCACGCCGGTGGTGCTGGTGCTGATCAACGGCCGCCCGATGATCATCAACTGGGCCGAGGCGCACTGGCCGGCGATCCTGGAGGCGTGGTTCCCGGGCGATCACGGCGGTATCGCCATCGCCGATGCGCTGTTCGGCGACTACAACCCCGGCGGCAAGCTGACCGTGACTTTCCCGAAGAGCGCCGGGCAGATTCCCTTCAATTTCCCGACCAAGCCGAACGCGCAGTGGGAAGGGGAGAAGTCGCGCGTCAACGGCGCCCTGTACACGTTCGGCCATGGCCTGAGCTACACCACGTTCGAGTACGCCAACCTACGGATCAATCCGCGACGTATTCCGGCCGGTGGCAGCGTCGAGGTGAGCGTGGAGGTGCGCAACGCAGGATCGCGCGCGGGCGACGAAGTGGTCCAGCTCTACACCCGCGACCTGGTCGGATCGGTGACCACCTACGAGAAGAACCTGCGCGGGTTCGAGCGCATCCAGCTGACGCCCGGCCAGACCCGCACCGTGCACTTCCGGCTCGGTCCTGAGGATCTGGCGTTGTGGAACCGGCAGATGCGGCGGGTGGTCGAGCCGGGCGCTTTCCGGGTGATGGTCGGGTCGGGTTCGGAAGACATCCGCCAGCAGGGCGAATTCGAGGTACAACCATGAACGCGGCGCATCCGCGGGGTGCGCGCGCAGGAGACATCGCATGAGCAAGCCATGGCCGCGCTGGACGCGGCGGAATTTCCTTGGCACGGGCGTGGCCGGCCTGGCCGGCGCGCTGGCGCCACCGGCCATCGCCGCGACCGCGCGTTCGGCGAAGACGACGACGGCGATCGCGAGTACGTCGCGACCGCGTCCCAGCGCCGCGCAGCTGGCCTGGCAGCGCGAGGAACTGTCGATGTTCGTGCATTTCACGGTGAACACCTTCACCGGGCGCGAATGGGGCGACGGCAGCGAGCGCCCGGCCATCTTCAATCCGAAGGCGCTCGACGCCCGCCAGTGGGCGCGCACCGCCAAAGCCTGCGGCTTCCGCAGCATGATCCTCACCGCCAAGCATCACGACGGATTCTGCCTGTGGCCGACGAAGACTACCGCGCACTCGGTCGCCAGCAGCCCCTGGCGCGACGGCAAGGGCGATCTGGTGCGCGAGTTCACCGATGCCTGCCGCGCCGAAGGCCTGGGCGTGGGCTTCTATCTGTCGCCGTGGGATCGCAACGCGCGCGTATACGGCGAGGGCAAGGCCTATGACGACTTCTACATCGAGCAACTGACCGAATTGCTGACCGGCTACGGGCCGGTGGTCGAGGTCTGGTTCGACGGCGCCAACGGCGAAGGCCCCAGCGGCAAGCGCCAGCAGTACGACTGGGCGCGCATCCACCGCACCGTGCGGGAACTGCAACCGCAGGCGGTGATGTTCTCCGATGCCGGTCCCGACGTGCGCTGGATCGGCAACGAGACCGGCAGCGCCGGCAGCACCTGCTGGGCTTCGGTGGATCCGGCGCGGGTGCCGCGTCCCGGCGCAGACGATCCGTGGACCGGCGAAGCCCTGCAACAGGGTGATCCCTACGGCGCGGTCTGGCGTCCGGGCGAAACCGACGTGTCGATCCGGCCAGGTTGGTTCTGGCACGCGGATCAGGACGCGAAGGTACGCACGCCGCAGAACCTGATGAACCTGTACTTCACCTCGGTGGGTCGCAACAGCAAGCTGCTGCTGAACGTGCCGCCGACGCCGGACGGCCTGTTCCACGACAACGACGTGCGCGCGCTGGAAGGCTTCGCGCGCCTGCGCGAGACGCTGCGGGCGAAGGACATGGCCCGGGGCGCGAGCGCGAAGGCGAGCGCCGGCGACGGCGCGGCGCACGTGGTGGATGGCGAACCGGACACGTTCTGGACGCCGGGCGGCGACGCGCGGGAAGGCTGGCTGGAACTGGCGCTTGCGCCGGACGCGGCCTTCGACGTCATCCGCCTGGAAGAAGCCATCGCCCACGGCCAGCATGTCTCCAATTACCGCATCGATGCCTGGCGCGAGGGTGCCTGGGTGCCGCTGACCTGGGGCACCACGATTGGCCACTGCAAACTGGACCGGGTGCCGCCCACGCGCGCCGAACGACTGCGCCTGGTCATCGAACATGCCTATGCGTCGCCGCGCATCGCCCGCATCGGCCTGCACCGCAGCGCGGACGCCGCCTGGGAGCGGCCCGACCATCACGGGGATTGAGGAAGGGACGATTCCCGGCGGCGGACGTCGGGCGTCCCAGGCCGGGACGCCGCGCTGTTTTCGGCGCGTCCGGCGACGCCGACGCCTGAAGGGAGAACCGGGGCGCCAGAGCACCTCGTTTCCCCTGCCGCGTCAGCGCACCCGCGCCGTCGCGCCGGGCAGGCGGATCGCCCAGGCCGGCGAACCGGCGGTGGCGTCGCGCACGGCGTCGGGAATCACCGCGATGGTGCGCTCGCCTTCGCGCCGCCATTGCAGTGCCGCATCGCTGCCCAGTACCGCGAGCCGGCTGCCCGCGCGCGGCGGCGGGCCGGGAATTTTCAGTTGCGCGGGTAGCCGTTGTTCGTTGGCGTCCGGCAGGTAGATGGCGTACACGTCGCCATTCTTCATCCGGGTGTAGCGGAACTTGCCATCGCGGTACGGTGCCACCGCCCGGCTGGCGTAGATGGCCTCGCCGTTGATCTTCATCCACGCGCCGATCTCGCGCAGCCGCTGCACCGCCTCGGCCGGCAACTGGCCGTCCGGCTGCGGTCCCACGTTGAGCAGGTAGTTGCCGCCCTTGGCGACCACGTCGACCAGCATCTGCACCACGGTGTGCGTGCTCTTGTAGTTGTCGTTGGGAACATAGCTCCACGAATCGCCCAGGGTCATGCAGGTTTCCCACGGGTACGGCAGCGGTTCGTCGGGAATCTTCTGCTCGGGCGTGCGGTAGTTCTCGTAGCGCCCGCCGACCGCGCGATCGACCACGATCAGGCCCGGCTGGTTGCGCCGGGCCATCGCCGCCAGTCCCGGCATGTCGATGTCCTGCGGCCAAGGCACGCCGGCCAATCCGTTCGCGGCGTCGCCCAGGGTATTGCCCGGACGCACCCAGCCGCCATCCAGCCAGAGGATGTCGATGCGGCCGTAATCGCGGGTCAGCTCGCCGATCTGGGCATGGGTGAAGTCGACGAAGTGCCGCCAACGCTCGGGATACTTGCGGGTGTCGTAGTTGACATGGCGGTTGGGCGTGGCGAAACGTGGCCACCAGTAGTCGTCGCTGTGCCAGTCCGGCTTGGAGAAGTACGCGCCGATGCCGAAGCCCTTGGCGCGAAACGCGTCGAACACCGCGCGGGTGATGTCGGCGCGCGGATTGTCGTGGTAGGGAACGTTCGGCGCGGTGATCCGGTAGTCGGTCTGGCGGGTGTCGAACATCGAGAAGCCATCGTGATGCTTGGTGGTGAACACCACGTACTTCGTGCCGGCTTCCCTGGCGACTTCCGCCCAGGCGGCGGGATCGAAGCGGACTGGATTGAAGGTGTCCGGCAGATGCTCGTATTGCTTCACGTAATCGACATAGGCCACGCCGTCCGGCCGCTTGCACCAGTCCACGTCCTCGGCGCAGATCGACCAGGATTCGACCACGCCCCACTGGCTGTAGGGGCCCCAATGCATCATGAAACCGAATTTCCAGTCCTGCCATTGCTCCAGCTTGCGCACGACGAGCGGATCGGTTTCGGCCACGTAGTCGCCGGGACTGTCGGCACGGACCACGGCGGGAGCGTGCAGGGCGAGCGCGCCCAGCAGCGCCAGCGACAACAGGCGATGCGGTTTCATCCGTTGCTCTCGATGGGTTTGGATTCTTCGCGATAGAGCTTCACCGGCGCTTCCAGTTCCAGCGCGATCACGGTGATGTCGGGATCAAGCGCCGTCTTCGGCACGCTCAGGAACAACAGGCCCGGATGCCTGGACCAGTCGTACTTGCCCAGCACCCGCGCCTGCACCGGCTGGTCGCCGCCGACCACGCGCGCGCGCAGCACCTTGCTGTCGAAACCCTTCACCAGCAGGTCGCCGTTCGGCGCACCGTCCAGGAACAGGTAGACGGTGCGGCCATCCTTCGACACCGTGCTGGGGCCGGCGAAATGGTCCAGGCCGATGCCGGCGGTGGTGCCGTAGATGGCCTCGGCGTGCTTGCCGGTCCAGCGCCCCAGCTGCTCCAGGATCGCCACCTGGCGGGGGTCGATGCTGCCATCGGCCTTCGGTCCGATGTCCAGCAGCAGGTTGCCGCCCATCGACAGGGTCTGGCTGAAGATCTGGATGATCTGGTGCGGGCTCTTGTACTCGGTGTCCCGCGGCTGATAGCCCCACGAGCGGTTCATCGTCAGGCACAGTTCCCAGTAGGACTGCGCCGGCTTGACCACCGGCACGCCCAGTTCCGGCGTGGCGTAGTCGCCGTACTCGTTGAGGCGCGAATTGATGATCAGGCCCGGATTGCGCGCGCGCATGTCGGTGCGCAGCCGGGCCGACTGCCATTCGGCGGCGTTGTGTTCCCAGTCGCCGTCGAACCAGATCAGGTCCGGCCGGTAGCGCTGCTGCAGATCCGCGATCTGGCCCTGGTAGTAGTCCAGGAAGCGCTGCCATCGTTGCGGCTCGGCGGCCAGGGCGTAGCGCTTCTCCTTGCGGGTGAACACGTCGTAGTCCGGATACGACCAGTCCGGCAGCGAGTAGTACAGGCCGACCTTCAGATCGTTGGCGCGCAGCGCATCCGTGAACGGGCCGACCAGATCGCGCGCGGCCGGCGTGTCGCGCACCACGTTGAGTCCCTGCTTCGAATCCCATAACGCCACGCCGTCATG
This sequence comes from Pseudoxanthomonas sp., assembly GCF_024710765.1. Lineage (GTDB taxonomy): Bacteria > Pseudomonadota > Gammaproteobacteria > Xanthomonadales > Xanthomonadaceae > Pseudoxanthomonas_A. Next base: position 8,959 of record NZ_JANJUE010000037.1, read on the forward strand.
GTGGCGCGTGGTCAGCACCGCGTAGCGCGCGCCGCTCTGCCGGACCAGCCGCGCCCACGCCTGCGGGTCATAGGCGTCGGCGGTGAAACCGCGCAACTGCTTCAGGTAGTCCGCATGCGACACCTTGCCGTTGAAGAACGACCAGGATTCATCGATGCCGTCCACCGCATAGATGCCCCAGTGGATGAAGATGCCCAGCTTGGCGTCGGCGAACCACTGCATGCGCTGGGCATGCTGCTGCGCGGTTTCGCCATGGGGCGTGGCCGGCCCGGCCTCGCTGGCGGACGGGGCGGCGATTGCGGCGCAGGCGCCGCCGAGCAGGGCGAACAGGGAAAGCAGCAGGGGGAGCCGTGCCGGGGAAGAGCGCATGCAGAACATCCGTTTGGTTCAAAGGCTGGACCAATCGTAATCACATCCCGCATACACGCAAGAGCGCTATTCAGTGAGCCCATGGGGATCGCGGCAAGCCGATATCCGGCTTGCCACGCCGCCGCAGTGTCGGGGCGGGCGATGCTCGCGGTCCTGGAATCCCCGAAGCCAAAGGCTTTGAGGGCGAGGGCCCCCTCACGAAGCGTAAGCAGGATGACAGTTCCACCTTGAAAACGGTTCCATCAAATTGAATCGGTACAAAAAGAGAACTGCATCACATTTTTGTGAATTTCTTAAAGTTATGTTTGCCTGGAGCGCACGAGCTAGGGGGCTTGCGCGTGCCAATAGGCTGGACCTTTAAACCAATCGTTTTTCCTGGGAGGGAGTAATGAACCGCTTGTATTCGAACCGCCGCACCGTTCTGGCGGCCGCCATGGCGTTGGCACTGAGCTGTCCCCTGGCTGCGATCGCGCAGGACGGACAGGCGCAGCAGACGCAGACCGACGAGAGTACGGCGGACGGCAAGGCCAAGAATCTCGACACCGTCACCGTGACCGGATCGCGCATCAAGCGCTCCGAGATCGAAGGCCCGGCGCCGGTGACCGTGATTACCTCCGAGCAGATGAAGCGGGAAGGCTTCGCCACCGTCTACGACGCGCTGACCACCATCACCGAGGCGATCGGCAACGTCGAGCAGGACTACAACTGGGGCTCGACCACGGTCAACGCCAGCCCGCTCAACCTGCGCAACCTCGGCCCGGGACGCAGCCTGCTGCTGATCAACGGCCGCCGCGTGGCTGATTACCCGCTGCCCTACCAGGGCAAGAGTAATTTCTCCAACTTCAACAACATCCCGTCCGGCATCGTCGAACGCATTGAGGTGCTCTCCGGCAGCGCTTCGGCCATCTACGGCTCCGATGCGATGGGCGGCGTGATCAACGTCATCCTCAAGAGCAACGTGGAAGGGCACACCGTCCGCGCCAAGTACGGCGAGGCGACCCGTGGCGGCCGCGCCAACACCGACCTCGTGCTGTCGGGCGGCTTCAGCGGCGACAAGTGGAGCCTGGTCTACAACGCGCAGCACTTCGAACGCGGCGTGCTGCTGGCTAGGCAGCGCCCGTTCATGGATTCCGAGGACGACAAGGACTACGCGACGTGGGGACCCGCCGAGCGCGCGCTGAACACGGCCAAGCTGTTTCCGTTCACCGGCAACCGCATGCATGACGGCACCAGCACCAACATCCCTGGTGTCGGCAGCGTAGCCAACTACATCGCGCCGCCACCGGGTGCGTGCGACCAGTACGGCAGCACGATGTACCAGTTCACCATCCGTGGCTATGACCGCAATACCGGCGCGATCACCAACGGACCGACGGTTTGCGCGCAACGCGTGTTCGCGAACTGGACGCTGCGCAGTGGCAGCAAGGACGATTCGCTCTACCTGTACGGCACCTACGATTTCACCGACGAGCTGCAGGGCTGGGCCAGCCTGGGTGCATGGCGCACGACCGGCGAGTCCAGCAGCTTCCTCTACAGTTTCGGCAGCGGCAACTACTGGGATCCGACCGTCAACAACGGTGCCGGCGGCCGTCGCAATTTCCTCAAGCGCTTCACCCCGCAGGACGCGGGTGGCGACGCCGCCTTCCTGACCGAGTCCAAGGAACTGGCCGTGGATTTCAGCGCCGGCATCAAGGGCACATTGGGAGATGGCCGCTTCGACTGGGAAGCTTCGATCGGGCGCGCCGAGTATGAAGTCAAGGAGCGGTTCCCGACCTTCAGCGACGCCGAGATGCGCGACTTCTTCCTGGGCCAGCAACAGGGTACTGCGGCGAACGGCGACCCGATCTTCAC
>NZ_JANJUE010000050.1 GCF_024710765.1 Pseudoxanthomonas sp.
TGCCGAGCGGGCTGATGGTGCCGCCGCCGGTGACCACCACGCGCTTGAGCGCGCTGTTCGCTGGGCTGCTCATCCGATCAGGCCTCCGTTGACCGAGATCACCTGGCGGGTCACGTAGGCCGCCGCCGGCGACAGCAGGAAGGCCACCACCGCGGCGACTTCCTCCGGCTGGCCCATGCGACGCATCGGAATCAGCTTGAGCGCTTCCTCGGCCACCTCGCTCGCCACCATCTCGGTGTTGATCAGGCCGGGCGCGACGCAGTTGACGGTGATCTCGCGGCTGGCCAGTTCCAGCGCCAGCGCCTTGGTCGCGCCGATGATCCCGGCCTTGGCGGCGCTGTAGTTGGCCTGCCCGCGATTGCCGCCCAGGCCGGACACCGACGACAGGGTGACGATGCGGCCGGGCTTGCGCCGGCGTACCATCGGCATGGTGAGCGGATTGAGTACGTTGTAGAACGCATCCAGGTTGGTGTGGATCACCGCGTCCCAGTCCTCGCCGCTCATCGCCGGGAAGGCGTTGTCGCGGGCGATGCCGGCATTGCAGACCACGCCGTAATACGCGCCGTGCCCGGCCACGTCGGCTTCCAGCGCCTGCGCGGCTGCGGCGCGATCACCCACGTCGAATCCCATCACCCGCGCCTGCCGGCCGAGCGCGCGGATGTCCGCGGCCACCGCCTCGGCTTCCTCCACCCGGCTGCGGTAGTGCACCACCACGTCGAACCCGTCCTGCGCCGCACGCAGCGCGATCGCGCGCCCGATGCCGCGGCTGGCCCCGGTGACCAGGACCGTCGAGTCTCCACTCATGCTTGCTCGTTCTCCAGATAGGCCATCGGGTCTGGTGGTTCGAACACCGACACGTTGGCGCTTGCGATTTCATCCCCACCCGCCAGGATCCGGCAGGCGAACATCCCCAGGCCATTGTCGCCCAACAGTTCGCGGATCGCCTCCACCCGCAGCAGGGTGCCGGCCGGGAAATGCGGCCAGGCGGACTGGTAGCGGCGCGTGCCCAGCAGGAAGCCGATGTTCGGCTCGCCACCGGCCTGGCGGGCGCGGCAGCCGGCCCAGGCGGCGATGGCCTGGGCCATGTACTCCACTCCGACCCACGCCGGCACCCCGGCCTCCTCGCTGAACGGTCCGTCCGCGGGTACCCGGACCTCGACCGCCACGCGTTCCTCGTCCCAGTCCAGCAACCGGTCGATCAGGCGCAGGGTGCCGCGGTGCGGAATCACCCGCTCGATGTCGTACAGCGGCCTCGCGGCGTCGACGTTCCCGGCGTGCATTACCCGGCTCCCAGCAACAGGACGGCATTGCTGCCGCCAAAGGCGAACGAATGGCTGAGCACGTGGCGCAAGGGGCGCGCGGCATGTTCGCCGGGCGCGGCGAAATGCAGCGGCGGCAGTTCGGGGTCGGCCTCGCCGTCCCACCAGTGCGGCGGCAGGCGATGGCGCGGATTGTTCGCCAATGCCAGCCAGGACAGGCCCGCCTCGATGGCGCCGGCCGCGCCCAGGGTGTGTCCGGTCAGCGGCTTGGTCGAACTCACCGGCGTGCCGGCCGGCATCGTCGCGGCGAGCGCGCGGCTTTCCATCGCGTCGTTCTGCGGCGTGGCGGTACCGTGCAGGTTGACGTAGTCGATGTCGTCGGCGTGCAGGCCCGCGCGCGCCAGCGCCTGTTGGATCGCCGCGATCGCGCCCACGCCCTGCGGTTCGGGCGCGGAGATGTGGTGGGCGTCGGCGGTCTCGCCCCAGCCGGCCAACCGCACCGGCCCTGGCTCGCGGGTCATCAGGAACAGCGTCGCGCCCTCGCCGATGTTGATGCCGTTGCGGTGGCGCGAGAAGGGATTGCAGCGGGCGGCCGATACCGATTCCAGCGCGCTGAAACCGTCGATGGTGAAGCGGCACAGCGAATCCGCGCCACCGGCGATCACCGCGTCGACGATGCCCGCGCGCAGCAGGCGGGCGCCCGAGGCCAGCGCCTTGGCGCTGGAGGAACAGGCGGTGGAAATGGTCCAGGCCGGGCCATGCACGCCGGCCTCGGTGGCGATGAAGCGCGCCGGCGTGCCGATTTCCTGCTGGGCGTAGTGGAAGCCCACCGGCCAATGGCCGTGCGCGTGTTTGAACGGCAGCGCCTGCTCGGATTCGCCGATGCCGGAGGTGCTGGTTCCCAGCACCACCGCGACGCGATCCGAACCGTGGCGTGCGATCGCGGCGGCCACTGCTGGCGCGATCTGTGCGTAGGCACTGCGCAGCAGCGCGTTGTTGCGTCCCCGCAGTTGCAGCGGGCAATCGGACAGATCCGGCAGCGGCGCGGTCACCGCGCCCAGCACCAGCGGACGACCGGGCGTGAGCGCTTCGCTGACCCGCGCGCCGGCGGGCGCGTCGCTGGCGAACAGCGCCGCGGCCACCGCGTCGCCTCCCATGCCGAGCGCGCAGGTGATGCCGAGTTCGTTGAGGAACACCAATGGGGCGCTCACGGTGGCGGTTCTCCCCCCACGGTCCGGATCTCCAGCGCGTAGCCTTCTGCCAGGTTGCGCAGCCGCAGGCGATCGGGTGCTTCGCGGGTCAACACCAGCCAGGGCGTGCCCTCTCGCGACAGGCTGCGCTCGTGGCCATCGTCCTCGACCCGCCAGTTCGCCGGCAAGGCGCTGCGCACCGCTTCCACCGGCCACAGCGCGAATTGCAGATCGTCCAGTACACGCTCGCCGCGCACTGCGGCGGGCAACCACGGGGCGCGCTGCTGTTGCAGTTCCCGCCCGTCCCATTGCAGGCGCACGCCGGACTGGCCCAGCGCCTGCACGGCCAACCGCACTTCCCGTGCGTCCACTTCCAGCAAGGCGTCCAGATCGCGTTGCTGCGCGCCGAACTCGAAATGCAGTCGCTGCTGCACCGCCAGCGACGCGCCCAGCGCGGCCGGCGCCAACCGCAATGGCGGCAGCGCGACCGCCGGCGCCGGTGCGCGATGCGCGCAGGCGGCCAGCAGGCACAGCATTCCCAGCAGGGCCATCAGCCGGCGCACAGTTCCTCCAGCACGCGCAGGCGGCGGCCGGTGTCGGCGACGTAGGGGTTCTGGGTGTCCCAGGCGTAGCCGGCCAGGATCGAACAGATCATGCGGCGAATCTCCGGCTGCTGGTCGGCGTGGAAGATGATCTTCTGGAAGCCACCGGCATACCACGCCTCCACGAAACGGCGGAAGGTCTGCACGCCGGCGCGCAGCGGCACCGAATAGTCCTGTTCCCAGTCCACGTGTTCACCGGCATGGCGTCGGCGCAGGCATTCGGCCGCCAGTTGCGCGGACTTGAAAGCGATGGTGACGCCGGAGGAGAACACCGGGTCCAGGAACTCGCCGGCATTGCCCAGCAACGCGTACCCCGCGCCCCACAGTGAGTTGACGTTGGCCGAATAGCCGGTGATCTGGCGCACCGGCAGCACTGCCCATTCCGCGTCCTTCAGCAGTCGGGTCAGGTTGGGGTCTTCGCCGACGATCGCCTGCAGGCGCTCCAGTTCCGTACCCGGATAGCGATTGAGGAACTCCATCTCCGCGACCACGCCCAGCGAGCAGCAGCCATTGGAGAACGGGATGGTCCAGTACCATACGTCGACGTGCTCGGGATGGGTGGTGATCAGGATCTTGTTGCGATCGAAGCCTGCATCCTGCGCGATGTGGTCGCGAACGTGCGTGAAGATGGCGCCGCGCACCGGGAAGTTCGATGGCGACTCCAGCTTCAGCAGTTTGGGCAGCAGGCGGCCAAAGCCGCTGGCGTCCAGCATGAAGTCCGCCTCGACCTGGTAGGTCTCGCCTTCCGGCGAACGCACGGTCACCCGCGGGCGCTCGCCCGGTTCGGCCGCCAGCACCTCGTGCCGGTAGCGCACTTCCGCGCCCATCCGCTCCGCGCCCTTGGCCAGCACGTGGTCGAAATCGGCGCGCTGCACCTGATAGGTGGTGCCCCAACCCGGCGAGAACTTGTCGCGGAAATCGAACTGGGTGGTGCGCTCGCCGCGCACGAAGGCGGCGCCGTTCTTGAACTGGAAACCGGCTTCCACCACGTCCTGCAGCAGGCCGGCCGCCTCGATGTATTCCATGCTCTGGGGCAGCAGGCTCTCGCCGATGGAAAAGCGCGGGAACTGCTCGCGTTCCAGGATCAGGACGCGGCGCCCCTGCTGGCGCAGCATCGCCGCCGCCACCGAGCCCGCGGGACCCGCGCCAATGATGAGGATTTCCGTTTGCTCGACTTTCATTCCGTATGTCTCGTGCTCGTGGAGGGTCGGGGGCTCGCCGATGGGCGGGCCGGTGGGCGGAACAACGGTGAAACCAGCCAGACCAGGCCGATGCCCAGCAACAGGGTGAGGCCGAAGGCGCGCAGTGCCGGCGTGGCCGACAGCGCCAGCAGGCCGAACGACAGCCAGGTGCTGGCCGCGCCGATGCAGACCGCCATCCAGGCGCTGGCGTCGCCGCGGTGTTCGGTCAGGAAGATGCCGTAGTCGATGCCCATGCCCAGCAACAGCAACAGGGCCAACACGTTGAACAGTTGCAGCGGCTGCCCGGCCAGGCCCAGCAACGCCACGGTCGACACACCGGCCAGCAGGGTCGGCAGCATCACCCGCCAGGCGCCCGCTCGATAGCGCCACCACAGCAGCGCGTACACCAGTACCGCGCCGGCCAGCAGCAACCCGCTCATCAGGTGGCGATAGTGGCGCAACAGGCGCGAGAAGTCGGCGGTGCGATCGACCCAGCGCACACCCGGCACGCGCGCGGCCTGCTGTTCGAGCAACGCCAGCGCGCCGTCGCGTCCCAGATCGTCGATCAGCACCACGCTGGCCAGTTGCCCACCCACCTGCCCCAGCCACTGATGGCGGAACGGCGCGGACACCGGCGAGGCCAGCCATGCATCGGCCTGCAATGCGGCGGTGTTGAAACCGGGGCGTGGCAGGGACTCGCCCAAAGCCTGTCCGACCTGCGCCATCACCGCGCCTTCGATGCGTCCGGTCAATTCGGCGTCCGCCCGTTGCCGTTGTTGCGATGGCAGCCAATCGCTGATCGCGCGATAGCCGCCGATGCGGCCTTCGGCCGTGAGCACGCGCAACCGTTCGGTCAGGGCTTCCTCGTGCCGCAACAGTGTTTCCGCGTCATCCGCGCGGATCAGGAAGAACTGGGCCGGACTCGGCATGCCCAGCAGGCGCCCTACTTCGATCTGCTGGGCCATCACCGCCGGCGGCGAGGATTGCAGGCTGCGCAGGTCGTCATCGCCGCGCACGCGCAGCAGGCCCGCGACCAGCACCACTGCCAGCAGCACGCCGGCCACGATCCCGCCGCGACCACGCGTCACACGCGGCCAGCGCTCCAGCGAGTTTCCAATCGCCTGCGAGAAGCGGGTCGCGCGCACCTGGCCGCCATCCAGCCAGGGGAACAGGCAGATCACGGTCAGGAATGCCGCCGCCAGTCCCACCACCGAGAACAGCGCCATCTGCCGCAGGCCCGGGAATGGCGCCAGGCCCAGCGCCAGGTAGGCCAGCGCGCTGGTCGCCAGCGCCAGCCACAGGCCGGGCAGCAGATGGCGCAGCAGCGTCCAGCGCCGTTCCGCGGCCACGCCCTGGCGCGAGGCGAACCAATGGATGCCGTAGTCCTCGGCCACGCCGACCAGGCTGGCGCCGAAAATCAGGGTCAGCAGATGGACCTGGCCGAACACCAGCGCGGTCACCGACAGCGCGGTCGCGCAGCCGACCAGCAGCGAGGCGGCCACCAGCAGGATCGGCCGCAGCGAACGGAAGGCCAGCCACACCAGCAGCAGCACCGCCGCCAGCGACCCCCAGCCGATGGTGTTGATCTCGCGATTGGCCTGCACCGCCGCCGCCTCGGCATGCAGCGGCACGCCCGCGCGCAGCACCTGCACCGGGGGCACCGCCGCGCGCGCGGCGGCGCCGGCGCGGTCCAGCGCGTCCTGTATGATGCGTTCGCCATCCAGCCGGAACGCCG
>NZ_JANJUE010000077.1 GCF_024710765.1 Pseudoxanthomonas sp.
CGACGACTGACAGCCCTATCCTTCATGGAAGCGATGACACTCGTCATCCTTTGCTTCATAGCTGCACCACTGAAACACATTTACGGCTGGAATCTTGGCACCCAGATTCTTGGGCCACTGCATGGCCTCATCTTTGTCCTCTATATGTGGACAGTACTGGGGACAATAGCCTGGGGACGCTGGCGGGGGCTTGAGATAGCCCGCTTGATCGTCGTCGCGTTCATTCCCTTCGCAGGCTTCGCGAACATCCGCTGGCTACGAGCAAGGACGGAGAGCTTAACCTCCGGCAATGCTACATGACACTCTCTACATACGCCTTGATCAAAGCTGGCCATTTAACAGCGGCAGTTCTTTTTGCGGGTGGGATGGTCTTCAACAACTGGGCGTTGCTCTCCGCATCGAAATGCGAGTCACTGCATCGCCAAGAAGCTCTTGCCGCAGCACTACAGAACGATCGCCTGATAACCAAACCAGCACTAGGTGCCGTATGGGCACTCGGATTGTGGCTGGCCATGACGACGGGTTCGTTCGGCTCTGAGTGGCTCACTCTCAAGCTGATCCTCGTCGTGACGCTCACGGCGCTTCATGGGTATCAGTCAGGAAGAATGCGTCGCATGGCGACTGGAACCACCATGAAAGGCATCTACTTCAGCACAACGCCCTGCATCTTTGGAGCTGTAGCGGCGATAACCCTTCTAGCTGCCTTGAAGCCGTTCTAGAGGGATTGCCCTGCTTGCACAAGTCTAAGAAAAGCTTGAACTAGCCCTCCGAAAGATCACCCCCCCCACCAAGAGTCGATGATGAGCACGAGTCGCTCGAAAGATGAGCCGATAACCTGCAAGCGCGCCCGAAGATCACTCGGCCTGATCCCAATCATGCTTGCCTCGCAGACACCTGACGCAGCTTCTCAAGTCGTAGATACCACGCTGGACGCGGTGGAGGTTCACGCGAGCTCTCCAAAGATGCCAGAGGGCGTTGGACTATCAAGAGACCAATTGAGCAAGCGCGCAGGTGCGACGGCCGTGCTCGAGGCGAAGCTCTACCTGGACGGCAGAGCGGCCACTGTTGTGGACGCGCTCTCCTACGCCCCTGGGGTCCTTGCTCAGACACGCTACGGTCAAGAAGCCCGACTTTCAATTCGTGGATCAGGGCTTCAGCGCGGCTTCCTCATGCGTGGCATACAGCTCTACCAGGATGGGATCCCTCTCAACCAAACAGACGGCTCTGGCGAGTTTCAATCGATCGATCCTTTAGGGACCAAGTTCATTGAGGTGTGGCGAGGCTCGAATGCGCTGGAGTATGGCGCCAATGGGCTCGGAGGCGCGGTGAACTTTGTCTCATCCACCGGCTTGGGCGCGCCACGGTTGGCACTAAGAAACCAAGCAGGCTCGTTCGGCCAGCTGCAATCCTATGTTGGCATCGCAACATACGACGAATCGAAAGACCTTCTCGTCACCGTGAGCAGGAGCGAGCAGGATGGTTGGCGCGAGCAGTCAGCCTACGAGGCTGATCGCCTGTCGGGGAATGTGGGTTTGATGCTCTCGGGCAACCTTGAGCTTCGCCTTTTCCTCGCTCATGTCGACTCAAAGATGCAGATGCCAGGTAGCTTGACACGCGCCCAACTCGCTTCATCTCCGCGGAAAGCCGCCCCGGGCTATGTCGACCAGAGAGCCTCGAATGACCTGATTCAGACCAGGTCCGCCTTGCGGATGACATGGCGGCCCAGTCCCAAAACCGACCTAACCGGCTCATTCTTCCGAGTTGAGCGTGATCGCTTCCACGCCATGACCGTTGGCATTCTTGAACAAGACATGCGCGACGCAGGCTTCAACGCCCGTGCTTCACTGAACCTTGGCTCACCCTCTCTACCACGCAGACTTATCTTGGGACTAGGCGCCGCCAAGCTTGCCGGCCGCGAGCAGCGATCCACCAACATAGGAGGATCTGCGGGTTCAGAAACGGGACGTACGACGCTGAGAGCGGAGCAGGATGTCGCCTATGCCGAGTACACGCATGGCGTCGTACCTGACTGGTCGATCCAGCTTGGGCTTCAGACAGTGAGTGCTGAAAGGTGGCTTATCGACCATCTCCAGCCGACATCGAGCTATGAAGCCGCGTTTGATGGCGTGTCTCCAAAGCTTGGTCTCCTGCATGACGTATCGCAGGACTCACAGGCCTTCGCCAATCTCAGCAAGAGCTTCGAGGCTCCGCCCTTCGCAGAGCTGGTTTTCAAGCCCGGCCGAGCACCGACCCGTGCACAGGAAGCACTCACCTTGGAAGTGGGCTGGCGTAGCCGCTCCCAATCATACACATGGGACGTCGCGATCTATCGCTCGCGAGTACGCGGAGAACTATTGTCTCTGACTGATGCTTCTGGTGTTGCACTTGGAACCGTCAACGCCGACCGAACAATCCACCAGGGATTGGAGCTCTCAGGCTCGGCATTCTTGGATGCTGACCTGCAGCTGAGAGCACACTACCTCTACAATGATTTTCGCTTCCATCAAGACATTACTTACGAGAATCGCAGGCTGGCAGGTGTGCCGGCGCACTACGTTCGCCTAGAGCTGCAATGGAAACCCAAGCCGTGGCTTCAAGTCTCACCCAGCTTGGAGTGGCAGCCTTCAGGCGCGTGGGTTGACCATGCGAATACAGTAGAAGCAGATGGCTTTGCGCTACTTAACTTGACCGCCAGCGGCGAGATCGGCAACGGATGGCGTTGGTTCGTCGAGGGCCGCAACCTTGCGGACCGCAGATACGTCTCAACTACCACCGTTCAAGCGAATGCCCACAGCAGAGATGGCGCGTACTACTTCCCTGGCGACGGGCGAGCCTTCTATCTGGGCCTCAGCTGGAACAGCTCTTCTTGAAGCAACCTGCGCATCATTCGCCCGAAGAGCGAGGGGGACCAGCCCCCCCCTCCCACGCAGGTACCATGTCTTTCAGGAGAACAACGTGAAGACTTCGCAGGTGCCAGAAAGCTCACCCATCGCCCTAGCAGATCCTCCTCTCTGCGTGGCAGGAACCCGGCCTGAAGCTCAATCGGGTGATCCTGCTTACCATGCCCGGCCGAGGAGCAGGAGTACCTCACTTACGCCGGGGGCATCAGATGTGGGGCGCAGCGTCTACGTTGAGCTTAGCCACGAGATCGAGGATGGCCTAGTGACTTATCCAGGCCTGCCTCCAGCACGCATCTGCGACTATCTGAGCCGCGAGAACTCTCGCAGCGTGTACGCCCATGGCACAGAATTTCAGATCGCCAGGATAGATATGGTCGCAAACACTGGTACGTATCTCGACGCGCCATACCACAGGTTCCCTGATGGCAAAGACCTATGTCAGATATCGCCGGCTGACTTCTGTGACCTGGATGCGATAGTTGTCCGCGCAGACCACAGGGAGGTGCGCAGCATCGATACGAGCTGGCTCCAGGATCTCGAGCTTGAGGGTCGTGCGGTTCTGATACACACAGGATGGGATATCCACTGGCGCGAATCGACATACGGCGTTGAGCACCCCCACCTTACGCACGATGCTGCCGAGTACCTTCGAGAAAGAAGGGTCAAACTGGTGGGAATCGACTCCATGAACATAGACAGCACAGACAACGGAGACAGGCCTGTCCATACCGTACTGCTAGGTGCCGGAATACTGATAGTAGAGCATCTTTGCAACCTCGGAAGTGTCCCAGATACTGGATTCTGGTTCAGCGCCATGCCGCCGAAGGTGCGAGGTGCAGGAACATTCCCCGTTCGAGCGATTGCAAGGGTCGGGAGATTATGAGAGCAGCTCACCAACATGGCGGTGAAGTGGAACAGCAACCAAGGAGAATGCTTTGACCAGATCAGAGTTCGCGATCAATCTGAAGGAGAAGCTATCGAAGTTCTCGGAACATTGGTCGCCCAAGGTCGTAGCAGAGATGAACGACTATCAGTTCAAGCTTGCCAAGATCGAAGGGGAGTTCGTCTGGCATTCTCACGAAGACACGGACGAGGTATTCATAGTTCTATCCGGCGATATGACCCTCCAGTTCAGAGATGGAGCAGTCAAGCTATCTTCCGGAGATCTCTATGTTGTTCCGAAAGGGATCGAGCATCGACCTGTCGCAGATGGAGAGTGCTGCATCATGCTCGTCGAGCCCCGAGGAGTAATCAATACGGGTCAGTCCGGAAGTTCATACACGGCACCCAACGATGTGTGGTTGTAGGTCAACAGCGGTGCGACATCACTGAACAGCCATATCCACTGCCTTTAAGCCTGCTAACAAAGCGAATCTTTCCGCAAGTGGCTAGCTTCTACATGCCCTTCTTGTTGCATGTAGCTGCCAAGCAGCCAATGGATCTTTGAGAAACAGCTCACCCAGAGATGGCTGCAGCAGATGTGGCTGCATGGAACGTACACGGCAAATCCCCACTCCGGAGCACTGCATTGAGCGAACGTGGTAATCAGACCGCTGCAAGACCCTTCTACCTCCCCCTGAAATCCTCGTCTCAGAAGCTGGTGACAACGACGTACGCGCCTATGTGGCCTCGCGACACAGGCAGATATGACAGCAGCGAACAACTGCCTGGTATCGAAGCGCTGTTTGATCGGACGCTCAACCAGATCCGACACATCCATGAGGTCAGGCAACGCAACCCCAAGCCCTTCGATAGGTTATGGACGCAGGTTGGCAGAAAGCTGAAAGAGCTAGGAAATGCCACTGCTTATGCGCACTGGAAGCAACGCGACATCATTCGAAACGCAGAGGAGTTTGCTGAACTTGATGCGAAACTCGGCTTGGCTTGGGCGAGCCTTCTGGAGGCCGGGAGCGCCGACGGTGCGGCATGCGAAGCTGCTGATAAGGATTTCCGCAGACTGCAGAAAGAACGCGCAGAGCTGACTGCTGTGGTCAAGGGCGCTATCGATGATGCCCTGGAGATCGTGATTGCCTACTGGATTGAGGCCAGGAACGCTTATAACAATCAGAACACCCTTCGCGCGCTGAACTGCCTCATCGAGGCGCGCTTCTATCTTGGCATTACGTATTCACCCAAGACCGATTACGAGGCCAAGAGCGAAGCGGGCGAGAAGTCCGGCAAGAAGGAAAGAGACGCGATCGCGGCTGCAGCACTGGAAGTCATGGACAGGATCAAGATCGACAAGACGTTGCGTAGCCCTGACTTCCTGCTCGGGAAAGTAGTTGAAATGATTGAGGCAGATCCGATCCACGCCAAGGCGCTGGAGGATTTCAGTAAGTTGACCGCCAAAGGAAAGCGAGTTCAGCACCCGGTTTCGGCCGGAGATCGTTTCGCCAACACGTTGAGCAAGTGGATTACCGGCAAGGATCAGCCCTATCCCCGCATTACCACTCTGTACCAACATCTGTGCCGGCAGATCGAGGCAGCAGCTCTTAACAAAAAAAGAACTCCACGTAAAGCCAACGGCTAGGCGCTCAATTTTGGGCTAGGCCGGCCTTGACCAGACTTCTCCGCACCGCGACGCATACCGCGTCGCGGACCACCAAGGAGAAGTCCATGTCCTGCCAAGCTTCACTCGCCGCTCTGCCTTCACGCTCCATTCTTCGCCGCAGCCGCCTGTCTCAGGCGGCGGCCACCGCTCGCCCCGACGCGGAAACGGTAGATTCGTCCATCCACAAGGAGTTGCTTGAACGACTGGAAGCCATCCATCTGGCGGTCCAGCAAGCTCCCAACCTGGACCAACTGGTCCGCGTGCCTGAGGCTCTTCAACTTCTGGGAGGAATCAGCAAGAGCACGTGGTACGCACGCCTCAACCCCCGCTCGCCTTCCTATGACCCGCGCGCACCTAAGCCTTTCAAGCTGGGTATGTCCGAGCACTCGCCTTCCGTGTGGTGGCGCTCGGCCCTGATTGCCTACGCTTACGCCTGTGCCAATCCGCAGGCGACGTTCGAAGGAGGTGCCGCATGAGCATCAAAGACACGGGCGGAAACCAGGTCGGCGGCGACCTCGCGGCCAAGGCCCTTCAGGCCAAGGAGGCCCTGCTTACTCTCCAGCCCAAGGTTCAGCACCAGAAGACCGAGCTATTCACCCTCTTGTACCCGACCATCGTCGAGCTGTTGAACAAGCACGTCAGCCAAAAGGCGATCCTGGACATGCTTCAGACGCAGGGCTTGAAGCTGCACCCGAGCCGCTTCAAGGCTCTGATGGCCGATCACGCCAAGGCTGCGGAATTCTCGCAAGCCCACCGCTTGGATGAGGAGGGCACGGAATGAGCATGATGATCAACCCGTCCGCCTATCCAGTCCACGAACTGTTCGCTGCCGTGCGGGATGCCATCTGGGAAGTCCAGGATCAGGTTCAGGCACCCGACGCCCTCGTGGCGGGCTCCTTCCTGACAGCAATGTCCGTTGCCTGCCAAGGCAATGTAGACGTGGTGCTTCCGACAGGCATAGAGCGTCCCTGTAGCTTGTATCTGGCCATGTTCGGCCAGTCTGGCGAGCGCAAGACCACCATCGACAACCTGGTCTGTGCCTCGATCTACGAACATGACAAGCAGTGCACGTCCGCCAACGTTGATGCGCTCGCCCAGTATGAAGCCACCATGCGCATGTGGCAGGCTGCCGACGCCGCGCTGCAGCGCAAGCTCAACA
>NZ_JANJUE010000324.1 GCF_024710765.1 Pseudoxanthomonas sp.
GATGCGATCCTGGTGATCGACTGCGACGTGCCCTGGTTTCCGGCCCGCTCGACGCTTCCCGAGGCGACGCGCGTGATCCAACTTGGAGTCGATCCCTTTTTCGGCCGCTATCCGATGCGCAACTACCGCTGCGACGTGCCGATCGCGGCCGAGCCGGCCGTGGCGCTGCCGATGCTTGCGCACGCGGTCCGGCAGCGGGTAAACCGGGGCGCGGTCCAGGCGCGGCGCTCAATTCTCGAGCAGCGCCATCGGGCGCAGCGTGCCGAGTGGTTGGCCGCCGCGCTCGCGGAACGGGATCGCAAGCCCGTCGGCTTCCAGTGGGCGTCGCACTGCATCGCGGCGCTCGTCGATGAGGAGACGGTCGTCGTCAACGAGTATCCGCTGGACCCGAGGGCCGCGCCGCCTGCAGGGCCGGGGCGCTACTTCGGTCCTTCGCACGCCGGCGGGCTGGGGTGGGGATTCGGGGCCGCGCTGGGCGTCAAGGCCGCCGCCGCTGGACGCACGGTCATTGCAACGCTGGGCGATGGCTCGTACCTCTTCAGCGTTCCCACGGCCTGCCACTTCGTAGCGCGTGCGCAGGACCTCCCGTTGCTGACCGTGGTGTTCAACAACGGTGGCTGGGACGAGGTCGCCAAGAGCACGCTCAGCGTTCACCCCGACGGCTGGGCGGCGTCGAGTCCCGAGGTGCCGATGGTGAGCCTGGCCCCATCGCCGCGATTCGAGGAGATCGTGCGGGCGTTCGACGGGCACGGCGAGCGCGTCGAGCGTCCCGAGGCGCTGCCCGCGGCACTCGAGCGCGCGCTGCACGCGGTCCGTGGCGGACGGCAGGCGCTGGTCAACATCCTGTGTCGGCGCTGAAAACCGCGACCCCGAACTACCTCCCCGCCATCTTCACCGCCGTCCCGCTCACCGACACCATCATCATCCCGTTCGCCTCGCCGAGGACCTCGTAGTCGAAGTCGATCCCGACCACGCCGTCGGCGCCCAGTTCCCTGGCGGCGGCAACCATCTCCCCGAGCGCCGCGTCGCGCGCGCCGGCGAGCGCGCGCTCGTAGCCGCCGGCCCGCCCGCCGACCACGTCGCGCACCGACGAGAACATATCGCGGAAGATGTTGGCGCCTATGATCGCCTCACCGTTGACCACGCCGAGGTACTTCGCGACCCGCGCGCCGTCGTCGTTCGGCACGACCGTGGCGAGGAAGAAACCGTCGTCC
>NZ_JANJUE010000124.1 GCF_024710765.1 Pseudoxanthomonas sp.
GGGAACAGCGGCTGTTCGCGGCCGTTGAGCGCGGTCAGCGAGTGCACCAGCGCCTCGTGCTGGAGCAGTTGCCGGCGGTCGTAGTCGCTGAAGGCCGCGCCGTGGCGCAGGCGGATGCGGGTGGCGCCGGCGGCCGCCTTGGCGATCAGATCCGGATCCAGCTCCACGGTGATCACGCGCGCATCGAAGAAGTCGTCGAGGTCGCCCTGCAACTGGAGCTGCAGGGCGGTGGCCGAGACCGGAATCTGTTCTTCGGGCGCCAGCAGTTCGCGATCCAGATCCTGGGCGATGGCGATGAAGTGGCGGGCCGCGTCGCGGGTGGTCGGTCCGTTGCCGGGCAGGGGCGCCTCGGGCGTGCCGAACAGGGTGATCGAATGCGTGGTCACCGCCGGCGTTCCCAGGCATTCCAGCAGTCGCGCGGCGGTCGACCAGCTGTCCACTGACTCGCGCAGGTAACGTCCCAGCGGATGCGCGTCGTCGGCGGCCTGGGCGATCGCCTCCAGTTCGCGGCGCGCCTCGCTGAAATCCAGTTTCGGATACTCCACTTTCGGCAGGCGCGGATTGCCGCGTTCCATGCCTTCCAGGAAGGGCGCCTGCAGGGCGGCCGGCCAGCTCGCCAGACTCAGCAGCTTGATGCCGCGCACCGCCTTGACCAGACGGGCGTCCAGGGCGGCGTGATGGGTGATGTCGGGGGACAGATTCATCGCGTCCATGCCGATGCCCCGCGCATGTTTCCCGCGCACGCCTCCGCTGTAGGAGCGACGTCAGTCGCGAAGGCGACCAGGGTGGACGTCTTCAAAGTTCCCACCAAGAACTCGCGACTCACCTCGCTCCTGCAGAAGAGATGATCCTGCATCAATGCCGCCCGTATTTCTCGTCCAGGCGCTTGTTGAGCGCCTTGCCCTGCGCGCGCGCCTCGGCCTTCTGCGCCAGCCGGGTGGCCAGCTTGCCGGCGGCGTTGGCCACCTCGTCGCGCAGCTTGAGGTAGTTGAGGAAACGCTCCTCGTCCAGCTCGCCGCGCTCGATCGCCGCGCGCACGGCGCAGCCGGGTTCGCGCTGGTGCGAACAGTCGCGGAAGCGGCACTGCTCGGCCAGGGCCTCGATGTCGGCGAAACCGCCTTCGACCAGGTCCTCCTCGCCGGTCGGCTTGAGTTCGCGCATGCCGGGGGTGTCGATCAGGCAGGCGCCGGAAGGCAGCGGCATCAGCGCGCGATGGGTGGTGGTGTGGCGGCCGCGCGAATCGTTCTCGCGCACTTCGCCGGTCTTCATCCGGTCATCGCCCAGCAGTGTGTTGGTGAGGGTGGACTTGCCGGCGCCGGACGAACCGACCAGCACCACCGTGCGCCCCGGTTGCAGCCACGGCGCCAGCACCGCGACGCTGTCGGCATCCTTGGCGTTGAGCGCGAACACCGGCACGTCCTGCGCGGTCACGTCGGCCAACGCCTCGATGGCGTCGCCCGCGTGCTCGTGCCGGTCGGCCTTGGTCAGCACCACCACCGGCTGCGCGCCGCCGCTGCCGACCAGCAGCAGGTAGCGCTCGATCCGGCGTGGATTGAAGTCCGCATCCAGGCCCGAGACGATGAACACCGTGTCCACGTTGGCGGCGATGACCTGCTGCTGGTAATGCTCGCCCGCGGCGCCGCGCTTGATACCGGTGTGACGCGGCAGCAGGGCGACGATGCGTTTGCCCTCCAGCAGCACCCAATCGCCGACCGCCGGACGCTCGTGGGCGGGAGAACCTGCCTTGCGGAATCCGGGCCGGCGCTGCCACTCGGGCAGGGATTCGGCCTTGATGGCCGCGTCCGGACCGTCGGCGACCACGTAGCCCGAGCGGTGCTGCTCGGTGACCCGCGCCGGCCGCGCCGCGGGATGCGTCGCCAGCAGGGCCGCCCAGGCTGGGTCGTCCGGCAATCCGGGCCAGGGCCAGCCGATGGCGCGCAGGGAGGCGAGGTCGAGGGGGGCGGAGGCGGGATTTGCTCGCATGGCGGGATTCTAGACGCCTGTTAAACCGGGCGGCGCTCGGCTGCATAAATTTCCGTTAAGCTGGCCGTCCAACTCCCCGAAACCATTGCCATGTCTGCCCCGCCCCCCTTCCAGCTGCCCGTGCGCGAGCGCCTCTCCGAAGTCCGTTACGAAATTCGTGGCGAGCTGGCCCGGCGAGCCCGCGAGCTGGAGGCCCAGGGGCGCAAGCTGATCAAGCTGAACATCGGCAACCCCGGCGCCTTCGGTTTCCGCGCGCCCGCGCATCTGCAGAAATCGATCGTCGGCGACATCGACCATACCGATCCCTACACCCACCAGCAGGGCCTGCCGGCCGCGCGCGAGGCCGTCGCCGCCGCCTACACCCGCCGCGGCACCCCGCACGCCAGCGCCGACCGCGTGTTCATGGGCAACGGCGTCAGCGAACTGATCGACGTTTCGCTGCGCGCGCTGCTCAATCCCGGCGACGAAGTGCTGGTGCCCTCGCCCGACTATCCGCTGTGGTCGGCCGCTACCATCCTCAACGACGGCCGTCCGGTCTATTACCGCTGCACGCCGGAGAACGACTTCCTGCCGGATCCCGGCGAGATCGAACAGCTGATCTCCTCGCGCACCCGCGCGATCGTGCTGATCAACCCGAACAATCCGACCGGCGCGATCTATCCGCGCGAACTGCTGGAGCGGATCGTCGCCATCGCCGCCAAGCACAGGCTGCTGCTGATGATCGATGAAATCTACGACCAGGTGCTGTACGACGGCGCGCGCTTCGAGCCGGTCGCGCCGTTGGCCGGCGATCATCCCTGCATCACCTTCAGCGGCCTGAGCAAGGTGCACCGCGCCTGCGGTTGGCGGGTGGGCTGGGCGGTCGTGTCCGGCAGCACCGAGCGGGTGCGCGAGTACCTGCAGGCGATGGATCTGCTGAGCGCGCTGCGCCTGTGCGCCAACGTGCCCGGCCAGTACGCGGTGGAAGCCGCGGTCAACGGCCCGGACACCATCACCGAACTGTGTTCGCCGGGTGGACGCCTGTACGAAACCCGCCGCGCGATCATCGAGGCCTGCGAGGCCAGCGAACATCTGGACCTGGTGCGCCCGGACGCCGCGCTGTATGCGTTCCCGGCGGTGGTCGGGGATGCCGCCAAGGGTTTCGACGACCACGCTTTCGCCCTGGATCTGCTGGAAACCGAAGGCGTGCTGGTGGTGCCGGGTTCAAGCTTCAACGTGCCCTACCGCAACCATTTCCGGGTGACCTTCCTGCCCGAGGCGGCGATGATGCGCGAAGTGTTCACCCGCATCGGCCGTGCCCTGGATCGTCGCGCCGAGGCCGCCACCAAGGTGGTGCCGCTCAAGGGACGCCGCCCCGCGGCGGCCTGATCCGGAGCTACGCTCCTGTAGGAGCGACGTCAGTCGCGACGCCTTCGCGCGTCCAAGTCCCGGGTTGGCCGCCGGTCTTTGAACCCGCTGCCAACCGGCGCAGAATGCGCGCATGACCACCATCGCCGCTCCGCACACCACCGCCCTGCTGCCCGAGTTGAGCTATCTGGCGCTGGGCGATTCCTACACCATCGGCGAAAGCGTGCCCGAATCCGGGCGCTGGCCGGTGCAGCTCGCGCGGGCGTTGCGCAACGAGGGCGTTCCGCTGGCGGATCCGCGCATCATCGCCACCACCGGCTGGACCACCGACGAGCTGGACACGGCCATCACCGCGCAAGAGCCGCTGGGCGCGCATGACTTCGTGAGCCTTTTGATTGGCGTCAACAACCAGTATCGCGGGCGCGAGGTGGACGAATACCGCGTGCAGTTCGCGGCGCTGCTGTGGCGCGCGATCGGTTTCGCCGGCAATCGGCCGGAACGGGTGCTGGTGCTGTCGATCCCCGACTGGGGCGTCACCCCCTTTGCCGTCAAGGAAGGCCGCGACACCGCCCGCATCGCCCGCGAACTGGATGCCCACAACGAGGCCGCGCGGCAGGCCTGCGCGCAGCGCGGCGTGGCCTTCGTCGACATCACCGCGATCAGCAGGGCGCGCGGCGCGGAGACCCTCATGCTGGCCGACGACGGCCTGCATCCGTCCACGGCGATGTATGCCGAATGGACCCGGCTGGCATTGCCGGTCGCGCATCGCCTGCTCGCCCACGCCTGACACCCCGGCGCGGCGCCGGCAAGCCCGGCGCTACATCGGCTGCGGCGGATCCGGAGGGCAGGATGGCAGCACGGTGGCGTAGCCCTGTTCGTCCAGCCAGGCGAGCAGTTTTGCGAGAATCTCGACGTTGTGCCCATGCGTGGCGCCTTCGTGCAGCAGCACGATCGCGCCCGGCCCGATGTCGCGGCGCAGGCGGGCCAGCACCTGGTCCGGCTCGCAGTCCACGCCGTCGAAACCGCGCGCGCTCCAGGCCACCCGCGCCAGCCGATGGCGTTTGAGCGACAGGCCGACGAAGGGATTGGTCATCCCCACCACCGAGCGGAACCAGCGCGGCGTCTGTCCGGAAACCACCGTCAACAGCGACTGGTTGCGGCCGATTTCATCTTCCATCGCGACCGGGCCGAGCCGCCAGAAACGGGTGTCCGGATGGCTGGCGCTGTGGTTGCCGATACCGTGCCCGCGACGCAGGATTTCCTGCACCCGCTCCGGCTGGGCGAGCGCGCGTTCGCCGACCAGGAAGAAGGTCGCGCGCGCGCCGTGGCGCTCGAGCAGTTCCAGCATCGGTCCGGTATCGGCGGAGGGGCCGTCGTCGATGGTCAGCCAGACTTCGCGTCGCGCCGTCGGCAGGCGCGACAGCGCCGGACACAGCAGGGTTGCCCGCGGGTACAACGTCGCCCACACCACGGTCAGATGGGTCAGCAGCATCGCCGGCAGGCCAATCCGCCACCCCCAGCGCCACCACAGCGCGACCACCGCCACTTGCGACAGCGCCAACAGGCCCAATATCCATCCGGGCCGACGCGGGACGCGATGCAGTGTTCTTGCGCGGGTCATGCCCCATGATGCCACGGGGCGTAGAATTCCCATTCCGTCTTCCGGTAAACCGTCCATGTCCCTCGACCCCGCCCTGCGCACCCGTATCGAATCCCTCCTGCAGTCCAACCGCGTGGTGCTGTTCATGAAGGGCCAGCCCAACATGCCGCAGTGCGGTTTTTCGGCCAAGGCGGTCGGCGCGCTCGGCGCGCTGGGGGTGGACTACGCGCACGTCAACGTGCTGGCCGACCAGGAAATCCGCGAGGGCATCAAGGCCTATGGCGACTGGCCGACCATCCCGCAGCTGTACATCGACGGTGAACTGGTCGGCGGCAGCGACATCATCGAGCAGATGACCAATTCCGGCGAACTGGCCAGCCTGCTGGGCCTGGACGCGCCGGATCGCACCCCGCCCGCGATCACCATCACCCCGGCCGCCGCCGAGATGCTGAAGAACGCGGTCGCCGACGCCGGTCCGGGCGCCACCCTGGCGCTGTCGATCAACGCCCAGTTCCAGCCCAACTTCCAGCTGGCGCAGTTCGACGCCAACGCCATCGCCGCCGAATCCAGCGGCGTGCGCGTGCAGTTCGACCTGGGCAGCGCGCGCCGCGCCGACGGCATCACCATCGACTGGGTAGACGACATCCGCGGCAAGGGCCTGGCGATCGACAACCCGAACGCGCCCAAGCCGGTCCAGGCGTTGTCGCCGATGGAGGCCGACGCCAAGGTCCGCGCCGGGGAGGTGCTGCTGGTGGATGTGCGTCCGGCCGACGAGCGCGCCATCGCCGCGGTCGCGGTGCCGTTCAAGACCTTCGACGGCAATGGCCGTGCCGATCTGGAAGCCCTGCCGAAGGACACCGCGCTGGCGTTCCTGTGCCGCAGCGGCGGCCGCAGCCAGCAGGCGGCCGAGGAATTCCTCGCCCGTGGCTTCACCCGCGTCTACAACGTCACCGGCGGCATCAACGCCTGGGCCGACGAAGTCGATGGCACGATCAGCAAATACTGATCCGCTCCACCATCGAAACGGAAACGGCGCCTCAAGGCGCCGTTTCTTTTTTTCCGCGGGTGCCTACCACCGTCCCCGATCCGGATTCCGGCCGGACGCCCCCTTCCCCCGCATGCGGGGGAAGGTGCCCGCAGAGCCCGCCCCGGACCTGATCCGGGGGCGAATGGGGGCGGATGGGGGCGGGCCCGGGTACGAACAAACCACTTCTTTTGCCAGGAACCGTCGGCCCTATCCGCTGAAACCACCCTCGGCCAGGTAGGCCAGTTCGGCGTCGGTGGAGTCGCGTCCCAGCGCCGGATTGCGGTGCGGGAAGCGGCCGAAGCGGGCGATGATGTCGTAGTGCAACTGTGCGTAGTGGATGTAGTTGGCGTCGCCGGTGGCGTTGAACAGATCCAGCGCGCGCTGCTGATCGGCCAGTGCTTCCGAATGCTCGAACGGCATGTAGAAGAAGATCCGCAGCGCGGGATCGATCTGCCGATCGAATCCGGCATCCACCGCACGCGCCGCGTAGTGCCGCGCCAACCCGTCGGTGGCGTAGGAATGCGCGCTGCCACGGAAGCAGTTGCGCGGGAATTGATCCAGCAACAGGACCAGCGCCAGCGCGCCCTGCGCATCGGCCAGCCAGTCTTCCCGCTCGCGGCGGGCGGCCAGGAAATGCAGCTCGCGGAACGTATCGTGGAAGCGCGTATCGAATGCCTCGTCGCGCGCGAACCATTTTTCATAGCCGGCGTCGCGCCAGAACTCGACCACGCGGAATGCGTCGCTCATCTCAAAAGTCTCCCTTCTTGTCCGGCGGCAAGGCTAACCCGTGCGGCGCAAAGGTGGCGCATCGGCGGCCACACGCAGCGTTCCGCCGCTGGCCCATCGCTCAGGCCAGCGACAACGCCAGCAGCTGATCGTCGTACTCGCGCCCGCCGACCTGGAACCGGCGCTCGCCTACAGGCAGGTAGCCCGCCTTGCGATAGAACGCGATGGCCGCATGGTTGTGCGCGTAGACGCCGAGCAGCAGGCGCGGCGCGCCCAGCGCGATCGCCTCGTCGATGGCCGCGCGCATCAGCGCCGCGCCGATGCCATGGCCCTGGAAGCGGTGCAATAGATAGATGCGCTTGACCTCGCGATCACCGGGCTGGGGATCGGAGACCGGCAGGGCCGCCGGCGACAGCACCAGGTAGCCCACCGGCGCGGCGCCGGGTTCGACCTCGGCCAGCCAGATGCGCAGTCCGGGGTCGACCAGCCAGCGCGCGTAGAGCGTCGCGGCGTGCTGGTCCTGGCAATGACCCAGGATGTCCGCGCCTTCCAGCACGCCGGCGAAGGTTTCCAGGAAGCTGGCCGCGCCGACCGCGGCCAGCGCCTGCTCGTCGCCCGGCCCGGCGCGCCGGATCCGGATCACCGGCCGTTCCGTCGCCTGGCTCATTCGTCGAACCTCAGGTGCCGGACCGACTTGCCGTTGCGGCGGATCAGCTTCAGCGCCTCGATGCCGACGGTGATGTGGTTCTGCACGTATTCGGAACTGACCTTGGCGTCGGAGGCTTCGGTCTTGACCCCTTCCGGGATCATCGGCTGATCCGAGACCAGCAGCAGCGCGCCACACGGAATGCGGTTGGCGAAGCCGGCCGCGAACACCGTCGCGGTCTCCATGTCGATGGCCATGCAGCGCATCACCCGCAGGCGCTCCTTGAAGGCATCGTCGTGTTCCCATACCCGGCGGTTGGTGGTGTAGACGGTGCCGGTCCAGTAGTCGTGGCCAAGATCGCGGATCATCGTGGACACCGCGCGCTGCAGCGCGAAGGCCGGAAGTGCCGGCACCTCCGGCGGCAGGTAGTCGTTGCTGGTGCCCTCGCCGCGGATGGCCGCGATCGGCAGCACCAGATCACCCAGCTGGTTCTTCTTCTTCAGACCGCCGCACTTGCCCAGGAACAGCACCGCCTTGGGCATGATCGCCGACAGCAGATCCATCATCGTCGCCGCGTTGGGACTGCCCATGCCGAAGTTGATCATGGTGATGCCGTCGGCGGTGGCGCTGGCCATCGGCCGATCCAGGCCGACGATGGGCGCGCCGGTCAGCTGCGAGAACGTGTTGAGGTAGCCGCCGAAATTGGTCAGCAGGATGTGTTCGCCGAATTGGTCCAGCGGCACGCCGGTATAGCGCGGCAGCCAGTTGTCGACGATCTCGTTCTTGTCCTTCATGGGCGTCCTCGTTCTCGTTGTTATCAGGGCATTCTCGCACGCACGGCCTCCCGCACTTGGCAAGCCGGCGCGCGCCGGGTTAGGGTCCAGCCACCTTCCGGGGAAAACACCATGCGACTGACCTTGATGGCCGGGATCGGCCTGGCTTTGCTCTGCACCACGGTCCAGGCGGCGACGCCGGCCGCGCGCTTCATCCAGGATCCCTATCCCAGCACCTACCGCGCGATCGCGTCCGGCCCGGTGCTGATCGAGCACGCCACCGTGCTGACCGGCACCGGCGAACGCCTGGACGACGCCGACGTGCTGGTCCAGGACGGCCGCATCGCCGCGGTCGGGCGCGGCCTGCAGGCGCCCGAGGGCGCCACCCGCGTGGATGCGCGCGGCAAGTGGGTCACCCCCGGCATCATCGATGTGCATTCGCACCTGGGCGTGTATGCCAGCCCCGGCGCGCGCGCGCACCAGGACGGCAACGAGATGACCGGTTCGGTCACCGCCAACGTCTGGGCCGAGCACTCGGTGTGGCCGCAGGATCCCGGTTTCCATGCCGCGCTGGCCGGCGGCGTCACCACCCTGCAGGTGCTGCCGGGATCGGCCAATCTGGTCGGTGGCCGCGGCGTCACCCTCAAAAACGTCTCCGCCACCACCTACCAGGGCATGAAATTTCCCGGCGCGCCGTGGGGCCTGAAGATGGCCTGCGGCGAGAATCCCAAGCGCGTGTACGGCGGCAAGGGCGTGCCGCCGATGACCCGGATGGGCAACGTGGCCGGTTACCGCGCCGCCTTCATCGATGCGGCCGAGTACCTGAAGAAGAACGCGCCCAAGGAATCGGAGCCGAAGAAGAAGCGCTGGTGGCAGCGCGACGAGGGCGAAGGCCAGGACAGCGGCGGCGACAGTGGCGGCAAGCGCGATCTGAAGCTGGACACCCTTGCCGGTGCCATCCACGGCGACATCCTGGTGCACATCCATTGCTACCGCGCCGACGAGATGGCAACCATGCTCGATCTCGCCAAGGAGTTCGGCTTCAAGGTGGCCGCGTTCCACCACGGCGTGGAAGCCTACAAGCTGGCCGACCGGCTGGCCGCCGAAGGCGTCTGCGGCGCACTGTGGGCCGACTGGTGGGGCTTCAAGATGGAAGCCTTCGACGGCATCCAGGAGAACATCGCGTTGGTGGATCGTCCCGCCAACAGTTGCGCGATCGTGCATTCGGATTCGGACGAGGGCATCCAGCGCCTCAACCAGGAAGCGGCCAAGGTGATCGCCAGCGCACGCCGCGCCGGCATGGGCGACATCACGCCCGAACACGCGATCCGCTGGCTC
Source organism: Pseudoxanthomonas sp. (assembly GCF_024710765.1). Taxonomy (GTDB): domain Bacteria; phylum Pseudomonadota; class Gammaproteobacteria; order Xanthomonadales; family Xanthomonadaceae; genus Pseudoxanthomonas_A. The sequence continues at coordinate 9,441 of NZ_JANJUE010000124.1, forward strand.
ACCGCCAATCCGGCCAAGGCACTCGGGGTGGCCGGGCAGACCGGCACCCTGGAGGCGGGGAAGATGGGCGACGTGGTGATATGGAACCAGAATCCCTTCAGCGTCTACGCGCAGGCCGAACAGGTCTACATCGATGGCGCGCGCGTGTACGACCGCCACGACCGGAGCCGCCAGCCCGTCTCGGACTTCCTGCTCGGCCAGGAGGTGGCACGATGAGCCGCCGTCTGCTGGGACGCCTGTGCCTGCTGGCCGCCGCCGTCGCGGTGGTGCCGGCCTTCGCGCAGGACGTGCTGATCCGCAACGCCACCGTGCATACCGCCGCCGCGCAGGGCACGCTGAAGAATGCCGACGTGCTGATCCACAACGGCGTGATCCAGTCCGTCGGCGCCGGCCTGGCCGCGCCCGCGGGCGTGGAGGTGATCGACGCCGGCGGCAAGCCGCTGACGCCCGCGTTCTTCGCCGGCATCACCGAGATCGGCGTGGAGGAAGTCTCCGGCGAGCAGGCCACCGACGACAGTTCGGTGTCGCTGGGCAACCTGCAGCCGATGCGCCCCGAATTCGACGTCACCCTGGCCTACAACCCGGCCTCGATCCTGGTGCCGGTCGCGCGCGTGGAGGGCCTCGGCTTCACCCTGCTGGGCGCCGGCACCGGCGCGTCCTTCATCGCCGGCCAGGGCGGGGTGATGCGGCTGGATGGCAGTGCCGATCCGATTGGTCCGCGCGCGCTGTTCATCCGCCTCGGCGGCGGCGCGTCCGGCCTGAGCGGCAACTCGCGCGCCGCGCAGTGGATGCTGCTGGATCAACTGGTCGCCGAAGCCCGCGGCCGCGTTCCCGCCGACTCGCCGCACGCCCTGCTGACCCCGGCCGGTCGCGCCACGCTGGCCAGATACCGGGCCGGCAACGGCCGCCTGGTGGTCGGCGTCAACCGCGCCGCCGACATCCGCCAGTTGCTGCGCTGGTCGAAGAAGGAAAACGTGCGCATCGCGATCTCCGGCGCCGCCGAGGCCTGGAAGGTCGCGGCGGAGCTGGCGCAGGCAAAGGTGCCGGTGTTCATCGACGGACTGGCCGCACTGCCGTCGGACTTCGATCAGATCGGCGCCACCCTGGAGAACGCCAAGCGCCTGGACGCGGCTGGCGTCAGCGTGGGTTTCACCCAGTCCGGCGACGCCTCCCACAACGCGCGCAAGATCCGCCAGCACGCCGGCAACGCGGTCGCCAACGGCCTGCCCTGGGAACAGGGCCTGGCGGGATTGACCCGGGTGCCGGCGCAGGCGCTCGGCGTTGACGATCGGCTGGGCAGCATCGCGCCGGGCAAACTGGCCGATCTGGTGCTGTGGAGCGGCGACCCGCTGGACGTGATCAACACCGCCGAACGGATCTGGCTGGGCGGCAAGGCCATGCCGATGCGCTCGCGCCAGACCGAACTGCGGGATCGCTACCTGCGCGACAGCGGCACCCTGCCGCGAGCCTACAGCCGCTGAGGGAAACCCGGGCTGCGCACCGCGCGGGCCGGGTCGCTTCCGCTGCGCACGCATCGCCGCCAGGCCTACACTGGCGGCGTCATCCAACCGGGGGAGCGGCGCATGGGACAGATCAACTTTCTGGCGGTGCTGGCCGCCGCGGCATCGGCCTTCCTGCTGGGAGGGCTGTGGTATGGCCCGCTGTTCAAGCAGGCCTGGTGCCGCGAGGCGGGCGTGGATCCGGATGCCTCCAACGGCCACCCGGCGCGGATCTTCGGCGGTGCGTTCGTGCTGAGCCTGATCGCGGCGGGCGCGTTCGCGTATTTCCTCGGCCCCCGACCCGCACCGGCGACCGCGATTGCCACCGGCGCGATGGCCGGTGTGTGCTGGGTCGCGGCCAGCTTCGGCATCAACTACCTGTTCGCAGGCCGCTCGCTGAAACTGTGGCTGATCGACGGCGGCTACCACACCCTGCAATTCACCCTGTATGGCGTGATCCTGGGTCTCTGGCACTGAGTGCGGAAACCCGAGACGTGGCGGGCGCGCCGGCTCAGGTGTCGGTGTCGGCAACCCAGCGGGTGGTCATCGGCGCCGGGCCGACTCCGGCCGCGTCTTCGACCACGACCTGATTACCGCCGGCGCGCTTGGCGCGATACATCGCCTCGTCGGCCCGCTTGATCAGGCTGGCGACGGTGTCCTCGGCGGTGCATTCGGCCACGCCGATGCTGACGGTCAGGTCGACCTCGATCCCGTCCACCCGCGCGCAACGGCGTTCGATCTTCAGGCGCACCCGCTCGGCCAGGGCCGCGGCCGCCACGCCGTCCACGCCGGTCAGCACCAGCACGAACTCCTCGCCCCCCAGCCGGCCCAACTGGTCGCCGTACTGGAATTCCTCGCTGATCACCCGGGTCACCGCGCGCAGGCAGTGATCGCCGAAGGCATGCCCATGGCGATCGTTGATCTGCTTGAACACGTCCAGATCGATGAACAGCAGCGACAGCGGAATGTGTTCACGCCGCCGTTCGAGGATGGCCCAGTCCAGCCGATACTCGATGCCGCCGCGATTGAGCACGCCGGTCAGCGCATCGCGCTCGGCGTGTTCCTTGGCGGTATCGCGCTCGCGCCGGAAGGTAAGCATGCGATCGGCCAAGCCCAGCGCCATCACCACCGAGGCATAGCCCAGGACGAAGGGATAGCCATAGTCGAGCCAATCCTCGACCGGCATGCCCAAACTGATCTGCACCGCCCGCCAGGTGCCGAACACCATCAGCGGTACCCAGGCGGCGAGGAAGTAGGCCGCGTGGCGGCTGCCCTTGCGCCAGGCCAGGGCGAGGCTGAGCACGCTCAGCGCATGGGTCAGCAGGAACAGGACGTTGCCGACATCGGGAAACCATTCCTTGCGCGCCGGCCACGGCAGCAACAAGGCCATCAGCGCCACCGCCGGCAGGCGGATGCCCGACCAGCGCAGCCAGCGGGTCAGCCGCGGGGTCTGCTGGCGCAGATCCGCGTACTCGATCATCAAGGTGGTGGTGAGCATGGTCGCCAGGGTGGCGATGTACCAGATGCCCACGGCGCCGAAATGCCAAAGCACGCGCACGCCCGGCAGCGCATAGGCTTCGCCGTAGGAGCACAGCACGTACAGCATCTGCGCCAGCATGCTGCCGGCATACAGCAGATACACCCGCTCGCGCAGCATCACCCAGAACAGCAGCACGGTCAGCGACACGCCCAGCGCCACGCCCATCGCCATCATCAACAGCCGGGTGTGGTGGAGGTCGGAAGCCGCATGCTCCGCGCGCGATTCGACCCGCACATGCAGCGGATAGCGCGCATCCTCCACTTTCACGTAGATCGGATCATCGCCCCGCAACGGAAACACCAGGGCATGCCGCGAATAGCGCGGATCCAGATCCGGATCGAACAGGCGATGGCTCACCGGCGTGCCACCGGGCCGGGTCAACACGGTGACCCGCGCGCTGTACGGGTGGTAGACCACCAGCAAGGGAGATTCGAGACCGTCGGCCGGCTGCAGCCGCCATTCGCCATTGCCCAACACATGCGGGCCGGGCATGGGCGCGAGGTCAGCGCTCCCGGTTCGGCCGTCGCGGACTTGGAACTCCCGCTCGGAAAACAGGCCGGCGCTCTGGTCGGCCTGCTGCGCGGCAACCACGGGCAGGATCCGATCGACGCGCACGATGCCGCTCTCCTGCGCCACCACCGGCTGCGTCAGCACCGTCCCCAGCAGAATCCACCACCACCCCAGTCTCATGCCGCTCCCTTCCTGCGGGCGGAAGTGTGGGGCGCGGGTTCCGGGGGCCACAAGGGGAAATACGCCTATTTTGTGATGGCAATCACACTAATATTTGGCTATATATCGCTAGCGAACTGAGCCGTAATCCCCGTTTCTGGCGTGACGAACCCCGCTTTATGGCGTTCCCCCGTACATTACAGCTTCCGGGACGCGACGCCGCCGACAGCTTGCGCTAGCGTGCCGGACATTACAGATGCGACCGCTGCCGGGAGGGGCAAAGATGCGCATTGGAATCGTCGTCGACTCCGCCTGTGATCTGCCACAGGATTTTCTCCAGAACAACAACATCATCCTGCTGCCGATCACCGTGCGCATCGGCGATGCGGTGTTGACCGATCACCGCGACGAGGAAGCCACCCTGAGCTTCCTCCATGCGCACGTTGCCACGCGCGGCCACGAGGCCGAGACCACGCCGTTCTCGGTCGCCCAGATCCGGGATCTGTTCCTGGGCAAGCTGGTGATGGACTACGACCACGTGTTCTGCCTGACCATCACCCGCACCCGCAGTCCGATCCACGACAACGCGATGCAGGCCAGCTTCGCCATCCTCAACGACTACAAGCCGGTGCGCCAGGCCGCCGGGTTCAACTCGCCGTTCGCGCTGCGGGTGATCGACACCCAGAACCTGTTCGCCGCCCAGGGCGTCACCGCGGTGGAGGCGGTGCGCATGCGCGCGGCCGGCGCCAGCGTGCAGCAGATCCGGGTACGCCTGGAGGAACTGGCCAACCACACCCATGGCTACATGATTCCCCGCGATCTCTATTATCTGCGTGCCCGCGCACGCACCAAGGGGGATCGCAGCGTGGGCCTGCTCAGCGCCGCGTTGGGCAGCGCGCTGGACATCAAGCCGGTGCTGCACGGTCATGCCGGCAACACCGAGCCGGTCGCCAAGATCAAGGGATTCGAGAACGCGGTGGAACAGTTGTTCCGCTTCACCAGCCACCGGGTGATGGACGGCCTGATGACCCCCACCGTCTGCCTGGGTTATGGCGGCGAGTTGTCCGAGATGCGCGCGTTGCCCGGCTACCAGCGCCTGCGCGACGTCTGCGCCAACCACAACGTCGAGGTGTTCGAGAGCGTGATGAGCCTGACCGGCATGGTCAACGTCGGCAAGGGCGCGATGGTGGTGGGATTCGCCTCCGAGCCGCACGTGTTCAAGCCGGCTTAAGCCAGCGCGGCCGCCGTAACGGACAGATAACACTCCGTATCGCTAACCTTAGCCACCCAAGGACGAGAGGCTTGTATGGCCGTGCGTTACTACATCAGCCTGCCGGATCCCGACCGCGCCCGCGGCGGCGATCCCGCACTCAGTTTCACCGCCCATGGCGCCGATGAATTCGCGGCGCAGTTGCAGGCCGCGCTGCAGAGCGACGGCTTGTTCCAGCGCTGGCGGCTGCAACAGGACGACCCCGACGACGTCGATCCCGGGCTGGGCCTGACCGATCCCGGCGCCCGCGTTTCCGGCCAGCAGGATGATCTGCGGATCGTGCTGGTGGCGACCACCTCGATTCCCGGCCAGGTCCTGAAGCATCGCCTGCGCCTGCTGTCCGGCAGCGCTTGGGAACTGCGCGACGTCTCGGCCGCCTGAGCGCGGCCGGTCCAGGCCCGGCGGGTATCCCGCCGGTTGGCTCGGGCCGCCTGGCCGCCCTCAGCCCCGCAAGGCCGCCGCGTGGTGGGCGATGTGCTCGCCGATGAAGCTGGCCATGAAGTAATAGCTGTGATCGTAGCCGGGGCGCAGCTGCAATCGCAGCGGATGGCCGGTCCGCTCGCAGGCCTCGCGCAGCCACTCCGGTTTCAGCTGGCTGTCCAGGAATTCGTCCGCCTCGCCCTGATCGATCAACAACGGCAGGCGCTCGCCCGCGGTGGCCACCAGTTCACTGGCGTCCCACGCCTTCCAGGCCTCGCGGTCGGCTCCCAGGTAGGCGGAAAAGGCCTTCTCGCCCCACGGCACCCGCATCGGCGCGACGATCGGCGAGAACGCCGACACGCTGCGATAACGGCCCGGATTCTTCAGCGCCACGATCAACGCGCCGTGTCCACCCATCGAATGTCCGCTGACGGCACGCGCCTCGTTCGCCGGGAAGTTCGCCTCGATCAGCGCCGGCAGTTCGTCGACGACATAGTCGTACATGCGGTAGTGGGACGACCACGGAGACTGCGTGGCATTGAGGTAGAAGCCCGCCCCCTTGCCGAGGTCATAGCCATCCGCGTCGGCGACGTCATCGCCGCGCGGGCTGGTGTCCGGCGCCACCAGGATCACGCCGTGCTCGGCCGCGTAGCGCTGCGCGCCGGCCTTGGTGATGAAGTTCTGCTCGGTGCAGGTCAGGCCGGACAGCCAGTACAACACCGGCAGACGCCGCGCCTTCGCCTGCGGCGGCAGGTAGACCGCGAAGCGCATGTCGCAGTCCAGCACGGCCGAGCGGTGTACCCACACTTCCTGCGTACCGCCGAAGCAAGCGCGTTGTTCGATGCGTTGCATGTGTTCGGTTCCCCGCGCGGGCGATCAGTAATGGACCACCGAACGGATCGACTTGCCTTCGTGCATCAGGTCGAAGGCTTCGTTGATCCCGTCCAAGTCCATGGTATGGGTGACGAACGGCGCGAGTTCGATATCACCCTTCATCGCATCCTCGACCATGCCCGGCAGCTGGCTGCGGCCCTTCACGCCACCGAAGGCGGTGCCCATCCACTTGCGGCCGGTGACCAGTTGGAACGGACGGGTGGAAATTTCCTGGCCCGCGCCGGCCACGCCGATGATCACCGACTGGCCCCAGCCACGATGCGCGCATTCCAGCGCGGCGCGCATCACGTTGACGTTGCCGATGCACTCGAAGCTGTGGTCCACGCCCCAGCCGGTCATCTCGACAATCACCTGCTGGATCGGCTTGTCGAAATCCTTCGGGTTGATGCAGTCGGTGGCGCCGAATTCGCGCGCCAGTTCGAACTTGGACGGGTTGGTGTCGATCGCGATGACCCGGCCGGCCTTGGCCTGGCGCGCACCCTGGATCACCGCCAGGCCGATGCCACCGAGCCCGAACACCGCGACCGAATCGCCGGCTTGCACCTTGGCGGCGTTGTGAACCGCGCCTATCCCGGTGGTCACGCCGCAGCCGAGCAGGCAGACGTGCTCCGGATTGGCCTCCGGATTTATCTTCGCCAGCGAGACTTCGGCCACCACGGTGTACTCACTGAAAGTCGAGCAACCCATGTAGTGATGGATCGGTTCGCCGTTGTAGCTGAAGCGGCTGGTGCCGTCGGGCATCACGCCCTTGCCCTGGGTCGCGCGCACCGACACGCACAGGTTGGTCTTGCCGCTCTTGCAGAACAGGCACTCGCCGCACTCGGCGGTATACAGCGGAATCACGTGGTCGCCCGGCTTGACGCTGGTCACGCCCTCGCCCACTTCCACCACGATGCCGGCGCCCTCATGGCCCAGCACCACCGGGAACAGGCCTTCCGGATCATCGCCGGACAGGGTGAACGCATCGGTGTGGCAGACACCGGTGTGGGTGATCCTGATCAGCACTTCGCCCTTCTGCGGCGGGGCGACGTCGATCTCGACGATTTCCAGCGGCTTGCGGGGGGCGAAGGCGACGGCGGCACGGCTTTTCATGGGGATTCTCCTGCGTGATTCCTGGGATGACGACAAGGCGGCGCGAAAGCGGCCGCGACAAGGGGTGCCGCGAGGGCGTTTATTTCAGATAGGAACGCACCAGTCCGGCCATCTCGCGGACCCGGGCCTGGCGCTGCGCGTCGGACCTGGCCGGCTGGCCGAACTCCTCGCGGATATGGGCTTCCATCACTTCCGACATCAGGCCGTTGACCGCGCCGCGGATCGCGGCGATCTGCTGCAGCACCGCGCCGCAATCGACGCCGGCTTCCAGCGCGCGCTCCAGCGCCTCGGTCTGTCCGCGGATGCGGCGCACCCGGGCCAGTACCCGCTTCTTCTCGATCTCGGTGTGGGGCATGGCGCACCTCCATATCCAATACTGGGGTATGGTATCCGAGACGCCGCGAACATTGAAGCGACCGGACGCCACCAACCCTGGACCTGGCTCCACCAGGGTTTCGCGCGACGTCCATGCGGAGACACTTGATCCGGATCATCGACCGGGCCGGCCACGGGACTAAACTCGCCGCATGGCCTGGTTCCCGTCCCTGCCGCTCATCCGCCGCCTGCGCCGTCCGCGCGTGCGGGCGCGCATGGCGTGGCTGGGCGTCTGGGCCTTGCTGCTGCAGCAACTGGCGCTGGTGGCGTATGCCTGCCCGCTGGAAGCACCCGTCGAACCCGCGCGGGTGATGGCCGGTTGCGAGGGCATGACCACGCTCGACCCGGATGCGCCCGCGCTGTGCCACCAGCACTGCCAGCGCGATCATGTCGCCGCGCCGGACATCAAGTCGCCCCAGGTTCCGTCGCTGGCGGCGGCGCCGCCGCTGTTCGGCGTGATCGAGGCGCAACTGCCGCCCGCGCCCGCGCAGCACTACCGCGACATCCCCGTCTGCCAGTCGGATCCACCGCCCGCGCAGCGCTTCTGCAGCCTGCAGATCTAGACCCCGACAACGACCTTTCCCGTCCGCGCGGCATGCGATGCCGCGTGTTCGTCGTCGTTTGTCCGGAGGTTCCATGTTTTCCCTCTTGTTGCCGCGTCCCGGGCGCGGGAACGATCGCGGCCCGCGCCCGTTCCCCATCGCCCTGATCCTCGCCTGCCTGGCCTGCGCCTGGCTGTTCGCCGCCTTGCCGGCGGCTTCCACTCCCCTTCCATTGACCTTCCCGCAGGCCCTGCGCCTGGCGGAACAGAACGCCCCCTTGCTGAAGGCGCACGAAGCCCGGCTGGAAGCCGCGCGCGAAGACGCCGGCCGCGCCGCCGCCCTGCCGGATCCACGGCTGACCCTGGGTCTGTCCAACTGGCCGGTCACGGGTCCCGACGCCTTCGATCTGCGCGCCGATGAAATGACCACGCAGGAAATCGGCGTGATGCAGGAGTTTCCGGCACGGGCCAAACGTCGCGCGCGCCAGGCGCTGGCCGACGCCGGCCTGGCGCAGGCGCAGGCGATGTCGCTTGCCGGGCAAGGCGTCGTGCGCCAGGCCGCCGCCACGGCCTGGATCGAACTGTGGGCCGCGCAGCAGGCGCGCGACGCGCTGCTCGCACTGCGCGAACCGGCGGAGGTGGCGACGCGCACCGCGCGTGCGCGCCTGGCCGGCGGCTCGGGCACGGCCACCGATGCCCTGGCGGCGCGATCCGCCGCACTGCTGCTGGAAAACCGCCTCGACGCCGCCGAAGCCGCCGTGCAGACCGCGCAGGCCGGACTGTCACGCTGGTTGCCTGCGCGCGCCGCGCCGCCCGTTGCTGAAGGTCCCGCACCCGCACTGATGGAACTTCCCGCCGGCGGGACCGATCCGATGGCCGCGATCGAGCGCCATGCCGCGATGCGTCCTTGGGCCTCGCAGCAGGCGGTCGCCGAGGCACAACTGGACGCCGCGCTCGCGGGGAAACATCCGGACTGGAGCGTCGGTGTGACCTACGGTCGCCGGGATCGCGCACCGGACGGCATGCCGCGCAGCGACATGCTGATGCTGGAGGTCTCGCTGGGCCTGCCGCTGTTCACCCGCAACCGCCAGGACCGCGACATCGCCGCACGCCGCGCGGAACTGGATGCGGCGGCCGCGGAACGCGAAGACGCGCGGCGCGCGCAGCGGGAAACCGTGAACCGCGCGCTGGCGACCTGGCAGGGACTGCGTCGCCAACTCGCGCGCCAGCAACAGGAAGTGCTGCCGCTCGCGGGCGCCCGCGCACGCGCCGCGCTGGCCGGCTACGCCGGCGGCGGTGATCTGCAGGCGTGGCTGGAAGCACGCCGCGACGAAATCGAACAACACCTCGAACAAGCCCGCCTGCAAGGCGAACTCGGCCGCGCCTGGGCGGCGCTGGCCTATCTGCTGCCGGATCCGGAGAACACCCCATGACCCCTTCCACCTCCCGTCTGCTCATGCTCACCGTGTCCGTCGCGTTGCTCGGCACCGGCCTGCTCGGCGGTTATCTGTGGGCGCGCCGCACGCCGGCCGCGATGCCCGCCTCGCCATCCGTTCCCGCGGCCGGCGAACGCGAAGTCCTGTACTGGTATGACCCGATGGTGCCGGAACAACGCTTCGACAAACCCGGCAAGTCCCCTTTCATGGACATGGACCTGCTGCCCCGCTATGCCGACGAGGCCGCCGGCGGCGTGCGCATCGACCCGGCCCTGCGGCAGAGCGTCGGCATCCGCACGGAGGAAGTCCGCGTCGGCCACCTGGACGCGGGGCTGCGCGTGCCGGGCACGCTGGGCTGGGATCTCCGGCTCGAATCCGTGGTCAGCGCGCGCACCGAAGGCCAGGTGACGCGCGTGCTGGCGAAGGCGCCATTCGCGTCCGTGCGCAGGGGCGAGGCGCTGGCCACCCTGGTCGCACCCGGCTGGAGCAGCGCGCTGGCCGAATCACGCGCATTGGCCGAAGCCGACTCCCCGGCCGCGCGCGAACTCCAGTCCGCCGCGCGCCAGCGCCTGCGCAATCTCGGTGTTCCCGGCGGCGCCGGCGCGAATGGCGCGACCCTGGTGGCGCCACGCGCCGGCGTGGTCAGCGAAGTGCTGGTGCGGGAGGGCCAGACCGTGCTGCCGGGCACGCCGCTGTTCCGCATCAACGGGCTGGACACGCTGTGGCTGGACGCGTCCATTCCGCAGGCCAGCGTTGGCGCGCTGCGTCCGGGCACGCCGGTCGAGGCCCGGGTCGACGCATTGCCGGAACAGCGCTTTGCCGGTGAAGTGGAAGCGCTGCTGCCGCAGGTCGACGCGACCAGCCGCACCCGGCGCGCGCGCATCGTGTTGCGCAATCCGGAAGGCAGCCTCGTCCCGGGCATGTTCGCCGAAGTGATGTTGCAGCCGTCCGCCGGTCCCGCGTGGCCACTGGTGCCGACCGAAGCGCTGATCGCCACCGGCCGCGAAAGCCGCGTCATCGTGCAGACCGCCGACGGCCGCTTCGAACCGGTCGCGGTACGGACCGGACGCAGCGGCAAGGGCCGGGTGCAGATCCTGGAAGGCCTGCGCGGCGGTGAACGGGTGGTGGTGTCCGGGCAGTTCCTGATCGATTCGGAAGCCAGTCTGTCCGGTGCGCTGCAACGACTCCGTCCGGTGGATGACGCGGGCTCATCGGGTCCGGCGACGATCACTCCGGAATCCGGCGACGCGCACACCGGGCACGCTGAACACGCCGCGCATGCGGCTGGCGACATATCCGCATCGGCTCCCGCCGCGCAACCCGCGAACCCGACCAGCGCGGGAACACCGTCCGGCGCGCCATCCGCGCGCGCCTGCCCGGTGCAGTACTGGTACGACCCGATGGTGCCCGACCGGCATTTCGAGCGGCCGGGCAAGTCGCCCTTCATGGACATGCAACTGGTGCCGAAGTTTGCCGCCGGCGCCGCCGCCACCTGCACCGCCGGTGACGTCATGCCCGCGAATCCGGGAGAGCAGCCATGATCGCGCACCTCATCCGCGCCTGCATCGCCAACCGCGGCCTGGTCCTGCTGGCGGCTGCGCTGCTGGCGGTGGCCGGCGTGTGGTCGGTGCGCCACACACCGCTGGACGCGCTGCCCGATCTGTCCGATACCCAGGTCATCATCCGCACCCAGTGGCCGGGACAGACGCCGCGCATCGTCGAGGATCAACTCACCTATCCGCTCGCCACCACGATGCTTTCGGTGCCCGGCGTCAAGGCGGTGCGGGGCTTCTCGTTCTTCGGCGATTCCTTCGTCTACCTGCTGTTCGATGACGACACCGACCCGTACTGGGCGCGATCGCGCGTGCTCGAGTACCTGAGCCAGGTCCGGGATCGCCTGCCGGCCAACGTCAGTCCGGCGCTCGGACCGGATGCGACCGGCCTGGGCTGGATCTACCAATACGCGCTGGTGGATCGCGGCGGCCGCCACGACCTTGGCCAACTGCGCGCCCTGCAGGACTGGTTCCTGCGCTACGAACTGAAGACGGTGCCCGACGTGGCGGAAGTGGCCAGCGTCGGCGGCGCGGTGCGGGCCTGGCAGATCATCCCGGATCCGCAGGCGCTGGCCGCACGCGGGATCACGCTCTCCCGGCTGATCGAAGCGGTGGACGCGGCCAACGGCGCCACCGGCGGCTCGGTGATCGAACAGGGTGAAGCCGATCTGATGGTGCGCAGCGAAGGCTACCTTCGCAGCCGGGAGGCCTTCGAGCAGGTGCCCGTCGTCAGCACCGACGGCATCCCGGTGACGTTGGCCGAGGTCGCCACCATCACCCGCGGTCCCACCTTCCGCCGCGGCATTGCCGAACTGGACGGCGAAGGTGAAGTGGCCGGTGGCGTGATCATCCTGCGCAATGGCAAGGATGCCCTGGGCGCGATCGAGAACGTGAAGGCGCGCCTGGCGCAGCTGCAGGCCAGCCTGCCGAAGGGCGTGGAGATCGTCCCGGTCTATGACCGCTCCGAATTGATCCACGGCGCGGTCAGGAACCTCACCCACAAGCTGGGCGAGGAATTCCTGGTGGTGGCGCTGGTGTGCGTGCTGTTCCTCTGGCACCTGCGCTCGGCGCTGGTCGCGGTCATCACGCTGCCGCTGGGCGTGCTGGTCGCCTTCATCGTGATGCACTGGCAGGGCATCACCGCCAACCTGCTGTCGCTTGGCGGCATCGCCATCGCGATTGGCGCGATGGTCGATGCGGCGGTGGTGATGATCGAGAACGCGCACAAGCACCTGGAGCGCTGGCGCGAGGCCAACGGACGCGAGCCGGCGGGCGAGGAACACTGGCGGCTGATGGCCGATGCCACCGCCGAGGTGGGGCCTGCGCTGTTCGCCAGCCTGCTGGTCATCACCCTGTCGTTCGTACCGGTGTTCGCCCTGCAGGCGCAGGAAGGCCGCCTGTTCGCGCCACTGGCGTACACCAAGACGTATGCTATGGCGGCGGCGGCGGGACTGTCGGTGACCCTGATTCCTGTGCTGATGGGCTATCTGATCCGCGGCCGGATCCGGCCGGAGCATGACAATCCGCTCAACCGCCTGTTGATCGCCGGCTATCGCCCGCTGCTGGAGCGGGTGCTTCGCCATCCGCGCCTGACCCTGGTCCTCGGCGGTGCGCTGCTGGTGTTGACGCTGGTGCCGTACGCACGCATCGGCAGCGAGTTCATGCCGCCGCTGGATGAAGGCAGCCTGCTGTACATGCCGACCGCGCTGCCGGGGCTGTCCGCCGACAAGGCGCGCCAGCTGCTGCAGATCTCCGATCGCATGATCAAGACGGTGCCGGAGGTCGCCCATGTGTTCGGCAAGGCCGGCCGCGCGGACACCGCCACCGATCCGGCGCCGATCGAGATGTTCGAGACCACGGTGACCTTAAAGCCGCGCGACCAGTGGCGCCCCGGGATGACGCCGCAACGGCTGCGCGATGAACTGGATGCCGCCGTGCGCGTACCCGGCCTGACCAACCTGTGGGTGCCGCCGATCCGCAACCGCATCGACATGCTCGCCACCGGCATCAAGAGCCCGATCGGCATCAAGGTGACCGGCGCGGATCTGGAGGAAATCGAACGCCTCGGCGCCCGCATCGAACAGGTCGCGCGCCAGGTGCCCGGCGTCAGCTCGGCGCTCTCCGAACGGGTCACCGGCGGCCGCTACGTCGACGTGCGGATCCAGCCGCAGGCCGCGGCGCGCTATAGCCTGACCCAGGCGCAGGTCCAGCAGGTCATCGCCACCGTGGTGGGCGGCGATCCGATCGGCGAGACCATCGAAGGGCGCGAGCGCTATCCGATCGTGGTGCGCTATCCGCACGAACAGCGCGATTCGCTGGAAGCCCTGCGCCGCCTGCCGCTGCTCGCCGAAGGCGGCGTCCAGCTCACCCTGGGCCAGATCGCGGAGGTCGGGCTCAGCCCCGGACCGCCGATGCTCAGGAGCGACAACGGACGTCTGGCCGGCTATGTGTATGTCGATGTGGCCGGGCGCGATCTGGGTTCGGTGGTCACCGATCTGCAACGGGCGGTGAAAGCCGAAGTGGCGTTGCCGCCGGGCTACGGCATCGCCTGGTCGGGGCAATACGAATACCTGCAGCGCGCCATCGCCCGCCTGCAGTGGGTGGTGCCGGCGGCGCTGGCGATCATCTGCCTGCTGCTCTGGCTGGTGTTCCGCCGCTTCGGCGAGGTGGCCATCATCCTGCTCAGCCTGCCGCTGGCCCTGGTCGGCGGCCTGTGGCTGATCTGGGCACTGGGCCACGCGGTGTCGGTCGCCACCATGATCGGCTTCATCGCGCTGGGCGGCGTGGCCGCCGAGTTCGGCGTGATCATGCTGCTGTACCTGCGCCAGGCGTGGGAGCAGCGCCTGGCCGCCGGTGAACCGGCCACGCTCGCCACGCTCGAGGCGGCCATCCGCGAAGGCGCGGTGCAGCGTGTTCGCCCAAAGGCGATGACGGTGGCGGTGATCCTGGCCGGCCTGTTCCCGCTGTTCGTCGGCGGCGGCGCCGGTTCCGAGGTGATGCAGCGGATCGCCGCGCCGATGCTCGGCGGCATGATCACCGCGCCGCTGCTGTCGATGCTGATCATCCCCGCGGCTTACCGGCTGCTGCGCGGGCGAAAGCTGCCGGCGTGAACCAGCCCGGGAGCGGGGACCGGAACGTCCCCACTCCCGGTCTGGCGCAAGGGCTCAGTGCACGTGCGGTTGGCCTTCCTCGCGCTTCGCTTCATGGGCGTGCGATTTGCCATCGGCATGGACATGGGGCGTGCCATCGTCTTCGCCGGTACGCGATGGGGATTGTCCACCGTGGTCATCGTGCGGCATGCCCTCTTCCACGCCGGACGCCTCATCGTGATGTCCGCCACCCTTGGCATGGGCGTGGCCGCCGGTTTCACCGCCGCCATGCGAATGGCCACCGCTGCTGGCGACGAGCGCGCGGTACCGGGCCGGATCCAGATCCGGCAGTTCCTGCAGGAAGGCCGCCATGTTCCAGATGTACTCGTCGCCCATGCTCGTGCCCCAGGCCGGCATGCCGCTGGCCTTGATGCCGTGCTTGATGACCCAGAACGCCTCGGCGGGCGGCGGTGCCGCAAGGGTCAGGTCCGGCGGCGCGGGATACAGGCCGCGGCTCAGTTCGGTCGGCCCGGTGCCGGGCGAGAGATGGCAACCGGCGCACATCGCATCGTAGTTGCCGGCGCCCTGCCGGATCCGTTCCGGGGAAGAAAGATCCGCGGGTGGCTGGAGATCGTCCGCACGGACGGCGATGGAGCGTTGGCGCGCGGTTTCCAGCAGTGCGTAGACCGGACGCGTGTGCGGCGCGTCCGCGGCGACGTTGTAGGTGCCGGAGTACACCACCGCTGCACCGGCAATGGCGACGATGGCGAGCGTGCCGGCGAGAAAGAGCAGGATCGTGTTGGGTCTTTTCATGGATGTTTTCCTGGGTTCGGGTGCGTGCCGGCCACGGCGTGTTCGCGCTGGCCGGGGCAGGCGGATCGGAATCGGAATGCGTGCGGTCCGGCGTTGCGGACCGCGAAGCGGAGCGATGGCGAGGGGAATGGCGGCCGGTGCGCTGGGCGCACGGGCGTCATTCCGGTATCCACGTGTCTTCCGGCCACTGTTGGCGGCGGAAAGTCGCACGCGCCGGTGTGTCGCACCGGCGGTCGTCCCGCGTCCGCTGGCACCTAGCCGATGGGAGGCCGGATCAGGTGCGGCAGGACCGGCGCCGGATGCCCCACGGGCGGGGCTGGCAGGCGCTGCGCGTGAAGGATGATCACCGGCGTGGGCGTCGACGTCGAAACCACCGTCGCGCAACCATGCACGCAGGCGCAGGTGCAATTGGCGGCTTTGCAGCAGTCCGGATCCGGCGACGGATCAGGTACCGAGGAAGCGCCCCCCGTCGTTGGCGCAACGGGATGGCGGGCGCAGTCGGTCGCGTGCGGATTGCCATTGGCGTCTTCTGTCGCGCCGGAGGCATGCGCCGTCTCCAGCATCCCCACGGATGCCGCCGCCGCGCTGGCGCCGTTGAGCACCAGGGCCGCGCACAGCAGGCACCGCATCAGCAGGGAAAGGAGCGACATGTGGCCAAGCGTACCGCACGAATCATGGCATTGATGCACGGATTACGTCATCGTCACGCCTCTGAACAATCCAGAGTCTTGAGCCAGGACCCGGGTCACGGTGGTCGCATGCAACCGCCATGGATGCACCGATGAAAGTCGCTGGCTGACCGCGCCGATCGCCGCGCGGCTTTCCTCGCGACGATTTTCACGCCTGGCGCATCCTGGAGAGTCAGAAGCCGTGAACACCTGAGCTTTCCAGGGCCATCGCGGTGCGACGGAGTCTTCCGGACCATGCGATCGGCTCGTTCCCACTCTGGCGGCACCTTCTCCGCCATCGCGTGCCGCATGCTCGCGCGGCGGCTGCTCGTTCTCGTCGGGCTCTCGACGGGAATTGCAGGCATCGCGCACGCCGATGGCCTGCCGGGGCCGGTCGGCGGCAGCGTGGTGGTCCCCCTGGACCACGGTGCGCCCGATGGCCCTTCCGCGTCCCTTGCCTATGAGCTGGGTGCAAACTTCGATGCGACGAAACCCACCGTTTTCGTCATCACCGATGCGCAGCAGTTCCATGTCCGGCCCGGCGCGATGCCGGCATTGCAGGCGTCCTTGTTTGGCGACGGCTTCAATGTGGTCGGCATCATGGGCCGCGGTTCGAATCCCGCGTTCGTGCGCCACGTGCGCGACGCGCAGGGGCAGCCGGACTGGCAGGCCGCGTGGCGCATCTTCCGTTCGGCGCAATGGGTGGAGGACATCGAGGCCGTGCGCCGCCGGCTGCTGGGCGAAACGGGTAAGGCGCTGCTGTACGGCCGCTCGGGTGGCGCGCTGCTGGTGCATGAATACCTTGCCGCGCATGGCGACAAGGTCGCAAGGGCCTGGACCCAGGCGCCGCCTGTTCCGACCCTCGCCGCCGAATTGGGTTTACAGGTGGATCATTTCTGGGAAGAGATCGGCGCCCATGACCCAAGCCTGCAACCGCTGCTCCGGCGGGTGCTGTCCGACCATCCGACGCAGCGGGCGGATTGGCTGCGGATCCTGCAACGCCAGAATTTCTTCGTTCCGCTGGATCAGCGCGACCAGGAACGCGCACGATTGATCCGCGCGATGGCGGCCAACGACCTGGCGGTACTCGCGGCGGCGCGCAAGGCCTACCAGGTCGAGGCGATCGAACGCCTGCTGGCATCCCTCGAAGGCATGGCGATCACCGTTCGCCTATATGAGTTGCAGGCGTCCACCGCGCCCGCTCCGGCACAGGCCGGCGATGGCATCCATCCTGGCCGGGAAACCTTCCTCGAACAGGTACGCCCCCTGATATCGTTGCGGGAGCGCGGGCGCATCGCGGCGCCCGTGTTCGACAGCGCGCGCCTGCGTCGCGTGGAAGCCGAAGTGCTGGTGCTGGCCGGGCGGCATGATCACACCGCTGACTACCGGGTGCTGATCGCCCTGGCCGCGCACTATCCGCGCGGACGACTGTTCATCGCCGACGACAACCACGTCTTCGAGGCAATGAACCGGCAGGGGCACGTGACCGCGCTGATGCGGGCCTTCCTGACCGAGGGTATGGATTCGGCGGCCTACCGGACCGCCGAAGCCACCGCCGGGGTCCTGCGCTGGCGGGAATGAGGCGCGCGCCGCGCATGACCATCGCGGCTTCCCTCGGCGCCGCCGTCGTGCTTGTCTATTGCCCCGTGTCCCGGATCGCTGTTCCCGCCGATGGTGCCGCCCGCCGTCCTTCCCGCGCTTGGCCTGCTGACCACCAGCCTGTGCGCCCTGCTGGCGGTGTTCCTGTGGTTCACGCCCGGACCGCTGGCGCGGGCCAACCGGTTCCTGGGCGGTTTCCTGCTGCTGACCGCGGTGGACATGATCGGCTGGGCGTTTCCGTTGCTGCCCGACGGACTCCAGGCGTGGCTGCTGTGGCGGACACCGTTGGCCTTCCTGCAGATGCCGCTGCTGCATGCCTATGTCGTCGCCCTGTGCTTTCCGGCGCGGCGTACCCGTGGCCACCTGCGGGCAGGCCTGATCACCGTCATGCTCGCGCTGGCGGTACGCGCCGGCATGGCGATGTTCCCGCCGGACGAGGTCGTCGCCATGATGGCCCGGCGCATCGAAAGCGGACTGCTGCATCTGCAGTACTACGGCTACATGGTGCTGATGCTGCGGGTGCTGCTGGCCTACCGGCGCGCCTATCGCGATCACTGTTCCAACCCGGATGGCGCCACCTTCGGCTGGCTGGCCACGCTGTTGTCGGTGTCGCTGTTCGCCAGCACCTTCGTGCTGCTCAAATCGCTGGCCTGGTGGAGCGGCCAGCAGGACCTCTACCGGATGCTGGACCCGCTGGTGGCGACATTCGCCGCGCTCATCACCGCCGCGCTGACCCTGACCGCGTTGACCCGCCAGCACTTGTTCCTGGGGGTGGTCACCGAAACCGATGTTCGGCCACTGAATGAAGCCCCGCCCGACACCCCCGCGCCACCGGCCGGCGTCGCGACGACGGAACCGACCGGCGCGAAAACGCCCGCGCACGATCCGGCCGCGCTCGCCCGGCTCGGCGCCTTCATGATCGAACAGGAACCGTTCCTGGATCCGTCCCTGACCATCCGCGGCCTGTCCCGGCGGCTGGGCTGGGGCCAGCGCGAGCTTTCGCAACTGCTCAACCAGGCACTGGGCGTGCACTTCTTCGACTTCGTCAACCGCTACCGGGTGGAGAAGGCGGCGGCGCTGCTGCGGGATCCGGCCCTGCGCGATCTGACCGTACTGGACATCGCCCACCGCTCCGGTTTCAACACCAAGTCCTCCTTCAACACCGCCTTCCATCGCCACCAGGGCACCACGCCCAGCGCCTACCGCCGACAGGAAGACGAGGACGCACGGGCAAGCCGCGCTCCCCTGTCCCGGGCGGACGGATAGGGACGAATCCGCGTCCGACTTCGCGAAATCGGTCGATGGCCGGTGCCGGGGCGGCGCATCCTGCCGCTCCCTCGCCCAAGGAGCACGCGATGCGCCGTCTTTTCTTCCTGTCCCTGCTGGCCTTGCTGGCACTGGTGCCGCACCGCGCGCAGGCGCAGTCCACACTCCCGGAACCGGCCTCGCCGGCCGCCGCCGTGCAGGCGCTGCTGGCGCGCTGGGATCGCCCCGGCCTGCCCGGCGCGGCGGTCTCGATCACCCTGGATGGACAGGTGGTGCAACAGGCGCAGGCCGGCGCCGCCGACCTGGAGCAGGGCACGCCCATCACCGCGGAGTCGGTCTTCCACATCGCCTCGGTGTCCAAGCAGTTCACCGCCTTCGCGATCCTGCTGCTGGAACAGGACGGCAAGCTGTCCATCGACGACCCGCTCTCGCGTTACCTGCCGGAAGCCACCCGCTGGCCACCGATGACCCTGCGGCAGTTGCTGGACCACACGGCCGGCGTGCGTGATTTCGGCACCCTGATGCCCGCCGCCGGCTGGCGCGACGAGGACCTGCTCACCGACGAGCAGGTCCTGCGGGTGGTCCTGCGCCAGCGCGGCGGCAACTTCGCGCCGGGGACCGCCTACCAGTACAACAACACCGACTACGCGCTGCTGGGCGAGATCGTGCGGCGGGTATCCGGCAAGTCGCTGCGGGTGTTCTGCGACGAGCGCATCTTCCAGCCGCTCGGCATGCGCGACACCCGCTTCGACGATGAGATTGGCACGTTCGTGCCGCACCGGGTCCCCTCCTGGCAGTCCTCCGGGAAGGGGTACGTCCGCGCCGTGCTGAGCAGCACCACCACCGGCTCGACCGGCCTGCTCACCACCGCCGCCGATCTCAGCCGCTGGGCGCTGAACTTCGAGACCCATACCGTCGGCAACGCCGCGCTGTTCGCGCGCATGCAGGAACAGGGCCGGCTGGCCGACGGCACGATCAACTTCTACGCGCTCGGCCAGGAGCGCCACGCCTGGCGCGGACTGGACACCTGGAGCCATGGCGGTCGCGACGCGGGCTACCGCAGTTTCCTGCTGCGCATTCCCGGCGAGCGCTTCAGCGTGGCGGTGGTGGCAAACGCCAACAACGTCGACACTTCCGAAATCGCCTACGGCATCGCCGAGCGCTACCTGTCGCATCGTCCCGGCTACCGCGCACCGGCGCCGGACAGCAGCCGGCCGAGCCCCCGGCAGCTGGCAAGCTACGCGGGCGACTACGAGTTGTTCCCGGGTTACTTCTTCCGTGTCGGCACGGACGGCCGCCAGCTGCTGCTGTCGACCCTGGATGATGCCAAGCCCACCGCGTTGCCGACGCTGTCGGCACGCCGTTTCCAGCTCAGCGATGCGTTCAACCAGGTGCTGGAATTTCCGGAGGACGCGCGGAACCCGCCGGATCGGCTGCACTTCGTCATCGGCCAGTACGGCCGCATCGACGCTCTGCGGGTGAAGCTGGCGGCGTTCGATCCCGCAAGCGCGCGGGCCGACGAATTCATCGGCCGCTACCACAGCGATGAACTGGACACGGACTATGTGCTGACGGGCGAGGACGGCCAACTGCGCCTCCATCACCCACGCTGGCCAACCGCCACGCTGCGCCCCTACCAGCGCGATCTGTTCCGCAGCTCGGCGTGGTTCCTGCAGAAGATCGCGTTCCGGCGCGACGACGCCGGGCGGGTGACCGGTTTCCTGCTGTCAGGCCCGGTCGCGGAGAACATCGTCTTCGAACGGGTCGCCGATCACTGAATCAATCGGCAATCCGGAAAACGGGCTTCAGTAGGCGAACTCACGGAACACCGGATCCACGCTGCCGTTCCATTCGGTCTGGAACAGCTTGAGCTTGCGCTCGGCCGGGGTCTCGTTGGACTCGACGATCTCGATCAGCGCGTCGAGGAAGCCGCTTTCGTCCACGCCCTTGCTGTTCAGGCGCTCGCGGCGGCGCAGGCCGGCCACGGCGATCTTCAGCGCCTCGGCGGCGACGTCGCGCACCGTGCCGCCGCGGAACGGCAGCTTCAGCGCGTGCTTCGGCACGCCGTCGCGCAGGGCGTGGCGCTCTTCGAGGCTGAAGTCCTTGACCAGATCCCAGGCCGCGTCCAGCGCCGCGTCGTCGTACAGCAGGCCGACCCAGAATGCCGGCAGCGCGCACAGCCGATTCCACGGGCCGCCATCGGCGCCACGCATTTCCAGGAACTTCTTCAGGCGCACTTCGGGAAACGCGGTGGTCATGTGATCCGACCAGTCGCGCAACGTCGGCAGTTCCCCCGGCAGCACCGGCAGGTCGCCCCTGAGGAAGTCGCGGAAACTCTGTCCGCTGGCGTCATGGTAGATGCCGTCGCGGTAGCTGAAGTACATCGGCACGTCGAGCAGGTAATCGACGTAGCGCTCGTAGCCGAAGCCATCCTCGAACACGAAGTCGAGCATGCCGGTGCGATCCGGATCGGTATCGGTCCAGATATGCGAGCGGTAGCTCTGGTAACCGTTCGGCTTGCCTTCGGTGAACGGTGAATCGGCGAACAGCGCGGTGGCGATCGGCTGCAGCGCCAGCGACACGCGGAACTTCTTCACCATGTCGGCCTCAGAGCCGACGTCGAGGTTGACCTGCACGGTGCTGGTGCGGGTCATCATGTCCAGGCCGAGCGTGCCGACCTTGGGCATGTACTCGCGCATGATTTTGTAGCGGCCCTTGGGCATCCACGGCATCTCGTCGCGGCGCCACTTGGGCTGGAAACCCATGCCGAGGAAGCCCAACCTCATCGGCTCGGCCACCGCGCGCACCTCCTGCAGGTGGGTGGCGGTCTCGCAGCAGGTCTCGTGCAGGTGGGCCAGCGGCGCACCCGACAACTCCAGCTGCCCGGCCGGCTCCAGTGACACCGAGGCGTCATCGCGCGACAGGGCGATGACGCGGCCGTGTTCCTCCACCGGCGCCCAGCCGAACCGGGTCAGGCCCTGGAGCAGCGCCTCGATGCCGCGCTCGCCGTCGAAGGTGGGCGGGCGCAGGTCGTCGGTGCGGAAGCCGAACTTCTCGTGCTCGGTGCCGATCTTCCAGTCCTCGCGCGGGCGCGCGCCACTGGCAAGGAACTCGATGAGCTGGGCACGGCCTTCAGCGCCGGTACCGATGGGGACATCCTTGACCTGACTCGGACCGGACACGGGCACCTCGCTGGGGGAGTGGGCAGGCGATATGCGGCCCGTCGCCTACAATCGCAAGACCTTGGCAGTGTAGCCGCGCGCTTGCCCCGAACAACCTTCGCCATGAAACGCTCTGGTGCACCGCCGCGCGCAGTCGCGCACCGCCGACCGCTGCGCGGGCTGCGGGCCGCACTGCTGCCAGCGCTGCTCGCCGCGGCATGGGCGGCAGGCGCCGCGCCCCCCGGGCAACTGGAACGCGGCAACGGTCCCGAGCCCTCCACCCTGGATGCGCACCGCTGCCAGGAGGTGGCCTGCGGCAACATCCTGCGCGACCTGTACGAAGGCCTGGTCACCGAGGATGCGCACGGCCGGCTCATCCCCGGCATGGCCGAGCGCTGGTCGATATCCGCCGATGGCCGGACCTGGACCTTCGTGCTGCGCCCCGGCCTGCGCTGGAGCGACGGCCAGCCGCTGGATGCACCGCAGGTGGTGGCCAGTTTCCGCCGCGCCTTCGCCCCGGCCACCGCCGCGCCGTTTGCCGAACTGTTCGACGCCCTGCACAACGCGCGTGCGGTGCAGGCCGGCGCAGCGCCCCCCACCTCCCTCGGCGTCAGCGCGGCGGACACGCGCACCGTGGTGTTCCAGCTGGACCGCAGCGCGCCACTGCCGGCGCTGCTGACCCTGCCGATCGCGTTCCCGGTCTACCTGCCCGCGGTGCAGGCGCATGGCGCGCAGCACACACGCCCGGGTCGGCTGGTCGGCAACGGCGCCTACCGGCTGCAGGCGTGGACGCCACAGGCCAACCTGGTGGTGGTACGCAACCCGCACTTCCATGCCGCGCGCGCCGTGCCGATCGAGCGCGTGCGCTTCCATGTCACCGAGGACGCCGCCGCCGAACTGCAGCGCTACGCCGCCGGCGACCTCGACATCACCGAGGTGGTACCGCCGCAGCCGCTGACCGCGCTGCGCGAGCGATTCGGTACGCAGTTGCGCATCTCGCCGTACCTCGGCGCGTTCTGGCTGGGCTTCAACCTGACCCGGCCGCCGTTCGCCGATGAAGCCGCCTTGCGCGAAGCACTCTCGCTCGCGGTGGACCGCGACATCCTCACCCGCCACGTCACCGGCCTGGGTGAAACGCCCGCCTATGGCCTGGTCCCCACCGGCATCCCCGGTTACGCACCCGCGTCACTGTCCAGCGCGCAACTCACCCAGGCGCAACGCGAAGCCCGCGCTCGCGCGCTGTACCGCGCGGCCGGCTATTCGCGCGCCAAGCCGCTGGTGCTGGAGCTGCGCTACAACACCTCCACCCCGCACCGCCGCCTCGCGCTGGCGGTGGCGGCGATGTGGCGGCAGGTGCTGGGCGTGCAGGTACGCCTGCGCAACGAGGAGTGGAAGGTGTTTGTCGGCAACCGCAAGCAGCGGGTGATCACCCAGGTGTTCCGCGGCGGCTGGATTGCCGACGTGCCCGACGCGCGCAACTTCCTCGCCGCGTTCGGCAGCGATGGTCCGCTCAACTGGACCGGCTACGACGACGCCGGCTTCCGCCAACGCCTGGCCAAGGCCGATGGCGCGCGCAGCGAAGCCGCCCGCAACGCCTGGCTGCGCGCGGCCGAGATCCGGCTGCTCAACGCGCATGCCGCGATCCCGCTGTACTTCTACAGCTCCAAACACCTGGTCAGTCCACGCGTGCGTGGCTTCGCGTCCAACCCGCTCGATCGGCACGCCAGCCGCTGGCTGATGCTGGAGGCGCGCCCGTGAGCCGTCCGTACGCCCCGTCGGGAGCGGCGGCATGAAGCGCTACGCCGGCCTCGCCCTCGAGGCGCTGCTGACCCTGTGGCTGCTGGCCACGCTGTGCTTCGTGCTGCTGCGCGCCGCACCCGGCGGCCCGTTCGATGCCGAGAAGGCCGCGCCGCCGGAAGTGCAGGCCGCGCTCGATGCACAGTACCGCCTCGACCGTCCGCTGCCGGCGCAGTACCTGGCGTGGCTGGGCGACGTGGCGCGCGGCGACCTCGGTCCCTCGTTCCAGTACCCGGATTACACCGTCAACCAGCTGATCGCCAACGCGCTGCCGGTGTCGGCGTTCAACGGCGGTCTGGCGCTGCTGCTCGCGCTGGGACTGGGCATCCCCCTCGGGGTGTGGGCCGCGCGCCGGCGCGGACGCTGGAGCGACCGGCTGCTGATGTTCGGCGCCGGCCTCGGCCTGGCCGTCCCGAAGTTCGTCGCCGCGCCGTTGCTGGTGCTGCTGTTCGCGGTCACCCTGCAGTGGCTGCCGGCCGGCGGCTGGGGCGGCGACGGCTGGGAAGGTCTGCGCCACGCGGTGTTGCCGGTGATCGCACTGGCGCTGCCCAACATCGCCTACTGCGCGCGCCTGACCCGCGCCTCGATGCTGGAGACGCTGTCGGCCGAGTACCTGCAGGCCGCGCGCGCACGCGGCCTGTCGGAGACGCGCCTGCTGCTCGCGCATGCGCTCAAGCCCGGCCTGCTGCCGGTGGTGGCGTGGCTGTCGCCAGCGCTGATCAACGTCATCACCGGCTCAGCGGTGGTCGAGCAGGTGTTCGGCATCCCCGGGATGGGCCGCTACTTCGTGCAGGGCGCGCTCAACCGCGACTACACCCTGGTGCTCGGCGTGGTGCTGGTGGTCGGTGCATTGATCGTGGCCATCAATGCCCTGGTCGATGCATTGCGCGGCTGGATGGATCCGCGGCTGCGAGACGGAGGCTGACGCCGCTCAGCGTGGCCCGGCGCCGTGCTCACGATGCCGCGATCGTGCCTGGCGCCGCTGCCACCACAACCAGGCGCCGGTCGCGAACAGCAGGCCCGGCAACAGCCCGAACAAGGTCCACAGCAAACGCCCCGCCATGCCCAGCGCCTCGCCGCTGTGCAGGGGAAACAGCCAGGCGATCAGGGTGTCGCCCGCCGACGCATTGAGCGGGTCACGCGTTTCGGCGATGCGGCCATTGGCATGCACACGCACCCGGGTATCGCCAGTGTCCATGCGCGGCTCGCCGGCCTGCAGCAGGCGGATTTCGAAGGCATCTCCGTCGCGCGCGGGCAGGCCCACGCGGCTCCAGGTCGCGGCCGGCCACAGGCGCTCGGCGCAGGCGATCAACGCATCGGGCGAAGGCCCGGCGTCGTTCGTATCGCAGCGGCGCGGGGGCTCGCTCAGCACGCCCTGCGTGGGCGCCGACGGCAACATGCTCGCCACCAATGCGCGGCCCTGCTTCGGGAAGCACAGGTAGGCGCCGCTCACCGCCATCAGCAGCAGGAACGCCAGCAACCACAGCCCACCGGCCCGATGCAGGTCGTAGTAGCGGCGACGCGGTGCCGCGCCGCGCTTGACCGTGAGCGTGCGCTTCCACGCCTCGCGCGTTGCATGGCGCGGCCACGCCGTCAGCGCACCGCTGATCGCCACGAACAGCAACGCCAGCCCGGCAAGGCCCACCAGCACGTGCCCCACCTCCCCCGACAGCAGGGAGCGATGCAGCTCGTACAGCGCCGGCACCGCATGCGCACGATCCAGGCGCAGGGCGCCCCATTCGCGCCGCCCCAGGTAGGTGTCGCAGCCCACGTCGACGAAATGCTGGAGGCGCGCGCCGTCGGCACCCTTGCTCCACACCACATAGGCGGCACCGGGCACGGCGGGCGCCATCACCTGCGTCGCCACCGCGCCGCCACCGTCGCGCGCCAGCACCGCCACGGCACGGGCCACTGGTCGCTCCACGCCGGCGCACGCCGCGTGGGGCGCGAACCAGTGCGGGTTCAGGGCACGGTCCAGTTCGCCGTGCCACACCAGCACCGTCCCGGTCAGGCCGAGCAGGGTGAACCACGCGCCCAGCACCAGCGCCACCCAGCGATGCAGGCGCATCGCCAGTGGGCGCCACTCAAGGTGGTGGCCCGCGCCCATGCGGCGATCAGTCGAAGCTGCGACGCCAACCGACCGTGAACGTGCGGCCGCGGCCAGCGAAGTAGTTCAGGTCGTCGGGGTTGGGCTGCGATTGCGGGTAGTAGCCCACGTACTGGCGATCGAGCAGGTTCTCGATGCCGAACGAGAACTCACCCACGCGCGTGTCCCAGCCCGCACCGAAGTCCACCAGCGTGTAGCCCTCGAAGTGCTCCTCGTAGATGGTGGTGCCGGTGTTGCGCCCCTCGTTGATGTCACGCGACAGGTAGCGTGCGCCCTGCAGGCGCAGGCTCAGCACCGCAGTCGGGGTCCAGCGCACCGCCAGCAGCGCCTTGTCCGGCCCCTGGGTGCGCGCGCCCAGCTCGAGATCGAGCGGCAGGCCTTCGCCCACCGCGGTCTTGCCGCGGGTGCGGGCGTAGGTGCCCGACACGCGCCAGTCCGCATGCGGGCGCCATTCACCGGCGAATTCGAAGCCCTTCACATGCACCGGCGTGCGGGTGATCGAGCCCAGTCCAGTGACGCGGTCCACGCGCACCTGGCTGCCCAGTTCGCTGCGCGAGTCGTAGTACGACGCCGTGAAGCTGCCCTGTGCCCCGGCCCACGTCAGCCCGACTTCGCGGTTGTCGGTGACGACCGGCTTGAGCGCGACGAGCTTGTCGACCGACTGTCCATCGCGGTTGACCGCGCGCAGCACCAGGCCGACATCCGGCAAACCGAAGCCCTCGTTGTACGACGCGAAGGCCGACCAGCCCTCCGCGAAGCGCCACACCGCGCCGAGGTTCTTGACCCACTGGGTGTAGGAACGCTCGCCGCCTTCCACCACGCGGCTGCCATAGGTGGCCAGCGTGGTGTAGGTATCCACGGTGAGCGTGGCGTGCTCGCGGCGCACGCCACCGCGCACGGTGACCGGGCCCTGCTCCCACTCCAACTGCGCGAACGGCGCCCAGCTCTCGAACTCCAATTCCGGCACCCACAGACGGCCGGTCAGCGCCAGCTGCTGATACGAGGTGTCCGACAGCCAGTCCAGGCCGGTGGTCAGCTCCAGGTTGTCGGCGAGGAAACCCGGGCGCACCCAGCTGCTGCGCAGGCCCGCCTTGTCGGCCACCACTTCGGACTGGTCCACCAGCGTCCCGATGGGCGCGATGGACACATCCTGGAAATTGGCGAAGGTGCCCGCGCCGTAGGTCGCGGCAAAATCCTGCGTGTACAGCTGCACCAGTGCGGTACCGCCGGCCAGATCGGCATCCGACCATTCCAGCGACGCGGTCCGCGCCTTGTTGCGCGGCGGCTCGCCCACCGGCGTGCCACGCTCGGCGCTGGTCGGGATGCCGGCATCGCGATCGCCCGCCACCGCGCGCCAGTCGGCATCGCCGGCCATGCGGAATTTGTTGAACGACAGCTGCAGGCGCTGGGTATCGGCGAAGTCGTAGCCGAGCTTGACGAACACGTCGCGCGCCACCGAGTCCTGCGTGTCACCCTGCGTGCCCTCGATGCCGAGACGGTTACCGTCGCCATCCACGCCCACGCCGCGCGCGCTCCAGCCCAGGTAGGCCAGCGCATCGAACACGCCCTGCTTGTGCTCCAGCATATAGCCGCCCTTCTCGAAGGCGTCATCGCTCTCGAACTGGGTGCCGTACTTCAGGTCGAAGGTGTGGCGGGTCCCCTCGGTGCGCGGCGTGCGCGAGATGTAGTTGATGATGCCGCCCGTCGCGCCGAGGCCCTGCACGGCCGACGCGCCGCTGACCACTTCCACCCGCTCGATCACCGCCGGGTCGGCGAAATAGCCTTCGCGCGCACCGTTGCGCAGCGGGTTGCTCTGCGGGATGCCGTCGAACAGGATCAGCGGCGTGCGCCCGCGCATCGATTCGCCGAAGCTGGTCATCTTGCCGCGCGACGGCGCGTAGCCCGGCACCTGCGTGGCCAACACCTCGCTCAGGTCCTCGACCACGCGCAGCTGCTCGTCCAGGTCATTGCGGGTGATCACGCTCACCGCGCCGGGGATCTTGTCGATGGCCTTGCTGCCGCGGGTGGCGGTGACGACCACGCGATCCAGCGTGGTGGCGGAAGGCGCGTCTGCCTCGGTGACGGCGGCGTCCGCGGTGGACGCCTCCTGGGCCAGGGCGGCAACGGGTGCGGTCAGGGCGAGTGCGGCGCCCAGCGCCAGCACGAGCGGGGTCTTGCGGAACGGCAACATGGCAGGTCCTGGAATACGCTGCCATCGGATGCGCGGCAGCCAGCGCCGCGCATGTTAGTGAGATCGATTCGCATTTACAACTGGAAGCGGCGGCACCGAACGGGACCTCACCGGCCGACGGGGCGTCAGCCCCGCCATCCCAGTCGACCCGGCCTACTCGGCGTGGTCGGAATGCACGTAGTGCGGCGCGCCCTCGAAATACTTCAAACGCTGCTGGTAGACCCTGCGCAGGCAGTCGGTGTCGTCCTCGCAAGCGTCGCGTCGGTCCCTCAGCCAACGCATCTGCGACGAGCGCAGGGCGTCCGCCTGGTCCGCATTGGCCAGCGCCTGGCGATACCCACGGGCCAGCCGCTGGTCGAGAAGGGCCAGGTCGGCGTCGTAGCACACCGTGGCCTCGGCGGCCTTGGTGGCC
>NZ_JANJUE010000074.1 GCF_024710765.1 Pseudoxanthomonas sp.
CGACTCCGCGGCCAGCTTGACCTTCTCGATGCGGTTCTTGATCAGATCGCTGATTTCAGAGGGGTTGAGCGTGGTAGCCATTTTGGTTTCCTGTAGGGTGGGCCTCGGCCCACCATCAAGTTAGGTGGGCCGAGGCCCACCCTAAGGTTCTTTGCAGTGCGTGAGCGCGGTCTGCAGGCGCGACAGCTTGCCCTTGAGCGAGCCGTCGATGACCACTTCACCCGCGTCGATCACCGCGCCGCCGATCAGTGATTCGTCGATGGCGGTCTCCACCACGACGTCGCGACCCAGGCGCTTCTTCAACGCGACCTTGATCGCGTCCAGCTCGCCGGCCGGCAGGGCCACCGCCGAGATGACCTTGGCGCGGACGATGTGCTCGGCCTCGGCACGCAGTTCCTCGAACAGCGCGGCGACTTCCGGCAGCTGCGGCAGGCGATGGGCCTCGGCCAGCAGCGACAGGAAGCGGGCGAACGATTCGCTGGCGCCTTCCGGAGCCAGCAGCGCGACCGCCTGGGCCTGCGGCAGTTCCGGGTTGGGCAGCAGGGCGGCGACCCGCGGATCGGCGGCGACGCGCGCGGCAAAGCCGAGCGCGTCGGACCACGCGGCGAGGGCGCTTTCGTCACGCGCGGCGGCGAACGCGGCGCGGGCGTAGGGACGGGCGACGGTTAGGGCCTGGCTCATCGTTCAGCGGTCCCGTCAGATCTCTGCGGCCAGTTCATCGAGCAGCGCCTTGTGGGCGTTGGCATCGATTTCGCGGCGCAGCAGCTTCTCGGCACCGGTCACGGCCAGCGTGGACACCTGCTTGCGCAGGTCCTCGCGGGCGCGGGTCGCGGCGGCCTCGATCTCGGCTTCGGCCAGCGCCTTCTGGCGGTTGGCTTCGGCAATCGCCTCGTTCTTGGCGGCATCGACGATCTGGTTGGCACGGGCGTGCGCCTGATCGATGATTTCGTTCGCCTTGACGCGGGCTTCCTTCAGGGCCTCGTTGACCTTCTCTTCGGCCACCGCGAGTTCGCGCTGGCTGCGATCCGCGGCAGCCAGGCCTTCGGCGATCTTCTTTTGACGCTCTTCGATCGCGTTCAGCAGCGGCGGCCAGATCTTGGTCGCGATGATCCAGATCAAACCGGCAAACGCCAGCGCCTGGGCAAATAGGGTCAGACCGATGTTCATGGGTTTAGCTCTGCCAGTGGTGATGGGCGGGAAACACGCGGTTTCCCCACCCTTCTATCTTCGTTGCGGGCATCCGGATGGCCGTTGCCCGCACTCAGAAACCGCTGATCAGCCGCCGGCCAGCTTGGCCAGCTGCTCGGTGAACGCGGTGGCCAGCGGGTTGGCGAAGGCGAACAGCAGGCCCACGGCGACGCTGATGATGAACGCTGCGTCGATCAGGCCGGCGGTGATGAACATGCGGACCTGCAGGACCGGGATCAGTTCCGGCTGGCGCGCGGCAGATTCCAGGAACTTGCCGGCCATGATGGCCAGGCCCAGACCCGCGCCCAGAGCGGCCAGGCCGATCATGATGCCGATGGCGAGGACGGTGGAGGCCTGAACTTGAGCGAGGGTGGTCAGAACGGTTTCCATGGTTTTCTCCGGAACTAAATTGCTAAAGGGTGGAATGTTTAAGGTGCAAAGGGTGAAACGAAATCAGTGGCTGTCTTCCGACAGGCTCAGGTACACGATCGACAGCATCATGAAGATGAAGGCCTGCAGCGGGATGACCAGCAGGTGGAACAGCATCCAGCCGAGGCCGAAGGCGCCGCCCGCGAGCGCGCCGACGATGCCGGCGCCGCCGAGCACCCAGATCAGCAGGAACACGATCTCGCCGCCGAACATGTTGCCGAACAGTCGCATGGCCAGCGAGATCGGCTTGCTCAGCCATTCGACGATGTTGAGGATGAGGTTGAACGGCAGCATCCACTTGCCGAACGGCGCGGTCAGGAATTCCTTGGTGAAGCCGATCGGACCCTTGGAGCGCAGCGCGAAGAACAGCATCAGGAAGAACACGCTGATCGACATGCCCAGGGTGGCATTGACGTCCGCGGTCGGGACCGGCTTCCAGTATGGAACGCCCAGCATTTCCAGCGGGAGCGCGATGAAATCCGCCGGAATCATCTTCAGCAGGTTCATCAACAGGATCCAGAAGAACAGCGTGATCGCGATCGGCGTCACCAGCTTGCTGGTGCCGTGGTAGGTGTCGCGCGCCTGCTTGTCGACGAACTCGAGCATGATTTCGACGAAGGCCTGCCATTTGCCCGGGACGCCCGAGGTCGCCTTGCGGGTGGCCAGCCAGAACATGAAGACCATCAACAGGCCCATCAGCACCGAGGTGATGATGGTGTCCATGTGGATGGCCCAGAACCCGCCTTCCTGAACCTGGAACGTCAGGTTGTGGAGGTGGTGCTGGATATAACCGGTGGGTGTCAGTGTTTCCTCGCCCGCCATGTGCCCTAGATCCTGCTAATAAGAATTCTTTATCGGAGCCTGGCCATCGCCAGCGCCTGTGCCGCCATCCCGGTCAGCGTGCCGGCTATCAGGGCCAGAGGCGGAAGCTTCCACACTCCGATACCCAGCAGCAGCACCACAACAACCGTGACCCACTTGATCAACATCCCGGCCAGCAACCGCATCATCGCGGTCCCGGCACCGGTAACCCCGGCGCCGAATGCGAGCCGGGCGGCGAACCATCCCCCTGCCACCATCGCCAGCCCCCCTACCGCGGCCGCCAGCGCCTGGGATTTTCCCCAGAGCAGGAAGGCCATCGCGACCAGCAGCACCGCACCCAGCTGGAAAGCCGTTGCGCGCAATGCCAGCCGCCGGCCCGCAGCGACGGAATTCAGCACGGTAGGTCCTACGGGGTTCGTGTGGCGGGAACAAGGCCTGGGAGCGCCTCGCCGAGCCGCAAAAGTATAGCAGGGGCGCGTTTTGCGGGACAACCGCCGAAGGTCGCAAAGTTGTGCCTATATGCGGCTGCGGATGCCCCGGGCCGCGGTGTCTGGCGGTAAACGTTTCCAGTGCCGGCGGCCGGGTCCAGCCGGCCCGCCCCCTGTTCATAT
This sequence comes from Pseudoxanthomonas sp., assembly GCF_024710765.1. Lineage (GTDB taxonomy): Bacteria > Pseudomonadota > Gammaproteobacteria > Xanthomonadales > Xanthomonadaceae > Pseudoxanthomonas_A. The sequence continues at coordinate 3,051 of NZ_JANJUE010000074.1, forward strand.
TTTTATCGCAATTTTTGCGGAACTTTGACGAATGCCCTGGGTCAGTTCCCCTTGCAAGGTCTGCGACCAACTTCCTCGTCCGATGCTCCGAGCAGACCTTTTAGAAGCCCCGAGGCTCCTGGCCCGGGGCTTCGCCCTTTCCGGGGTCGGTATTTTCACGAGGCGATAATCGCGGTTTCACTCCGCGTCCACGGGATGGCGCCGAGGGTGGAAAGCCTGTTCACCGTCAGGAGACACGGGCATGAAACTTCGGACTTCCCTCCCCTTGCTGTGCGTACTTGGCGCGGCCGGCCTGCCACCAGCGCACGCGCAGGAGGCGGACCGCTTCACCCTTCGACTGGGCGCGATGGACGTGGACGCCGATGGCGTGCTCAGCGGGCGCACCACGTTCCAGGGCCAGGACCTGCGGTTCTCGCAGGACTTCGATTTCGGCGGCAAGGAACTGGTCCCGCGCATCGACGGCGTGTTCCGGATGGGCCAACGCCACCGGCTGATCTTCGA